>CAYNNA010000131.1:0-6866 GCA_964398375.1 uncultured Thiothrix sp.
TAAGGAGAAGACTGGAGTGAGTGCGCTTTACCCCCCGATTCGTGATAACCATCATTTTTACCTGAAGGTGGATGATGTGCATGAACTTTATGTGGAAGAATGCGGCGTGCCGGATGGTTTGCCGGTGGTGTTCTTGCACGGTGGCCCCGGTTCGGGGTGTGAACCTTGGCATCGGCAATTTTTTGACCCGAATCGTTACCGCATTATCCTGTTTGATCAGCGTGGTTGTGGGCGCTCTAAACCTCATGCGTCGTTGGAACGCAACACAACGTGGGATTTGGTCGCCGATATGGAGTTGATTCGTGAGCATTTGGGCATTGATCAGTGGGTAGTGTTTGGCGGTTCGTGGGGTTCGACCTTGGCGCTGGCGTATGCGGAATCCCACCCGGCGCGGCTGAGTGGCATGATTTTGCGTGGTATTTTTCTGTGTCGCCCACGGGATATTGATTGGTTTTACCAAGTGGGGCAGGGCATTGAGCGTATCTACCCCGATTATTGGCACGATTATCTTGCGCCCATTCCCGAAGTGGAACGCGGCGATATGGTGGCGGCGTATTACCGGCGTTTGACGGGTGAAAACGAAATTGCGCGAATGCAGGCGGCTAAGGCGTGGTCAACGTGGGAGGCGCGTTGCGCTAATTTGCAACAGAAAGAAAGCGTGTTGTCCCATTTCACCGACCCGTATACCGCGATGAGTGTGGCGCGGATTGAGGCACATTATTTCATTAATAAGGGCTTCTTGGAGCCGAATCAATTGCTGGCGAATGCGCACCGGATTGCGCATTTGCCGGGCAGTATTATCCACGGGCGTTACGATATGATTTGCCTATTGGAACAGGCATTTGCGCTGCATCAAGCGTGGCCTAATGCGGATTTCCATGTGATTCCTGACAGTGGTCATGCGGCGAGTGAAGCGTTGATTCAGCAAGCCTTGGTGCAGGCTACCGATGCATTGGTGGACTATTTGGCATGATTGGCTTGATACAGCGCGTGTCCCAGGCGCAAGTGGCGATTGATCGCGTGACCGTTGGTCAGATTGAGCGTGGGATTTTGTTATTGCTGGGCGTGGAAAAAGCGGACACCGAGGCACAGGCAGACCGTTTACTGGAACGGGTATTGGGCTACCGCATTTTTCCCGACGCACAAGGGAAAATGAATCTTTCGTTACGTGAAATCAACGGTGGGTTGCTGATTGTGCCGCAATTTACATTGCCCGCTGATACCCGTAAGGGGATGCGCCCCAGTTTTACGCCTGCTGCCCCGCCCGCTCAAGGTGCAGCACTGTTTAACTATTTCACGGCACAGGCGCGGCCGCAGTTGTTGACGGTGCAAACCGGGGTGTTTGCGGCGGATATGCAGGTGTCTTTGACAAACGATGGTCCGGTGACATTCTGGTTGCAAGTTTGAATGGGGGCTTCTATATAGAGAGGCAGTTTGTTGCTGAAGCGCTGACCGCCACTTATAATAAGCGGGCGTCATTTGTCCATAAAGCCCCTTATGACAGTTGATCGGGTCATTCTGTTGCTACATCCTGTCAATCAGGTAAGGTAGCGGGGTGTATGTTAAAAAGTGTCAATACTTGATGAAATTTGTCTGGAGCGGGATGTAATGGTTCCTGAAATGTCTTTAACTATCAAGCGGATGGAAAGTCAGCCGACGTTGTTTGCGGCGCGACCTACCCGTTTGTCTTTACAGCAACTGAGTTTAGGGAATGCGCAAAATCGGGCAGTGAGCGTAAACGTGTGGCGCAACCATGCCTTGGAGTCCATCGTGAGTTTGGCGCAACCGTATTTTGCGTTTGGGCGTTGGCAAGTGGCGTTTAACTTCGGTGATTATGACGATTCCTTGATGTTTGCGGGGCGTGAAGCCGCCGATCTGGAATTGTTGTGGTTAGATAGCAGCCGCTATTTGGCGAATACCGATTTTGCGGCGTGGAGTGAATGGCTATTGACGCGCTTAAGTGTGTTACGTGCGGCATCAAACGTGCCGATTATTGTGGCGACTTGGCTGCAAAATGCGGAGCAACACCAGCAGATGCAAGCGCTGGTCGATACTTTGCCGGATATTTACTTTGCGGATATTGGTGGCGTGTGCGCCGAAGCCGGAGTGGAATTGCTGGATATGCGGATTGCGGTGGCAACGGGTTCACCCGTTAGTAATGCCGCACAGCCGTTATTGGCGCGTAAATTGGCTTGCCATTGGTTGCCAGCCGCTTTATCACCACCGATCAAAGCGTTGGCGTTGGATTTGGATAATACCTTGCACAAAGGTATTTTGGGCGAAGACGGTATCCAAGGGGTGGAATTAACCCCGCAGCACAAAGCCCTGCAAGCATCCGTTAAAGCCTTGCAGCAAAAAGGTATTTTCTTGGCACTGGTCTCACGCAATGAGCGGGTGGATGTGGAAGACCTGTTTGCACAACGTGATGATTTTCCACTGAAATGGGATGATTTCGCGGCAACCGAAGTGTCGTGGGGGAGTAAAGCCAGTGCGATTGCACGGGTGGCACAAGCCTTGCGGATTGCCCCTGATGCGGTGTTATTTGTGGATGACAATATCGGTGAACTCGCGGATGTGACCAGCCAATTGCCCCAAGTGCACGCGATTCATGCGCATGAAAATGCCGAGTTGACCCGTCGGGCGCTTGAGTTTTACCCCGCGCTGTGGCGTTGGAAAGTGACCGCCGATGATGTCAAGCGCAATCAGGATATGAAAGCCAATGCCTTGCGTGAGGCGTTGCTGACAGAAGTCACTGATCCCGAAGAATATTTGCGCAATTTGCAGGTGACGCTGGTGTTCAACCAAGCGCCGCAAGAACATTTGTCACGTTTGGCTGATTTGTGTAAGAAAACTAACCAGTTTAACTTGGCGATGCGGCGGTTTAGTTTGTCCGAGTTGACCGAGCGTTATAACAGTGAAAATTCTGCGGTCGCTTGCGTGCAATTGAAAGACCGCTTATCCGATAGTGGTATCATTGCGGTGATTGTTGCCGAGCGTCATGGTGATTTACTCATCATTGAGGAGTTGTGTATCAGTTGCCGTGCCTTGGGGCGACAATTGGAAGATACCATTGTGTTGTGGACGATTCGTCATTTGCCGCAGTTTCAAACCTGTGAACAAGTGTGTTTCCGCGTGCAACACGGTCCACGTAACCAGCCCGCTCAGGCATGGTTGGCAGGGCATTTGCAAGTAGCACCTGATGCCGTTCAAGAAGGGCTGAACGGTATCCCTAGACAAACCCTTGAACAGTTTACGCCTGTACAAAGCGTCCAATTAATTGAGGAATAACAAGACATGGATTCACAAAAAATCAAGGATACCCTGAAACAGGCGCTGGTCGCTATTTTGGGTAAACCAATTACCGCTGATGAGGGTGTATGGTTAAGCATGAGTGGGCGCAAGGACTGGGATTCACTCAAGCAAGTGGAAATTCTGCTGTTGTTAGAGGAAGAATTCAATATTCGCTATACCGAAGAAGAGTTTGCCCAGTTGGAAACGGCGGCTGATATTGTGGCGTTGACTTTATATAAGTGTGAGAATGAAACGTCAGCACCGGCTGATGATGGTTTGTTTAGCTATTATTAATCTCATGAAGTCATTGAGCAATAGAAGGGGCGGGCATGGCGCGTTTTGATGAAATTCTGGTGGGGCAGGTTGCCGAGCTGGAACATGTCGTAACAGATAAAGATCTGGAACGTTTTGTGGAACTCAGCGGCGACGATAATCGCTTGCATGTTGACCCCACTTACGCTGCCCGTACCAGTTTTAAAAAGCCGGTGGCTCACGGCATGTTGGGCGTATCGTTTATCTCCACCATTATCGGCACGCGCTTGCCGGGTGATGGCGCGTTGTGGTTTGCTCAAAACTTGGAATTTCTGTTGCCGGTTAGGGTAGGCGATACCCTAACGGTGCGGGCAGAGGTGTTGCGTAAGATTGACCGGATGCAAGTCATTGAGTTGCAAACCGATATTTTCAATCAACACCGTCAAAAAGTCACCACAGGCGTGGCGAAAGTCAAAGTCGTGGAGTTTGAGGACGATACCAGTATCGAGCCGGAACCCCCGCGTCCGGTGGCATTGGTGGTTGGCGGTTCGGGTGGCATTGGTGGCGCTGTATGCCGTCATCTTGCGGCTGCCGGTTTTGATGTGGCAGTTCACTATTTCACTCAAGTGGCGAATGCTGAAACCGTCATGCGGGATGTTGAAGCGGCGGGGCAAAAAGCGGTAATGGTGGCTGCGGATATTCGTAATGAAGCGGCGGTTGCCAATATGGCGCATTATGTGCAGCGGCATTTGGGTAATATTACGGTATTGGTCAATTGCACCACGGCACCAATGGCAGCAATTCGCTGGGAAGACGTGCAGTGGAAGGATTTTGAGGCACACTTACAGACCGCCCTGCAAGGTGCATTCCATTTGGTGCGCCATGTTACCCCACAGATGGAAGTGGCAAGCTACGGTAAAATTATCCACATCAGTGCGCAATTGATCGAAGCTCCAATGGGGAATTTGTTGCCGTTTATTACTGCCAAGGCTGCGTTGGATGGCTTTAGCCATGCGCTGGCGATTGAAATGTCCCCGAAAGGTATTCGGGTAAATATGGTTGCGCCCGGTATGACCGATACAGCGCAATTGGCAGAAGTGCCGGAACGTATCCGCTTAATGGCGGCAGCGCGTGTACCTTTGCGGCGTATTGCTAAGCCCGATGATGTGGCGGGTGTCGTGGCTTTTCTGGCCTCGCGTCAGTCCGATTATTTGACTGGGGAAACGATTCGCGTGAACGGCGGACAAGTAATGTCCTAGTTTCCCCATAGCTATTAGAAATAGGATTATTCATGTTGAAGTCGATCGCATTATTTTTTGATAATTTACTGAGAAGCATGATTCGCCCACTGGGTGGTTCTGCTGGGCGTACTGTACGTTCTTGGTATTACAGCCGCCGTTTTGGCAGTTGTGGAAAAAACTTGGTTATTGATGAAGGGGTGATTATTCAGGGAGCTAAAGATATTCATCTGGGGGATAACGTGTGGATTGACCGTTATTGCATCCTAATGGCGGGTAAAGTGCCTTTAGAACAAGGGGCGAAAGTGTTGGAGAATCCGAATTATCAACACGAAGTTGGTGAATTGCACGTGGGTAATAATGTGCATATTACCCCGTTCTCCTTAATTCAGGCGCATGGTGGGGTGCAGATTGGGAATGATTGCGGTACAGGTTCTGGTGCGAAAATTTATTCATTGACCAATTTGCCTACTGATTCGGCGAATCCAGAGCGCCGCGTGTGTTATAGCTGGGGTGGAGAATTGGCACAGTTATCCGCACCGATCGTGATCGGTAATAACGTGGGTATTGGTTTGGGGGCTGTTGTGCTGCCCGCAGTGACCATCGAAGATGAGTGCTTTGTTGCGCCTTATTCCATTGTCATGAGTCCAATCAAAGCCAATAGCTTTGTTTCAGGGAACCCAGCTCGTAAAGTGAAAGAACGGTTTCCAGTCGCTGAAGCTGATAAGCAAGCATGAAAATGGAATTTATAATGCCAATTCTCCAACTGTGCGGTGGCGGATAGTTATTCCTACTGACGATGACTACCGCACTTTTACCCCAATTCATCCGTGACAACTACGAAGTTCATGAGTGGAAACATGCCTGTGCCATTTTGAAGGAGGATTTTCCCCAAGAGTGGCAGGATATTTTGGATTTATTGATGTGTTTTCGGCTCAAGAAAAGCTGGATTACCAATCCGGGGGGAAGCAAATCACAAGTTTCAGCCTCTATCGACAGCTTCTTGTATGAGCGTGGCTGGCAAGAAAAGCAGTTTGCAACGCAAGTTGTGGTGGATCATGTATCGCTTGATACGCCAACCCATAAAGTCGATTGCGTCAAAAATCGCATTGCATTGGAAATTGAATGGAACAACAAAGATCCGTTCTTTGATCGTGACCTGAATAACTTCCGTTTGCTTTTTGAGCTACGTGCTATCAGTGTGGGGGTTATAATTACCCGATGTGATGAGTTGCAGGATATATTCAAGGACTTGGGACGAGGTTCTTCTTATGGTGCATCCACAACCCACATGAGCAAGCTATTGCCCAGAATCGAAGGTGGCAGTGGAGCAGGATGCCCCTTACTAGTGTTCGGTATATCCAGAAATTTGTATGTAGAGGATGAATAATGAGTGCAACGGATGATTTGCGGAAAGAGCTGGAAGGGCAGAAGTTTGCCACTATTCTGGCGGATCCTCCTTGGCAGTTCACTAACCGTACCGGAAAAATGGCACCTGAACATCACCGTTTGTCACGCTATCCAACCATGACGCTGGATGACATCAAAGCGTTGCCTGTTGGTAACGTTGCTGAGGATACCGCGCATCTCTACCTATGGGTTCCGAATGCTTTGTTGGCAGAAGGGCTTGAGGTCATGAAAGCTTGGGGCTTTACGTATAAAACCAATATTATTTGGTACAAAATCCGCAAGGATGGAGGCCCTGACCGGCGTGGTGTTGGTTTTTACTTCCGTAATGTGACAGAAATTATTCTGTTTGGGGTACGTGGTAAAAACCCACGTACCCTGCAAGCGGGCAGAACCCAGCCCAATATTATTTCCTCGCAAAAGCGCGAACACAGCCGTAAACCCGACGAACAATACACGGTTATCGAAGAATGCAGTTGGGGGCCATTTCTTGAGCTGTTTGGGCGTGGTGGGCGTAAAGGCTGGACTACATGGGGCAACCAAGCGGAAACTTATACTGCTGATTGGTCGACTTATTCTAACCATTCCCAAGCACAGCTCGCGACGGTTGAGCAGAAAGAATTATTGGGTGCTGATTCTGAATAATGTCAGAATTTAGAGTAAACTGATTGATTTCAC
>CAYNNA010000132.1:0-6757 GCA_964398375.1 uncultured Thiothrix sp.
GATAGGTCTAGTTTACACCGTTTTATCGTATGTGGGGCAAAATGAGAATTGCTGAGTTCGTATTTGAAGGCTTGTCGTCGTTGCATGGTTCAATTATAGTTTGGTCTATGAGTAATGACAATGATATTAGGCATGGAAGGCATTGTGTCTTTCTGATGCACGTCCATTTGGTCTTTGTGACCAAGTACCGCCGTGAAGTATTTACCAGAGCCATACTGGATGACTTGCGCGACATTTTCGCCAGCGTATGCACTGACTTTGAAGCAGAATTAGTGGAGTTCGATGGTGAGGATGACCATGTTCACCTGTTGGTAAATTACCCGCCCAAAGTGGCGGTTTCCGCTTTGGTGAACAGCTTGAAAGGCGTTTCCAGCCGAGTGATACGCAAGAAAAATTATCCCAACATCCGTGAAAAATTGTGGGGTGGGGCTTTGTGGTCGCCCAGTTATTTTGCTGGCAGTTGTGGCGGTGCGCCTATTTCAGTCATTCGCCAGTACATAGAGCAGCAGCGAACACCTCGCTAAGCACTCCGAACATAGGGCGGCTTCGCCACCCGCGCTATCCTCCCCGCCCTGAAGAGCGAGGTTTGCCGCGCAATCAGATCAAAAAGAACACAGTACCAAGGTAAAATTCACATCTTTTTGATTTTGCTTACCACGTTCAGCCAGCATATCCGCATTCACAAAACGCAGCGTGAAACGCTGTTTGCCCGCGCTGATTTCGGGGTAATAGTCAACGCTATCTGGCAGTTCCACCCGCATCATTTGATACGGCTTACGTGACTCCAACATCGACTGGTAAAAACCTTCCTTAGCCACCTCTGCATGACGCTCACCGAAATCACGCACGATATTCAGCAACTCACGGGCAGCAGCATTCGCGGTCACATAAGGCTCAATCCACTCACGCAAATCATCGACCCGCACATTAATTGCTTGCTCTTGCCAATAATGAAACAGGGGAATATCAAAACCATTCAAACCACCCGGCAAGGTCGAGCGTTGGCGCAAACTATTGAAAAACGTGTGAGTCTTTAGATGTTGCCCCAGTTGCCCGCGTTGCTGGTACAACACATCGCTATGGTGGTTGAGCTTTTCCAATACCGCATCAAGACGCACAGCATCCGCATCTTCGCGACGCAACAACAAACGTGCTGATTGCCCCATGCGGTCGATTTCTTTCAGAATTTCACTTTTGACATCGAGGCGGGCGGAAAGGTTATACAAATCCAGCAACAAATGCAGTGCCGCTACCGTATCCTCAGGTTTAGGATCAGTAGAAATATGATACTGAAATCGCGCCATTAGCAATTCCAAGCGCATAAATAAACGGATTTTTTCGTTTAACGGCTGCTCATAACCAATCATGTGTGGCTCTGAAATTCGGCGAATGTCTTCACTCAGCGGTTGTGCATAGATCATCATAAAACACTTACAAGCCCTATTGAATTGCCTTTATACCAAAAAGCCAATAGAACAAGCAACTAAGCATTTGACAATTTTATGTATTTAAAATTTAAATCATCAATTTTTTCATAAAAATCAGTAATTGACGCAGTATTGCTAATAATGTCATGAGCTTGCTGCAAACGTGCCTCACGCCCAATCTGTGACTGCATGATAGACGCAATCACACTATCGTCACTGCCATCGCGTTGCCTAACCCGCAAAACCTGCTGATCTGGCAAACAATCAATTACTAAGATTCGCTCGAAACGCTGAGTATAGCCCTTTTCAAACAATAGGGGTACGTCAACGATCACATAAGCGCTGTCTGTACAAGCGGCAATTCTGGCAAGGATTTCAGCGCGAATGCGTGGATGAAGAATGGATTCAAGTTGCTGTAAACGTACCGGGTCGCTGAAAACAGTTTGACGCAACCACGCACGATCAAGCACACCATCGGCTTGCAATGCGTGTGAACCAAAACATTCAACAATTTCCTGCAACGCTGGTTGCCCTAGGGCGACAACTTCACGGGCAACAAGATCAGCTTCGATGACAGGAACACCCAGTTCCCGAAACCGTCGCACTGCCGTGGATTTACCACAACCGATACCGCCCGTTAAGCCAATTTTCAGCATAAACACCACACAAGCACAAAAAGCCGGTTTTGTATACCGGCTTTAGGAAACACAACAAATCAATCGCAATGATTAAGCTTGCAGCGCTTTAATATGTGCGTTCAGACGGCTTTTATGACGTGCTGCTTTGTTCTTGTGAATGATACCTTTGTCAGCAATGGAATCAATCACCGGCACAGCCGCTTGGTAAGCAGACAGGGCAGCTTCACGATCGCCAGCGTCAATTGCACGCAGGACATTTTTAATTTGTGTACGTAAACGTGTGCGCATATGACGGTTGTGCATACGGTTCGCTTCGCTTTGGCGAACACGTTTCTTAGCTGAAGCTATGTTAGGCAAGGGTATTCTCCCGAAAAACCAATCCGAAAAACAAGGCGCGTATTATGCAGCGATTCCAGCTTCACAGCAACACCTTGAGCATAAAATTTACTGAATATGACCAAGAATACCGTCAAGTTCATCCAAGCTATTGTATTCAATCACCAATTTACCCTTGCCTGTACGGTTATAGCGAATCGCCACTTTAGCACCAAGGGTATCCGCTAAGGTCTGTTCCAACTTTAAGACATCAGGTGAGGGCTTAAACTCAGCCGCTGGCTTTTGGTCAGTGTCTAACAGGCTTTTAACGAGGCGCTCGGTTTCGCGCACAGAAAGCTGACGGTCGGCAACTTTTTGCGCCACATCGACTTGCTGCTGACCTTGCAGCGCCAACAAAGCACGGGCGTGACCCATTTCAAGCTGTCCGGCATCGACTAAGGCTTTGGTTTCTGGCTGTAATTCCAGCAAACGCAGCAGATTGGTGACAGCCGCACGCGAACGCCCTACCGCGTCGGCGGTTTGTTGATGAGTCAGACCAAAGTCGTCAATCAAACGCCGTAACGCACCCGCTTCTTCTAACGCATTCAGGTCTTCGCGCTGGATATTTTCAATCAGCGACATGGCAGCAGCGGCTTGATCGGGGATTTCGCGCACGACCGCCGGGATTTCATGCAAACCCGCCAACTGTGCGGCTCGCCAACGGCGTTCACCGGCAATCAACTCGTATTCACCGCCGCCGAGTTTGCGCACCACCACCGGCTGCACCAAGCCTTGGGCTTTGATGGAATCTGCCAGCTCTTGTAGAGCGTCAGGATCCATACGAGTACGGGGTTGATACTGACCGGGGCGAATGCGTTCAACGGGAAGTTTTTTCAGAACGGTATCATCCGCCTGTTCGCCGTCGCCGCGTACTGAACTCAGCAGTATATCGAGACCGCGCCCCAAAGCCGGTTTTTTTACCATGCCTGTTCTCCATCCGCTGCTACTTTGCTGGAATCTTTGCGCAGCATTTCGGCAGCCAAGGCAAGGTAAGCCAATGCACCACGTGAACCTTTGTCATACTCTAATACGGATAGACCGTGGCTGGGCGCTTCTGCCAAACGAATATTGCGCGGGATAGCCGTATTGTAGACTTTATTGCGGAAAAATGCCTGAATCTGCTCGGATACATCACGCGCCAAATTACTGCGCGGGTCGTACATGGTGCGCACCAAACCCATGACTTGCAACTTAGGGTTAGCGGTTTGGGTAATACGTTCGATTGTGCCAACCAAGGCGCTTAACCCTTCGAGCGCGTAGTATTCGCATTGCATGGGAATAATCACCCCATCCGCCGCCACCAGTGCATTAACGGTGAGCATATTGAGGGATGGCGGACAATCAATCAGAATATAATCGTAAGCCCCGCGCAGTGGGGCTAAGGCTTCACGCAAGCGGTATTCGCGGCGTTCACTGGTCATCAGCTTGACTTCAGCAACAGTCACGTCTGGCGACCCCGGTAGCACATGCAGAGAAGTGTCCGGTAGTTTTTGCAGAATTTCAGTGACATGCGCCTCACCCAACAACACATTCGTCAAGGTGGTTTTCTGACCGTGCTTTTCCAACCCTAAGCCAGTGGTGGCATTGCCTTGCGGGTCCATGTCCACCAGTAAGATACGGCGCTTCATCGCGGCTAAAGAGGCAGCTAAATTGACAGTGGTCGTGGTTTTGCCGACGCCGCCTTTTTGATTGGCGATGGCGATAACTCGCGTCATGAAATGGTTCTCGCTTATACGTGCTGTAATTCCAACAGATGCCGTTCTGCATCCAAATCGGGTACGTGCAGGGTGTGTTGCGCCATTACCTGCCAGCCGCTGGGCAATTCTGCCAGTTCGCTGTCAGGGTAGCGCCCCTTCATGGCGTAGAGGATACCACTTTCACAGGCATGTTTGCCGGTAAAGGTCACAAAATCCTGTAGGGAAGCGAAAGCCCGGCTGATAATCGCGTCAAAACACCCGATGGGCTGCCAGCTTTCGACGCGCGTTTGAATCACGGTCACATTGGATAAGCCCAATTCCAGCACCGCTTGCTGCATAAAACGGGTTTTCTTGCCATTGGTATCGAGCAAGGTAAACTGGCGTTGCGGCTGAATAATCGCCAGAGGAATTCCCGGCAACCCTGCCCCACTGCCTACGTCAAGGCACGTCGTACCTCGCAAATAGGGCGCAACACTCAAGCTATCCGCGATATGTAAAGACTGCATTTCCGCCGGATCACGCACCGCTGTCAGATTGTAAACTTTGTTCCAGCGTTGCAATAATTGCAGGTAACGGTTGAGCAATTGCTTTGCACGCGCATCCACCTCCATGCTTCAACCCGCCTTTTTCAAATGCACGAGCAATAAAGAAATCGCGGCGGGGGTAATGCCGGGTGTGCGTGCAGCCTGCCCAACGGTCGCTGGGCGTTGGCTTTGCAATTTCTGACGCACTTCGTTGGAGAGACCGCGTACTTGGGTATAATCCAACCAATCCGGCAGGCGGGTTTCTTCGTGGCGACGCTGTTTGTCGATTTCGTCGTGCTGGCGCTCAATGTATCCGGCGTATTTGCACTGGATCTCCACTTGTTCCGCTACTTTTTCATCGGTAACAGCGCCACCTACCGCTGGCAGGCTGGTCAGCGCGGCATACGTGACATTAGGGCGGCGCAATAAATCGTGCAATTTGTAATCACGCGACAAAACATCACCGAATACCCGCTGGCTGTCTTCCAAACTGACCGCCGAGGGTTGCAACACCGTGGCACGGAGGCGTTGCTGTTCTTGCTCAATCGCTTCGCGCTTGGTGCAAAAGGCTGCCCAGCGAGCGTCATCCACCAAACCCAACTCGCGCCCTATTTCGGTTAGGCGCAAATCGGCATTATCCTCTCGCAACAACAAACGGTGTTCCGCACGGCTAGTGAACATGCGGTAAGGCTCTTTCGTGCCGAGCGTGATTAAATCATCCACCAATACACCGAGGTAAGCTTGGTCACGGCGTGGATACCAGCCATCTTTTTCTTGGGCGTATAAACCGGCGTTCAAGCCTGCGAGCAAACCTTGCGCAGCCGCCTCTTCATAGCCCGTTGTGCCGTTGATTTGCCCTGCGAAAAACAGCCCGTGCAGGGCTTTGGTTTCCAGCGTCGGCTTGAGGTCACGCGGGTCAAAGAAATCGTATTCGATGGCGTAACCGGGGCGGGTAATGTGTGCGTTTTCCAAGCCTGCCATTGAGCGTACCAGCGCGTATTGCACATCGAATGGCAAGCTGGTGGAAATGCCGTTGGGGTAGACTTCGTGTGTATCCAGCCCTTCGGGTTCGATGAAAATCTGATGGCGATCTTTGTCGGCAAAGCGTACCACTTTGTCTTCAATTGACGGACAGTAGCGCGGGCCAATGCCTTCGATCACGCCGGTATACATTGGCGAACGGTCTAAACCGCCACGGATAATCTCGTGAGTCTCGGTGTTGGTATAGGTGATGTAGCACGAAATTTGCGGCGGGTGTTCATTCTCACGCCCCAGAAACGAAAACACGGGCGTAGGCGTGTCGCCGGGTTGTTCTTCCAGCTTGCTGAAGTCGATACTGCGGGCATCAATGCGCGGTGGTGTACCTGTTTTTAGGCGATCAACGCGGAATGGCAGTTCGCGTAAACGTTGCGACAATGCAATGGAGGGCGGATCACCGGCACGACCACCCGCATGGTTGCTTAAACCAATGTGGATTTTGCCTGCAAGGAACGTTCCTGACGTTAGCACTACTGCGCGAGCGGAAAAACTCAAGCCCATTTGGGTGCGCACACCGACGACTTTATCGCCCTCTACCAGCAAATCATCCACCGCTTGTTGGAACATATGAAGATTGGGCTGGTTTTCGACAATGGTGCGA
This sequence comes from uncultured Thiothrix sp., assembly GCA_964398375.1. GTDB lineage: Bacteria > Pseudomonadota > Gammaproteobacteria > Thiotrichales > Thiotrichaceae > Thiothrix. The sequence goes on from CAYNNA010000132.1 coordinate 6,301, forward strand.
ATCGCGGATTTGTAGCGGATGCGATCTGCTTGAGCGCGAGTCGCCCGCACTGCCGCACCTTTGCTGGAATTGAGGATGCGGAATTGGATACCACCACGGTCAGCGGCGTGCGCCATTGCCCCGCCCATTGCGTCAACTTCCTTGACCAAATGCCCCTTACCGATACCGCCGATAGCGGGGTTGCAGCTCATTGCGCCAATGGTTTCGATATTGTGGGTTAGTAAGAGTGTACGTTGCCCCATGCGGGCGGCGGCGAGAGCGGCTTCCGTTCCGGCGTGTCCGCCACCGATCACGATAACGTCGTAGGCTTGTGGGTAGTGCATGGCTTAACCTTGGTCGCGGGTGATGAGAAAGCAAAGCATTGTAGTACGGTGTGGGTCAGCACTCAAATTTCATAAATATCACCAGCGATTCAGAGCATCCTAAAAATCTCGCACCCAGCCCTGTGGTTCATTTA
>CAYNNA010000133.1:0-6731 GCA_964398375.1 uncultured Thiothrix sp.
GGTTTAAGCAATTGCCGATAGCATCGACCTAGTATAAAAGAAAATTCTCTGTCAGGTTTGTTGTATATCGGTGTAGCATACGCCGCCATACATAAATCAATACTAATCAGGAGTTTTGCATGGCAGGTGGAAGCCTTTTAGCCTTACTCGATGACATCACCACCGTTCTTGATGATGTTTCCGTCATGACCAAAGTCGCCGCGAAAAAAACGGCGGGCGTATTGGGCGATGACCTTGCACTCAATGCGCAACAAGTGACCGGCGTACAAGCCGACCGTGAATTGCCCGTGGTGTGGGCGGTTGCCAAAGGCTCATTCCTCAACAAACTGATCCTCGTGCCTGCGGCGCTGCTGATCAGTGCGGTCGCACCTTGGTTGATCACCCCGTTATTGATGATCGGTGGCGCATTCTTGTGCTACGAAGGCTTTGAAAAAATTGCCCACAAACTCTCGCCTCACCACGAAAAAGATCAAGCCGAACTACTCGAAGTCGCTCGTGATCCTTCCAGCGACATGGTGGCGTTTGAAAAAGACAAAATCAAAGGCGCAATCCGCACCGACTTTATCCTCTCCGCCGAAATCATTGTGATCGCACTCGGCACGGCGCAAGGCGCGTCATTTGCCATGCAAGCGGCAGTCGTGTCTGGTATTGCCCTTATTATGACCATCGGCGTATACGGCTTAGTTGCCGGTATTGTCAAACTCGACGACCTCGGTCTGCACCTCATCAAAAACCGTGCCACCGGCTTCCGCCGCGCCTTAGGGAATGGCATTTTGTGGTTCGCACCTTGGCTGATGAAAACCTTATCGGTGGTGGGCACTGCCGCGATGTTCCTTGTCGGTGGCAGTATTTTGCTGCATGGCATCCCGCATTCACATGACTTCCTGCACGGCGCGGAACTGTTTGTGCAACAAGTCGGCGGTATAGGCAGCGCACTTAAAGCCATTGCACCCACGCTGTTGAGTGGGGTATTCGGCGTATTGGCGGGTGCGGTGGTACTGGCAGTGGTTGCACCCACGACTGCCTTAATCAGCAAGTTTAAATCCGCTACTTAAGCTGCCCCAGCAACGCTTTCAGCCGCCGGGTCGCCTGTTGCCCGTCGGCTGACGGCGCATAACAAATCCCTTCATACACCTGCGTAAACTCGCGAATCACGCCCGCCACCGTAGGCAAGGCTTCTGCTGCCTGTGCCGCAAACACTCCCGGCGTATCCCCCGGTTCACGCAACACCCCACGCTTTGCCAACGCCGCACAAAAACGCCGGTACAATTGATGCTCCAACGCTTCAGGCTCACGCCGAGGGGTCATCCCCAACAGCACCAGCCACAGCAAGCCAATTGCCGCCAGCAAACCGCCCATCAGCAACGCCACCCCTTGCACCGAAAACGTCCCCAGTAACGACTTTAACAGCGCTGCCTGTTCCGCCCCGTCATACCCCAGTACCCAACGCCGCCAACCGTATTGCACGGTATCAAGCTGCTGCCGGATGCCGTTCAACCAGGCAATCTTACGCACCGAAAATACCGAATCCGCCAGAAAACTGCCTTCTGCCTGCATGGCGGCTTCCAAGCCTTGCTCGGTACGGCTAGGTGCTACCATCGTGGTTGGGTCAACCCGCACCCAACCTTGCCCCGTCAACCACACTTCCGCCCAAGCATGGGCATCGTATTGGTGAATCGCCATATACCCCCCCGCAGCATTCCACTCACCACCCTGATAGCCCACCACGACCCGTGCCGGAATCCCCGCCGCTCGCATCAGAAACACGAAACTGCCCGCGTAATGCGAACAAAAACCGCGCTGCGACTCAAACAAAAACGCATCAATCGTATCGCTTGCGCCCAAGGTTGGCGGTTTCAGGGTGTATTCAAAGCGCTGATCCCGAAACCGCGCCAACACCCTCTCCAAATACGCCTGTTCCGTACCGGTTTCGCGCCATAACTGTTGCGCTAAGGCACGCGTCCGCGCATCGCCAGCATCCGGCAACGCCAACGCCAACTGCCGCCATTCCGGGGCAAGTTCAAGATCACGCTGCGCATCGGGGTAACTCACCGCCTTCAATAAAAACGGCGCTTGTAACGCTTGCCGCGCCATCACCCGATAATCTGCACCACGCAATACCTCACCTTCGACCTCCATTGCCGGGGTCAGGGTAAATAACCAAGGCTGCCCAGTTTTTTCATACACGACCTCATAAGCAATTGGTTCGCCCTGTACCTTTACCGCATCCGCTTGCCAGCGGTAATTCGTCAGTAACGCACCTTGCACTTGCTGGGAATCCATATCCTGTGCAAACTGCCGCCATTCGCGCCCGTCAAAATGGTTGAACACCAAGCCACGCCAATACAATTCGTGCTGAGCCGGTACTTTCCCCTGAAACGTTACCCGAAACGCCAGCGCATCCGACTGGCTAAGCTTCTCAATATCGCCGGGAGCCATCCGATCCGCCACACCCGTTTTCACCTGTTGGGTGGTCATGGGCAACGACCACAGCGGGGCTAAACGCGGTGCAAATACAAAAATAACCACCATCAACGGTAAACATTGCAGCAACATAAACACGGACAAACGCAAATTGAAGCGCACCTGTTGAGCCGCCGAAAACGTAGCCACTGACTGTTGCACCCCGATCAACGCCCCCGTCAGTACGATCATCGACACCATGCCATACAATGCCGCTGTGATGGATTGCGCGTACAAAAAATGCAGCGCCACCAAAAAGTAACCGATGAAAATCACCACAATCGCATCACGCCGCTGCACCACTTCCAACGATTTGAAGGCAAACCCCAGCAATAACAACGTTGCCATCGCATCCAATGACGGAAATTTCAAACCGCTTAACACCAAACCACCGATGCCCAATACAATCAGCAATGCCTTGATCACATTTCCCGGCTGCAACGCCGCACCGGATAACACCCGCAAACGCCAGCCTGCGGCAAACAACAACACCGGCAGTAACCAAATCGGCAGGTCGAAGAGAAACGGCAACATCACCACGACTTGCGCCGCCAGCAACCAAATCATGCCGGTGTAGGTAATCTGCTTATGCATCCTGCACCCCAAACAGCGCCAACGCCTGCAAGCAACGCGCTTTGTGCGCCTCACCCTTACCCGGTTCAATCAAAATGCCGGGAATCCGCAAACCGTATTCGCGCTGTTCCTGATGAAATTCCAGCACTTTGCGACACAAATGTGAGAGCCGCACCTCGATACCGGGCATGGGCAATTCATTCCATTCCAACCACAGCGCATGGCTGGCATAATCAACGAAGGTTTTGGTATACAGCTTGCCGGTTTGCGCGTATTTAGCCCAATGGATACGTTTCGAGCCATCGCCCTGCTGGTAATCGCGAATACCGCCGAAATCATTGCTGCCACCAGCAATTTCACGCCCATCTTCAACATTTTCACGCTGGGCATTGCCACTGGGCTGAAAGGCTTTTTCAATCGGTGCGGGGTATACCAAACCGCGCACATCAACTGTCACATACGACCACGCCACCGCCAAACCGGTCGGGAAGTGAGTCGCAATGCGCAGCCGAGGTGGTTTGAAATAGCCGCGTCCGCCGGTACTGTGTGACAATTTTACGCGCACGGTTGACGCTATTGCCAAATCGACCTGCACCTGATCTTCGCCTTCCCACGCCAATTCCACTGCGTATTTAGGCTGATGGGCGGGGCGCATCAGTTCCATTTCCAATACCGCTTTTTCACCCGCAAAACACGGTTCCACGCCGAGCGCGGTGATCGTTAGCCCAGCGAGATTACGCCATGTGTAAAAAATGGTGAGCAGCAGCAATGACAGCAACCAGAAACAAATGATGTACACTAGTGAATTCTGGAAATTAATCCCCAGCAAAAATAGCAGTGCAATTAACACCAATAGCCCCACGGCGGTTTTGCTAGGTACAATAAAAATCTTGCGCTGATTGAGTGTGGTCACACGAGCGGCGGGCAAACGTTGCCGCACCCAACTGTCCCAGTATCCGCGCAGTACCTCAACCATGTTTGCCGCCAACTACATCCACTTTGCTGAGAATGTGGCGTGCCAATTGTTCGCCTTGCGCTTCTTGCCGCCCGACGAGGCGATGCCCTGCGACTGCCACGAATACCGCTTGCACATCTTCTGGTAATACATGCCCGCGTGCTTGCAACAATGCCCAGGCTTGCGCACTTTTCACCAACGCCAACGCACCACGCGGGGATAGCCCTAACTGACAGATGTCCGGCTGGCGAGTGTAGGCGATTAAGCGTTGCACATAATCCAGCAGGGTATCGGTCATTTTCACCTGTGGCACGAGCGTTTGCAGCGCTTTCAGGCGGGATTCGTTCAACACTTGCTGCATACTCGCAAGCAAGACGCGCCCGTTGCGCCCTTTCAGCAATTCACGTTCTGCCGCTGCTTCGGGGTAGCCCAATGACAGGCGTATCAAAAAGCGGTCAAGTTGCGATTCGGGCAGTGGAAAGGTTCCCGACTGGCTTTGCGGGTTTTGGGTGGCAATCACGAAAAACGGAGCGGGTAAAATATGCGTCGTGCCATCGACACTCACTTGGCGCTCTTCCATCGCTTCCAGCAAGGCGCTTTGTGCTTTAGGCGTAGCACGGTTCAACTCATCCGCAAGAAAAACTTGACTGAAGACGGGGCCTAGGTGAAAGCGGAATCTACCCGCTTGTGTCTCGAAAATTGCCGCGCCAATCAAATCGGCAGGTAGCAAATCACTGGTGAATTGCACGCGCTTGTATTCCAAGCCGCACACCTGCGCTAATGCGTGCGCGAGGGTGGTTTTACCCATGCCGGGCAAGTCTTCCAACAGCAAATGACCGTTTGCCAGCAAACAGGTGAGCGCGAGTTGTATCTGCTGCGGTTTGCCGTGAATAACCTTGTTCAACTGCGCAAGCGTAGCCTGAATCAGTTGGGGGGCTGCGGTTGTCATGGTGTGTCCGTTATTGTTATTGATTGGGGTTTGGGGTGGACTTTACCTGATGCCGAATGGCTTGCCTATGGCGAGGCGACGGGCTGCTATGACTTAGTTGGACACGCTTTATATTCCCACGTTAGCAGGAACAACCTTGCCTATTACTCACCATGCGCTATTATTCCTTGAATAGCAGGAACAATGGTAACGCAACATGGCAAGACTCCTGAACCCACTCCCCACACCCCAACAATCCGGCGCACTCACCCCCGAACTGCTAGGGCAATTCATCCGTGCCAAACGCACCCAATCGGGTTTGCGGATTGACGATGCCGCCGCCTTGCTCGGCGTTGCCAAAGACACCTTAAGTAAGCTGGAACGCGGACATTCCGGCGCACAACTCGGCACATTACTCCAAGTGTTAAACGGGCTAGGTATCATGCTAACGGTGGAGCAGTGGACAGAAGGTGGCGACGATGACTGGGTATGAACACCGCTTGCGGATTTACCTTGGGGAACACCCCATCGGTTTTCTGCTGGCTGATTCGCAAGGGCAATTGTCACTGGAATACACACCCGCATGGCAGTCCAGTGGTTTTGCCATTTCGCCGCATTTGCCGCTGACAAACACGACGAATCATCAGATGGTGCAACGCTTCTTGCGTAACCTGCTTCCCGAAGGTCAAGGTTTCGATATTCTGCTGGAAAACTACCAACTCAGCCGTGCCAATACCTTCGGTATTATCCATGCCTTGGGGGCAGATACACCAGGGGCATTACAGTTTTTGCCCGAAACGGCAGAATCCATCCAGCCTGCCCGTTTGCGCCCAATCCAACCGGCTGAATTGCTGGAACGCCTCGACAATCAACCCGCCCGCAACCTGATTGTGTGGGATGGTCGCCCACGCTTGTCGGTGGCTGGGGTTCAACATAAAATCAATGTGTTGGCGGATGGGAATGGCGTGCTGGCTTTTGGTGAGGGCAGTTTGTGTTCCACCCATATCCTCAAATTCGAGCCTGCCAACCAGAACCATGTGGTGCTGAATGAATACCTGCTGATGCAGCTTGCCAAAGCGATGGGTTTGCCCGTAGCGGAGGTAGAATTGCGGCGATTCGGGCAGCACCGGGCGTTGCTGGTCACTCGCTTCGACCGCAAACGCCAAGGCGATACGGTATTGCGTCGCCACCTGATTGACGGTTGTCAGGCACTGGATTTGCCGCCTGAATACAAATACGAACGCAATTTCGGCAACAGCCGTGACGTAGCGGCTATCCGTGACGGCGCAAGCTTGCTGCGTTTATTCGCCTTTTGCGCTCATTGCCGTGCGCCTGCGCTCGCCCGCAAATACGTGGTGAACTGGATACTCTTCAACCTCATCATCAGCAATTGGGATGCACACGGCAAAAACATCAGCTTTTTCGTCGGCAAAAACGGCATTGAACCTGCGCCTTGCTACGATCTGGTCAATATCGCGGTCTACCCCGAATACCAACAGGAATTAGCGATGGCGTTGGGGGATGATTTTGATACCCGTATCTCCGCCTTTCAATTGGCAGATTTTGCCGAAAGTTGTGGCTTGTCGCGCTCACTGGTGCAGGCAACGCTTACTGCCATGTGCAAGCAGGTTATGGAACAATTGCCCCGTGTGTGGGCGGCGTGTGAATTGAAAACCCCGAAAGAGCAGCAATTTGCTGAAGACTTGCGGGATAGCATTCAGCAACAGGTAGACCGATTGCTGGAGCAGGCGGGCATGATCAGCGATTCAGAGCCTAGCCCTTTGATTCACGGATCAATGAGTTAAAGGCATT
>CAYNNA010000134.1:0-6706 GCA_964398375.1 uncultured Thiothrix sp.
GGGTCTCCCCATGTGAGAGTAGGTCAACGCCAAGCGCTATTACAAAAGCCCCGTTTACGGTTTACGTTGCGGGGCTTTTTTTATGCCCCAACGTTATTAGCGTAATCCACGTAACATCCACAATCCGCCCGCTAGAAATACTAACAAAGGTAAGGTGGCTGCGAGTAGGGGGGGTATGCCATACACGATTCCCACGCTTGCAAACATACGATTGAACAGGAAAAATGTAATACCAATCAGAATCCCGATAAATACCCGTTGTCCAGCCCCCGCATTGCGTTGAAAACTAAATACAAACGGCGCAGCAATAATCAACATGACCAGTGTCGATAACGGTGTTGTGAAATGCTGCCAGAAAGCCTGTTCAAAACGTTCACTGCTTAGGTCGTTTTCACGTTGATGCTGAATAAAGTCCGCCAATTCACTAGCTGCTAACTGATTGGGTTTAACGGCAGCAATCGTGAGTACTTGTTCTGGAATGAGTCTGCTGACATGTTCTTGTGCCAAGCTTTCCTGTGTAATGCCATCGGTTTGAATGTGTTTGCGTTTGATTTCATAGAGCATCCAACCGTCATTGTCGCGTTCCGCACTGACCGCATGGGTAATGCTGTCGATGCGTCCTGCCTCAGGGTTAACTTCGTAAATTGCGATACCTTCCAGCTTTTTTTCGGACCACAGCTTGGCAATATTGAGAATACGGTTGCCGTCTTTTACCCAAATGCCTTGATTGCCGATGGCGAGTTGCTTTTGCTGCATCCGTAATTTGAAGCTATTGGCGCTAAGTTCCGTATGTGGTGCGACCCATTCCCCTAGTGCAAAGACTAATAGTACCAATACTAGCCCCAATTTTAAGGTCATCATGACTATTTGTTTGATGGAAATCCCCGCTGCCCGCATGGCTGTGAGTTCGCTATTAGCGGCAAGATTGCCTAAGCCCAGCAAACTCCCAATTAAGGTCGCTGTGGGGAAGTAGTCGTACAAGACTCGCGGTGTGCCGAGTAAAATGTAGTAAAGCGCTTGCAGATTACCGTATTGGGTTTCAGGGTTGACATCGCTGAATTCACCCAGTAGTGCGAAGAATCGGTCAAGTAATGCCAGCGACAACCATGTAATGAGGATGCTCGATAAGACACTTTTCCACAGGTAGCGTTCTAACAGATTCATGAGGGTTTTCCGTAATATTTGCGCAGGAGCCAAATGGCTAAACCCAGTACCAGTAGATGTATCCACCACAGACCGAGCAGTGGCGGGAAATCACCACGCGCTATCATGCCGCGCACCGTGCCAAGCACACTGGCATAAACAGCATAAATCAAGATCGCCACCGCAATTTTGCTGTAGCGTCCCTGACGAGGAGCAGTGTAACTCAAGGGGAAAGCCAGTAATGCCAACAAGGGTGCGGAGAGAATAATGGCGATACGCCATTGCAATTCTGCTTGGGATTCATTGTCGGTTTGTTGCCACAACTCCAGTGTGGGCATGGCTGCCAAACTGTCCGTTATACTGCGATTTTTCAGCGGAATGCGAATGCTGTGTTCCCCAAACCGGATAACAGTCATGCCGCCCTGTTCGGGATTGGATTCGTAGCGGTAGCCATCGCTGATTTGCAATACCCGTTCACCGCTCCCTGAATCAATGAAAAGGATCGCTGACTTTGCCCAAATAAGCACTTCGCTGCTGCCGCTTTGTACGCGAATGAAGAAGCGTTCCATCACCGTGCGACTAGGGTCAATGCTTTCGGCAAGCGCGGTGTAATTGCGTTCGGCTGAACCGGAGCTAACGAATTCACCGGGAGGAATGCCTGCCGCTTCCGGGCGTTCAGTGATTTCGCTGCGCAATTTTGCGGTATTACTTTCTAACCAAGGTGAAACAAAGATAACCAGTACCGCGAGTAGCAAGGTGAGGGGTAATACAAAGCTGAAAATAGCGCGGTAAAAGTGACGTGGGGCAACACCTGCCGCCCGTAATGCCGACATTTCCGAATCACGATACAAACGGCTGAACGCCAACATCATGCCAATCAGTAAAGCAACCGGAATCAAGCGAATCAATTGCCGTAATGAACCGTATCCCAGCAAGCTCCCGACCAAATCGGTAGGCAAATTGCCGGTACTAGCATCCGCGAGTAAGCGTACAAAGGTATTGCCCACGATAATTAGCGTTAACACCAGTAATGTGGCAGCAAAACTGAGCGCGATTTCTTTAAATAGATAACGATTGATGATACTCATACACCAGATTTGCGCCAAATTTGCCAACGGTACGTTTTATATGAATCTCTCATGGTTTTACGATCCGTTTAGCTAGCACCAATCCGCCCTGTTTAAACACTACGACGTATTCCTCGATGGGTTGCAGATACCCGTCTTTAGAAAACACGTATTCTCCCGGTTGTGGCGCACGTTTTGGGGTAATGGCTTCACGATAAACGGTAAAACTTGGCATATTAATGCCATCCATGACTATCGTAGAACCCGTGATATGGTGGCGGGCAAAACGCGCTGCATCTTTCACTGCACCTTGTTGGGTATATGCCACCACAGGAAGCAGCACACTGACCATAAATAATGTTTGTAGCACTGCCACGCCAATCAATCGCCAATAATTTTGTACCCTAGGCCAGAATAGCAACGCAAGTAAGGCGCACAAGTAAATCCCCGCAGCGGCGCGGTAGGGTGTTCCCGTTACTTTTTGCGATTGTGCTAACAAGCCTTGCCAATACGGTGATGGGCTATCAGTCACGGTGTTTGCGAGCAATTCGGGCAAAAACAGTAATAATCCCGCGATTAACGTAGCGGGTAACACTGCCAACCAACGCTGTGGATTTACTTCCGTGTGTTGCGCCAGCAATAGCAATAACGGCGTAATGCCATACAACAAGTAATGTGGCAATTGCGTGCTGGAAAATGAGAACAACACCAATACCAACACAAACCAAACACCAAGGAAACGCGAAAGCTGATCACCAGTAGGAAATAATGCCCATTTCTTTGCGAACAATGGCAGCAGTAAACCACTGAACGGCATAATAATAAGCGGCAATGCCAGCAAGTAATACCACGGATAGTCATGGTGTCCTTCCAACGCATCTGCAACCTGGCTGACAGTGTGTTGCAGGAAGAACCCGTCGATGAATGCCTGCCCGTATGCCATGTATGCGAAGACGTACCAAGGTGCGACCACTGCCAGAAAAACACTTAGACCGTAAGGATGGAACACCGCGTGTAACCAGCGCCGCCATTGCCCATTGCTGATATATAAAAATGCACTGACTAGGACAGGAATGGTCATTGCCATCAAGCCTGCACACAGAAACCCCAAACCTAGCCAGAAAAATACCCGAAAGTGCCGCATCCGTGTTGGTTGTTCCCAATAGCGCCAGATGTCGAAGAGTGCCAGCGTGATGAGTAAATTGAGTACCGCGTCAGCAGTCGCCGCTCGCCCAATAATCACAATCATCGCAGAAGTTGCCACCATCACCGCCGCGAGTATCGCTTGCTGACGGGGCATTCGAGGTTTAGCAAAATAGTAGGTTGCCATGACCCACGCACTGGCGGCTAAGGCAGATGGCAAACGCAATGTCCATTCGTGCAAGCCGAATGCGGAAACACTCAGCGCTTGCAGCCAATGCATTAGAATGGGTTTATCAAAACGCGGCTCGCCATTGAAAAAGGGGATAATGAAATCACCACGCTGAAGCATCTCCCAGGTTGCCGCGCTGAATGCGCCTTCATCAAAATCAAACAGCGCGGGTGTTCCCAATTGCCAGAAAAATGCCAGAATTACCAACGGTAGCAGGAAGCCATCCCCGCTGTGCAGCAGCCAGTGCCGCAGGCTTGCCGCGACGCGCATCAGGTAGGTTTGTGCCAGCCGTATTTCGGCTCGGCTTTATTATGGAAATCCACCATGATGCGGATACTGTCGTTAAAATTTGCCATTAAACTACTATCTGCTTCGACTACAATTGGGCTGAATTATACTGGAAAGCGAGTGCATGATGACAGAACAAAGCAATATATCCGGTCAACGTTGGCATTTGGTGGCATCGTGGTTGGTATTGGTGCTGTTCGTGGTAGGCGTACAGTACTGGATTGGTTGGCAAAGCGTATTAACCCCTTGGGAAGGTTTTAGCTGGGCGCAAGGTGCAATTGCCTTGGCGTTGCTGATATTGAGTTATGCATTGCGGGCGTGGCGCATGTACGATTACTTCCCGCAATTTTTGAGCGGACAGTGGTTGCAAACTTGGCGGCTGATGTTGATTCATAATGCGATGAATAATGTGTTACCAGCCCGCATGGGGGAACTGAGTTTTCCGGTGCTGATGCGCCGTTATTTTGGGGTAGGCTACGCGCATTCGGTATCGTCATTGCTGTGGTTTCGGGCGTTGGACTTGCATACTATTTTGGCATTTGCGGTGTTCCCGCTGATGATTTCGACGCGTTTACGGGTGTTGGCGTTGCCGTTGTTGTTTATCTGGATGTCGTTGCCGATTTGGGCGTATTTGTTACGCAATCAATTGAAGGTGCAATTAGCAGGCAAGGATGGCAGCTTCAGCGTTTTTATGCAGAAGGCTTTGCATGGTTTGCCGGATAGTTGGTGGGCGTTCTGTCGCAGTTGGGCAATGACGTGGGCAAACTGGGTGGTGAAACTGGTGACTTTGGCGTGGTTACTGAGTCAGTTTGTGCCGGATGTGAATTGGAATTTGTTGTTAACCAGTGTGGTCACGGGGGAATTGACCAGTGTGTTGCCGATTCATGCGCCCGGTGGTTTTGGTACATATGAGGCGGGGGTTATCGCGCCGTTATCACGCATGGTTGAGGCAAAAGTGGCACTGACGGCGGCGGTGAATTTGCACTTGTTTGTGTTGGGGGCTTCATTAATTGGGGCGTTAATTGGTTGGTTGATTCCGTTGAAAACCAAGCCCAATGTTTGAGCGTTATAGCGGGTTTGCCTTACTGTTGCTCCTCTTTGCAGTATGTTCATTCATAGGTTTAAGTAATTAATTGAATTTATCGTTTAACTTAAAATGTATATGAATTACACTCTCCCCTTAGGTACTTGCTGGGGGGAACGTCATGGCGCGATGGCATATTGGAATAGTCACTTGGGTGGTGCTGCTGAGTTGTACGTCAGTTTGGGCAGGCGCACCGCTCATTAGTGGTAGCCCGCCAACGACGGTGAATGCAGGGCAAACCTACCAATTTGTCCCCACTGCGAGTGATCCAGATGGCGATAAACTAACATTCAGCATCAAAGGCAAGCCAGTCTGGGCGGTGTTTGACACAAAAACCGGTGTCTTGAGTGGTACTCCTAACAGCAAACAGGCCAAGGTATACAATAATATTGCCATTCAAGTATCTGATGGTAAGGAAAAGGCCACGCTTGCAGCAGGGTGAGCGCATATAAATTTTAAACTCTTATTAATCAATGAGATATAATTAATGCGCCTATGTCTTAAAAGTAATCAATCTATTGATTTTAAAGTGATTTAAAAAGTCAAATGCGGTCGCCCTGACGCTTGCAGCATTTTCTATCACGGTAAACAATCCTCCCCCTACGATTAGTGGTGTGCCGCCGACTGCTGTAACGGTTGGGGCATCTTATAATTTTGCACCCAGTGCTTCAGATCCTAACGGTGATAAATTAGTCTTCTCAGTAAGCGGTAAACCTAGCTGGGCTAAGTTTGATACGAAAACCGGTGTGTTGAGCGGTACACCGACAGCGAAGCAAGCCGGTGTTTACAAAGCTGTGCGGATTCAAGTATCAGACGGTAAGCATAAAATTGCTCTGCCAGCTTTTGATATTACGGTTACTAATCCTATCCCCACGATTGCTGGGACACCGAGTACCAAGGCGCTCGTTGGTAAGCCGTATCATTTCGCACCCAGTGCTTCAGATCCTAACGGTGATAAATTAGTCTTCTCAGTGAGCGGTAAACCTAGCTGGGCTAAGTTTGATATGAAAACCGGTGTGTTGAGCGGTACACCGACAGCGAAGCAAGCCGGTGTTTCTAAAAATATTGTCATTCAAGTGTCAGATGGTACAAGCAAAGTTGCTCTATCTGCCTTCGATATTGCAGTGGTTTTAGAAAACAAAGCCCCGACCTTGTTGGGTACACCGTCAACACAGGTAAAAGTCGGCAGCCTTTACCGTTTTATGCCAAGCGCAGCGGATGCCGACAATGATGCATTGCTGTTCAGTATCCAGAATAAACCGTCATGGGCATATTTTAATAATAAAACAGGAGGGCTTTCAGGTACGCCTACCGCGAGCGATGTAGGTTCGACAAGCGATATTTTGTTACAAGTTTCCGATGGCACGCAACAAGTCGGGCTACCCGTATTTGCTATTGAAGTATTGGCTACTTCGCCTCCGCCTAGTGCGACTTGTCACGTCAGCTACAAAATTACCAGTCAGTGGAATGACGGTTTTGGCGCGGAAGTGGTGATTAGCAACCGAGGGGATGCTTGGCAACACTGGACAGTGACGTGGGATATGTTAAATGGTCAAAAGATCACTGGTTTATGGAATGGCAACTACACGCAAACCGGGGGAGCTGTCAACGTAAGCAATGCCGCTTGGAATGGCAGTGTTGCCAACGGTGCTTCTACCCAATTTGGTTTCAATGGTTCACACACAGGTATTAACGCTATCCAGCGATTCAGAGCATCCTAAAAATCTCGCACCCAGCCCTGTGGTTCATTTA
>CAYNNA010000135.1:0-6636 GCA_964398375.1 uncultured Thiothrix sp.
ACGACATCAAGCCGACGAGATTGAGTCGTGGGTGGCAAAATGAGAATTGCTGATACGAACTCATGCCCAACGGTGACACTCAGCGTCAGTTACGCCGTTTCGCGGGTTCGTGCCGCTTCGTTTACAACAAAGCCTTAGCGTTGCAGCAAGCCAACCATGCAGCAGGTGAAAAGTTCATTGGTTACGTGGCAATGGCGAAACACCTGACAGCATGGCGCAGCGGCACAGAAACCACTTGGCTGAAAGATGCCCCCGTTCACCCCTTGCAACACGCCTTGAAAGACCTCGATAAAGCTTACCAAAACTTCTTTGCCAAACGTGCGGACTTTCCCCGTTTCAAACGCAAAGGCAGCGGTGACAGTTTCCGCTACCCTGACCCCAAACAAATCAAGCTCGACCAAGACAATAGCCGAATTTTCCTGCCCAAACTGGGCTGGATACGTTACCGCAACAGCCGCGATGTGTTGGGAGAATTGCGCAATGTCACGGTTTCCAGCAATGGCGGGAAATGGTTTGTCAGCATCCAAACCCAACGGGAGGTGGCGATTGCTCCCTCAGTCGCTACCACGGCTGTTGGCGTTGACCTTGGTATAGCGCGTTTTGCCACGTTCTCCGACGGCACACACATCGAACCACGCAACAGCTTCAAAACCAAAGCCGCCAAGCTCGCCAAATACCAGCGGCGCATGGCGCACAAACAGAAATTCAGCAACAACTGGAAAAAAGCCAAAGCCAAAGTCCAAAAAATTCACACCCAAATCGCCAACGCCCGCCGCGATGTCCTGCACAAAGCGACGACCACGCTCAGCCAAAACCACGCGCTCGTGTTCATCGAAGATTTGCAGGTACGGAATATGTCCCAGTCAGCGGCAGGTACGGCAGAAAACCCCGGCAAAAACGTTGCCCAGAAATCCGGCTTAAACAAAGCCATCCTCGATCAGGGTTGGGGGGAATTTCGACGGCAACTCGACTACAAAATGACATGGAAAGGCGGGATGCTGTTCGCTGTGCCACCACACCATACCAGCCAAACTTGCCCCTGTTGCGGTCACATCTCAAAAGATAACCGAAAAACGCAAGTACAGTTCGCATGTGTGGAGTGCGGCTACGAAAATAACGCCGATCACGTCGGTGCAATCAACATTTTAGAGCGGGGACACCGCTTATTAGCTTGTGGAGATGGGGCATTACGCCCCTCAATGAAGCAAGAACCCACCGAAGGGGTGAAGCCTTGCGGCTCAGCTCCCGTAGGAATCTCCTTCCTTTAGGGAGGGGAGGATGTCAATTAGCGCGGTAAGGTATCCCAAATGGCTTGGGGTGTTGGTTTGGGTTCAACCGCCGTTGCAACGGTTTCAACCATTAAGGTATCTTGGTGCAATACCGAGCCATCGTCACTGACGACACTGACCTTCCAAACGCCGGGCAAGTTGGGGGCAATCATTTTGTTGGAGTGTACTCGCCAGCGTTGCCCGCCCACCGGAAATTGTAAACCGAGCTGGAATGCCCCGTCTTTTTCCCAGCGGTGGGTGATAACCCGCCCTTGCAGGTTAAGCAACTCGGTGAAGTAATAGATATTTTGCCCGGCGGTGACACGGTTTAACTGGTCATTGGGTTCACGGGCAGTGAGACCTGTGGTAAATGTAGCACGGGTTACTTGTGGCATGGGGTTAGCAGTCGCTGGTGGTGCGTTGGTCGGTGATGTTGTGCTGGCGGGTTCTGGTGTTGCTGATGCCGCTGTGCTTGGCTTGGGGTAGGTGATAATGTTTTCCTCCGCCCAGCTCTCTGGCGCGGTGGTCGCTAGGGTACTTATGAGTATTAAGCAGGTTGCTGTGTTCTGATACATGTTCAACATTATTTTGCGCTCTCATTACTGGATGATTAGAATCTAATAATATTCTTTATAGAGTTTACGGTATTTGTAAGCTGTTCTTCAAAGAATACCTTGTCTAGGCTTGCCCCTGAAGGCGACTTAGGCTTTACTATCTTTATTTACCCGCATGAGCAGGATTGTGTATGCCGAGAAAACAGGCGGATGTCAGCGATGCCCCAGCCAATTTTGAAACTGCGATGCTGGCGTTAGAAACGCTGGTGCAGCGTATGGAAAGTGGCGAGTTGTCTTTGGAAGATTCTCTCAAGGAGTTTGAACGGGGCGTGCTGTTAACCCGACAGTGCCAAGAAGCGCTCAAAGCCGCAGAGCAACGGGTCAAATTGCTGAGTGCGGATGGTCAGGAAAGTGACTTTCCCCAGCAAGGGGATGCCTGATGCTGAATGTGCGTAATCGTCTGCAAGCTTGGCAGGAGCGTATTGAGTCGGTGTTGGAGGATACCTTGCCACCAGCGACTACCCATCCAGCCGTATTACATGAAGCCTTGCGCTATTCGGTACTGAATGGCGGGAAGCGAATGCGTCCGTTATTGGTGTACGCTACCGGAGAAGCCTTAGGCATTGCGCCGGAGCATTTGGACATTCCGGCAGCAGCGGTGGAGTTAATCCACGTGTATTCGCTGGTGCATGACGATTTACCGGCGATGGATAATGATGATTTACGCCGTGGTAAGCCAACTTGCCACAAGGCTTTCGATGAACCAACGGCGATTTTGGTCGGGGATGCTTTGCAAGCTTTGGCATTTCAGGTATTGGCAGCACACCCCCGGATGACCGCTTCCCCCGCACAACGTTTGCGGATGATTGAATTATTGGGGCAGGCAGCAGGTTCGCGCGGCATGGTCGGCGGGCAGGCATTGGATCTGGCAGCCGTCGGGAAAACCCTGACCGAGATAGCGTTGGAAAACATGCACATTCACAAAACGGGTGCATTGATCCGTGCCAGTGTGCTATTGGCGGCGTATAGTGTGGAAGCACTGGATGCCCAGCGTTTGCAACGACTGGATCATTTCGCCAAATGCATCGGTTTAGCATTTCAAGTGCAGGATGATATTTTGGATGTGGAAAGCGATACCCAGACCTTGGGTAAAACCCGTGGCGCTGATGAGGCTGCGGGTAAGCCGACGTATCCTTCCATCATTGGCTTGTCCGCCTCTAAAACGAAATTAAAGGATTTGTATGATGAAGCGTTGGATGCTTTGGTAGCCTTCGGTGAATCTGCGCATTTGTTGCGTGAAATTGCTGAATTCACGGTAAAACGCATACGATAAATACTAATAGCAAGATCAGAACCCACCACAGTGCCATCTTTACGGTTTGACGATTAGGGGTTAGCCAACGTGCTTAATACGATTCATTCGCCTGACGAGTTGCGTCATTTGGAACTTGAGCAACTGCCAACAGTATGCGCTCAAGTGCGCGAGTTTTTGCTGAATTCGGTGTCGACTGGTGGAGGTCATTTTTCCTCCAATTTGGGTACTGTCGAATTGACGGTTGCCTTGCATTACGCGTTTGATACGCCCAAGGACAAGCTGGTGTGGGATGTGGGGCATCAGGCATACCCGCATAAAATCCTTACCGGACGGCGCGAGCAAATGAGCAGCATTCGCCAAAAAGATGGGTTGGCAGGTTTCCCGAAGCGCTGTGAAAGTGAATACGATACGTTTGGTGTCGGGCATTCCAGCACTTCGATCAGTGCTGCCTTAGGCATGGCGTTAGCCGCACAACATAAGGGTGAGGATTACCATTCGGTCGCGATTATCGGCGATGGTGCGTTAACGGCGGGGATGGCGTATGAGGCGCTGAATCACGCGGGCGATTTAGATGCCAACCTAATCGTGATCCTCAATGATAATGAAATGTCGATTTCACCCAACGTTGGCGCTTTGCGTAAATACCTGACCCGTTTGTTGACAGGACGGATGTATTCCACCATGCGTGAAAGCGGTAAGAAAGCCTTGTCGCACAGCAAGTCACTGTCCAAATTGGCGAAGCTGACCGAGGAGCACATGAAAGGCATGGTATTGCCGGGTACACTGTTTGAGGAGATGGGCTTTAAATATTACGGCCCGATTGACGGGCATGATGTGGAAGAACTGGTGCGGGTGCTGCAAAACATTAAAAGCATTAAGGGCCCGCGCTTATTGCATGTGCTGACACAAAAAGGCAAAGGTTACGAGTTAGCCGAGGACGACCCGTGTACCTATCATGGCGTGGTTCCCTTCAATTTAAAAACGGGATTGGTTGCCAGCTCAAAAAAATCTACCCCGACGTATACGCAAGTGTTCGGGCAATGGTTGTGTGATATGGCAGCACAGGATACGCGTTTGGTGGGGATTACCCCGGCGATGCGTGAAGGTTCGGGTTTGGTGGCGTTTTCAGAGCGTTTTCCAGCGCGTTATTTCGACGTGGGGATCGCAGAGCAACACGCGGTCACGTTAGCGGCGGGCTTGGCGTGTGAAGGCTTGAAGCCAGTGGTTGCCATTTATTCGACATTTTTGCAGCGGGCGTATGATCAGTTGATACACGATGTGGCGATTCAGAATTTGCCGGTGGTGTTTGCGATTGATCGTGCTGGCTTGGTGGGGGCGGATGGCCCCACGCATTCGGGGAATTACGATTTGTCGTTTTTGCGTTGCATCCCGAATATGGTGGTGATGGCTCCTGCCGATGAAAACGAATGCCGTCAGATGTTGTACACCGCTTTTCAGATGGATTGCCCTACCGCAGTACGCTACCCGCGTGGTAAAGGGATTGGGATTGAACCCCAAACAGAGATGCAAGCGCTGCCATTAGGTAAGGCGGTCAAGTTGCGTACCGGTAATGCGATTGCCATTGTGCTGTTTGGTTCGCTCCTGCCTGAGGCACAGGCTGCCGCAGCCGAACTGAATGCCACGCTGGTCAATATGCGCTTTGTTAAGCCGCTGGATAAGGCGATGTTGCGGGAATTGGCACAATCCCATGACTTGTTGGTGACGTTGGAAGACAATGCGGTGATGGGTGGGGCGGGTAGTGCGGTCAATGAATATTTGCATGAAGCAGGGTTGACGGTGGAGGTATTGAATCTGGGGTTGCCGGATAACTACATCGAGCACGCGCAACGTGAGGAGCAACTGGCGAGTTGTGGTTTAGATGCGTCGGGTATTGTGCGACGGGTCAACGCCGGTTATGGCGGATGGATTCGCAATGGCGTAACCTTGTATCCTGTGCCACAATACAACACTAATTGATGTGTCAGAAATCGACTATAATCCCCTAAAAAGTTTGGTTTCGTCTGTATTTCCCAATTCCTGAGGAGTTGTTTCATGAAGTTTATTGTTGGCTTTTTCAGCCTCGAATGGATGCGTATTTTTGATTTTATTGCGCCATTGGCTATCCGCCTGTTTCTTGCCCCGATGTTTTGGGTATCTGGTGTTAAGCATTTGGGGCTGTTCTCCAGTTCTGATTTTGTGATTTATAATCCGTTAACTTGGGTCAATACGGAAGCTTTCCAGCAAAATGCAGCAGCAATGAGCAATACCGTCCTGTCTGGGATGGGGGCTGAATCTGTGCTGATTTTGATTGGTACGATTGAAATTGTTGCCGCCATTTTCCTGGTGTTGGGGTTTGCGGTGCGTTGGGTGGTGTTGGCGTTGATGTTCGTCGTCGTGGTGCTGGGTTTGATGTCGATGGGCGAAGCTGGGTTCCTCACTACCATGCAGCAATTGGTCATGAGCCACGGCTACACCGATATGGCAAATAATATGACAGAGGTGTATTTGGTGTATTTCGTGCTGCTGTTGGCGCTGTTCTTCATGGGGGCTGGGCGTTGGTTCAGTCTGGACTGGTATATCTACCGCAATTTCATGAAACGTATTGATAGCAAAACGGCTCACCATGATCCGTTTGAGATTGATGCGACTGACGAACCCGGCATCAGTAAGTCGTAATACGGCTATATTATTGTCGAGCAAAGAAGGCTGCCATTGGCAGCCTTCTTGCGTATGGTTTAACGGATTTCACCGCGTTCACGCATGGCTTTGACCTTTTCATCGTTGCGTTTCATGAGTTGTAACGTTAGATAAATTTTGGCGGGAACCGACAAAAATAAGCCACCCGCAATCAAGCCAGCTACCAGCGCAATGCCTTGCACACCATACCCCGTTACAATATCGGTGAAAATAACCAGCCCAACCCCGACGGCAGCAACGCCTAAGCCCACAATAATCAGGGTGTACATGAGGCGGCTGAGCGATGTTTCATTCATGGTGGCTTACCTTGTAGGTGTTCAACGGAATGACTTCATTATCCGCTTCCCTGAAATTCGGGGTAATTGATGCTTATCAATCTTGTGCCAGTTAACCTATGATCTGATTAAAAAGCGTGCTTTTGCTTGAACTTTGGCGGCTTTGTCCATATATTAGAAAAACCTAATATTTATTAATGATGGGCTATTGCAATGAAACGCTTAAAAAATTTAATACTATTAAGTCTGTTGTGGTTGGTCACGACCATGACAGCAAGCGGCGCAGAGCAGGGTAATAACCTCAAGCTTACCTTGGTATATGACTCGCCCTACGGGTTTGAAGAGACCTTGGAGTCTTTGCGCAACAGTATTCATGCGCATAATTTCCGCGTATTTCCTGACCGCTATCTCGAAGAAGGTTTGGTGGATGAGTTTTCCGTGAATACTCGTCAGGTCAGTGTCCGGTTCTGTAATTCAGCGATTCAGAGCCTAGCCCTTTGATTCACGGATCAATGAGTTAAAGGCAT
>CAYNNA010000136.1:0-6632 GCA_964398375.1 uncultured Thiothrix sp.
TGGCGTTGGCGTTGGTGCTGGCGTCGGTGCTGGCGTCGGTGCTGGCGTTGGTGCTGGCGTTGGTGCTGCACTCGGTATCAGTTGCGCACCATTGGCGAATTTGATGATCTGTTCGACAAGCGCTGCCAGCGGCTGCCCCTTGGCGCTGGCGGATTTTGCTGCTGTCCGCCAAGTAGCGGGAACTGGTGTACCCGCTGCCCATGTGCCAGTGGCTTGCGCTTCGTGCGCGGTTTTGGCTTTGATATCTTTGCCCGGTGTCCACAAAAAATCGGGGTGTTTATTGGTATACCATTCCCCGCCGATGATAGTACCCGCTGCATCCAGTTCCAAATCGTAGTAGTAAGTCACTTGCTGGATAGCGTCTTTGGCAGCGCTGTCGGTGGTCTCGTGGGTGGGGGTGGTTTCGACCACGTAAGAAACATCCATGCGTATGCCAACGATGGAATGACTTTGGGCGCTGCGGTACGTTTTGAATTTGTCGTTGGTAAACGCCGTCTTGGTGACGGTGGCAGCCGTCAACGTATCGGTGTATTGCATGACTTGCGGGTTGAAGTAGCGGTATTCGTAAGCATACAGCGGTTGGTTCCACACTTCGTAGTCGTAAGTAACATCTAACACCATGCTGCGCTTGCTTGCGCCAAGCTGATTGACAATGGCTAAATGCCAAGCACCGGGGTTGGTGTCGAAACAAGCTGCTGATTTGACCCGTCCGGTTACAGGGTCTGATTCGGGATTTTTGTCATTGCAACGTCCGCCGATAAAGCGGGTGGCTGGCATGGCATTTGCCCATAATAACGATGCCAGCGCTTTAATATCGGAGGGGTAAAACGTGATGGCGACATTATTGGGGGTTTTGAGCGTCACGCTTTTCGTCGGGCGTGGCAGCATGTAAGCAACCGATGCCCAGCCGTGGCAGATACCCATCCAGCTTTCGACTGAGCCGGTGCGGTCGTAATAAGATTTTCCCTCTGCCCACATTTTTTTGGTGAGGGTTTCGTTCGTGTCGCCGATCAGGGCGTCGTATTTTTCCGATGGGGATAGCTTGTTGATTTTGCTAGCATTGCCGCTGGCAAGAATAGTCGCCGCAGGTGTGGCACGGATGTAATCGTAATTTTTCTTCCAGTCAGAATCTTTGGGGAAGCTGGAATCAGCATAGCGTGCGCCGAGAATCCCTTTGTAAATGGCCCAGTAATCATCTGACCAAGGCGATTCCGCGAGTTTGGCTTTTTTTAGCCCAGCCGTTTCCATACTGCTGAGTTTGGTATAGGTCAGTGCATCGACCAAGTTGACCGGTTTATCGTTAGAGGCAATGGCTGCACGGCTGGAGATACCGCCGGGTACGCCATCAGTCTGTTGCAGGATTTCCAAGCGTTGCCCATCACGGGCTTCAATGTAGTCCTGATTGTCGATTGCTGTGCGTGAAAACAGCGTTGCGCCAGCAACAGGGTTGCCGTCGGCATCCCGTTTCGGTGGTTGACGGTTCATGAAGGCTTTGGGATCTTGTGCAAAAGCCGCGAGGTCAGCATTCATTTGCTGTTCAATGGTCATCGTCATGTGAAACATCTCCTTGTCCGCTTGGCGGGTTGCCCTAATCTGGATGACTTAAGCTTAGATGATTATGTGTGTCTTTGACTATAGTCTGTCCTAGTGATTTCCGGGTAGATATTCCCACTGATCAAAATACGCAGCTTGCCCTGCGTAGTTGCCTTGCGCATCCCGTAAGTTCCACACAATCGCCTGACGGATCAGAAAACGCCGCCCGCTGCTGGCGATGCGCACCCCAGCGTAGTTGTCGATATAACCTTGGCGGGCAACGGTTTGTAACAAGTGTTCACGCTCTTCACGTAACAGTGCTTCGGCAGAATAACGCGATGGCAGTTGCGTCAGGGTTTCCCATTCCATTTCAAAGAGTTCCAAGGCTTGCTTATTGCCGTAAGTGAAAATGGGGTCAGCATCCGTATTGTGCGATAACAGCACAAACGGTGCAGTATCCAGCGCGTGCGCGGTGCTTTCACCTTGCCAAGGTCGATCCGCCAGATTACGCCCGACGTAATGGTGAAAGCTGGAATGCAGCAGGTGTAAATGCGCGGTGAGTTGGGCGGTATCCATCATACGCTTGCCAGATTGCCTTTGGTTTCCAGCCACTGCTTGCGGTCGCCAGCGCGTTTCTTTGCCAGCAACATGTCCATCATCAGGTCGGCTGCGTCGGTGTCGTCGAGGCTGAGTTTTACCAAACGGCGCGTGTCGGGGGAAATGGTGGTTTCGCGCAATTGTAACGGGTTCATTTCGCCCAGACCTTTGAAACGGGTGACGGCGATAGTGCCGCGTTTCTTTTCGGCGGCGATAATGTCGAGACGTGCCTGTTTTTCGGCTTCATCCAGCGCGTAATAGACTTCCTTACCGATGTCGATGCGGTACAGCGGCGGCATCGCAACGAAGACATGACCTGCTTCAACTAAGGGGCGGAAGTGTTTGACAAATAAGGCGCAAAGCAGGGTGGCAATGTGCGCTCCATCCGAATCCGCGTCGGCGAGGATGCAGATTTTGCCGTAGCGCAACTGGCTTAAATCGACATTGCCCGGTTCTACGCCGATGGCGACGGAAATGTCGTGGACTTCTTGCGACCCTAGCACTTGTTCGGGATCCACTTCCCACGTATTCAGGATTTTACCGCGCAACGGCATGATGGCTTGGAATTCGCGGTCACGCGCTTGCTTGGCAGAACCGCCTGCGGAATCGCCTTCGACCAAAAATAACTCGGTGCGCGTGGTGTCTTGCGAGGAGCAATCGGCGAGCTTGCCGGGCAGGGCAGGGCCTGCGGTCACGCGCTTGCGGATGACTTTTTTGCTGGCTTTCTGGCGTTTGGTGGCGTTATTGATCGCTAACTGTGCGAGTTGTTCGCCGATGACGGTGTTGTTATTGAGATAAAGGCTGAAAGCGTCCTTGATCGCGCCGCTAATGAAACTCGCGGCTTCGCGGGAAGACAAGCGTTCTTTGGTTTGACCGGCAAATTGTGGGTCTTGCATTTTGAAGGACAGCACGAAGGCGATATTTTCCCACACGTCATCAGGGGTGAGTTTCATACCGCGTGGCAACAGGTTGCGGAATTCACAATATTCGCGTAAGGCATCGGTCACGCCCGTGCGCAAACCGTTAACGTGCGTGCCGCCTTGTACGGTGGGGATCAGGTTCACGTAGCTTTCCTGGATGGCAGTGCCGCCTTCGGGCAACCACAGCAATGCCCAGTCGAGCGTTTCACGCGGCGCGGTGAGTGAGCCGGTGAACGGATCTTCGGGCAGGGTGATGAATTCGCTGACGGCTTCACGCAAGTAATCACGCAAGCCGCTTTGGTAATACCATTCGGTGACTTCCGGTTCGCTGGTCGATGCGTCGGTGAAACGGATGCGTAAGCCGGGGCAGAGGACGGCTTTTGCGCGTAAATTGTGCTTGAGGGCTTTTACGCCGAATTTTACGGTGTCGAAGTATTTTCCATCTGGCCAGAAATGCACGGTTGTGCCGGTTTCACGCTTGCCAGCTTTACCGATGACTTCCAACTCGCTGGCTTTGTTGCCATCAGCAAACGTCATGCGGTAAAGCTGGCTATTGCGCTTGATGGTGACTTCGAGCTTGCGGGAGAGGGCATTGACGACGGACACGCCGACACCGTGCAAACCGCCAGAGAATTGGTAGTTTTGGTCAGAAAATTTGCCACCTGCGTGCAGGGTGCAGAGGATGACTTCGATCCCCGGTTTGCCTTGTTCGGGGTGGATGTCGACAGGCATTCCGCGCCCGTTATCGGTGACGGAAATTGAGCCGTCGGCGTGTAGGGTGACGTCGATTTGGTTGGCGTGCCCGGCGAGGGCTTCGTCCACGCTATTGTCGATGACTTCTTGCGCCAGATGGTTGGGGCGCGTGGTGTCGGTGTACATGCCGGGGCGTTTGCGCACGGGGTCGAGTCCGGTGAGGACTTCGATGGAGGAGGCGTTGTAAGTGTTGTTGCTAGTCATTCATTCACCTGCCATTGTTGTATGATAATGGGTGAAATAGTCAGCAACTTGTCCGACGGTTGCGTGAAGTTCAAGTGCGTCCTGCGTGCTGAGTTTATCGCGCTCGAAAATTTCCCCATCACTGTAAATGGCTTCGTAGCTGATTTGATGTTTCATCTCTGCATAGTTTTCTTGTTCTATGGAGTGGGTTGCCATATAACTGGCTGCTTCTGTGTATTGAGTGAAAGTCACGGAAGCTCCTTTGTAAGTGTTAGTAATTCTGTAGGAAATGGGAATAGCCGAGACATTGGCAATGATTCGCCGTGTGTACGAAGCAAACACCGCATTGCCTACATTTTCTATGAGTTGTGCAGCAATTTTTTGTTTTATTCCCTGTTGTTGCAAAAGTAAATTCGCATTTTGAGCAATCTGTTGCTTTACTGATTCGTTGGCATCATCGGAGTAATCAATTTCTATACCGTTGCTGCGCCATGCCTGACAAATTTGTTCTTTAGGAATGTAAAATAAATCGATATTGCGCGTTTTTACTAATTCTTGCGCGGGTTTGGTGAAGTCACCAGCAGATAAAATACCAAGTAAGCGTGTGGTTGGGTATGTTGCCCGCATGGGTATCAGTTTGCCAGAATCATCACGGGCTTTGTCTTTGGAATGTCGCGCACCTCTACGCCAAAATGTCTCAAAAAAAGCGACGGGTATGCCCTTTTTTTCATCCGTACCGTGTAATTCTAGTACGAAGTCATAATCCACGGCATTGCCATCGCTATCTGCCCAGATAATCTTATCGCCACGGCACATACGATGTCTGAAACGATGATCCAAGTAGAGTCCAAGATTGGATGCAACGTGCTCCAATTGTTTTAAGGCGATGTGTTCTTCAAACCAATCACCGACGAGTTGCCCTAGCTTGTGACCACTAGAAGCATTTTTCGTTATGTTCATAAATACCCTTTAATGTGATTGGCTAGGGCTTTTGCTAACAATGGAGGCACGGCATTGCCTACTTGGTCGTCTTGAGTAACATATTTCGCCTTTCTGGTTAGATTGCCAAAAAATTGATAGTCATCATCAAAACTTTGCAGACGTGCAGCTTCCCTAACAGTTAATCCCCTCGGAAGCCAAGGATGGATGATGTCTGTGCGGAAATTACAGGTGATAGTTCTTGCGGGTAAGCTTTCATGAAGGCGAAAAACATTGTTCTTTTTGGTGCGGAATTTTTCTGGCAATGAGCGTATATCTCCCCCTTGTGGCATGTGAGAGTAACGCTCAACGATTTCATGACTGTGGCGTGTAGCTCGGTGATTGTAGAGTTTGTGGGCGGCTCGTTGCCCACGTACTGCTGCTTGATAGGCATTGGCAGGAGAGGCTATGAAGGCTATTTCTTCGTCTCCTTCACCTTGTTTAATGGTTGGAAGGTCTGATAAGGCTTCTCTTACTGATAAATGCGGCAATAACAGGGGGGCAAACAAGTCCAGCGTTTTAGCATTTTTATCGAGGGCTGTGTGCGTTGCCGGTGGCATGTTTACAGGTCCGCCATTACTTCTTCCAATGAGGATAAATCTTGGTCTAGCTTGGGGAACGCCATAATTAGCAGCGTTGAGAATATCGTAAGCTACGGTGTAACCAATGGCAGAAAATTCTTCACAAATAGCTTCTAATACTAAACCGCCTTGCATAGAAACAAGACCAACGACATTCTCAAAAATAATAATTTCAGGTTTTAGTATGTTGACTACTCGAACATATTCTTTGAACAGTTGGTTTTTCGGGTCATCGGGTAGTCTTCTTCCCGCTAGGCTAAAGCCTTGGCATGGAGGGCCGCCTATCACTACGTCAATTTTTTTGTGTCCAGTCAGTTCGAGTAGATGATTTTCGGTTAATGTAGATACATCTGCACAGACCGCATTTATTTCGGGATGATTGTGGTGAAAGGTGGCAACTGCTTGTAGGTCAACATCGACTGCTAGTACACACTGAAAGTTGCCTGCTTTTTTAAAACCTTCCGTGAAACCGCCAGCGCCTGAAAACAGATCCACAGTGGTGAACATACTTGCTTGATTCATATTCTTATCGTTCTCGATCACTTCTTGCGCCAAATCGTTCGGGCGTTTGCGCACGGGGTCGAGTCCGGTGAGGGCTTCGATGGAGGAGGCGTTATAGGTGTTGTTGGTCATTATTCTCGTCAGGCTTGTTCTGGATGTGTGTCAAAATAGCGGGTATCAATGCGCCCGTAAAGTGTCGGTTGCTCAGGTGGCTGCTATATCCCCGAAAATAACAAATCCAGCGCAGCCATGATTTCTTGGCGTTGGCTGGCGAGTGAGGTGACGTATTCACCCAAATAACGTGCAGGAATACCCGCTAATTCCGGTGTGGACATCATAACCAGCGTATTTTCAATGTCAAAAACGGGCGTTAGCGTTTGGGCTGGTTTGGCATTGCCGCACAATTCTAACGGCACAATGACGCGCGTTTTGAGTATGTCGAGTAAGTCGGTTTGCACATCTAACAGGTAGGGAATCTCACCCGCTGTTGCGCTATTGGTATTACGGTAAACATCAAATTGCGCCATTAAAACGTAAGCGGCCATTTCAGCACGTCTAGCCCCCGCGATTTCCACGCCCTAAACTG
>CAYNNA010000137.1:0-6601 GCA_964398375.1 uncultured Thiothrix sp.
AGCCGGTATTACGCGGGCGTATGTTGGTTTGGGTGTGGTGTTGTTGGTGGCAATCGTGGGGTTTTTGGGGTGGTATTTGGTGTGATGCGGTTGGGGAATTTTCAGCTTCATTTCAGATAAGCCGGTTAGCCTACACGCATACATTCATTATTTGGAGGCTAACCATGAAAACCTTAAACCTGACTCGTCATACTCTGTTGGCTTGTGCCGTTACCTTGTTGGTTGGGTGTGGTGGCAGCAGTGCTGCTGATACTGCTGCACCCACTGCGACGGCTACTACGGCGGCTGCATCGGTAGTGGACACTGCGCCAGCCAGTGCTCCAACTGCGCTGACAGCCGCTGAAACCACTACTCTGCTATTTGTGCGCGAAGAGGAAAAACTGGCACGTGATGTTTACCTCACCTTGTACAATCGTTGGGGTACAAAAGTCTTTCAGAACATTGCTACCCGCTCTGAACAGCAGCACTTGGACATCATGGGTAATTTGATTGCTACCTACAAGCTGCAAGATCCGGTGCTGGATGACACCATCGGCGCATTCACTGACCCAGTGTTGTTGGGGTTGTACCAAGATTTAGTCATGCGTGGCTCCATTTCGTTGAATGACGGTTTGCATGTTGGCGGTTTCATCGAAGAATTCGACATTAACGATTTGCAAGAGGCCATTGATGAAGCCAATGCTGGCAGCAAACCCGCTGATATTATTGCCGCTTACACCAACTTAATGTGTGGTTCACGCAATCATTTGCGGGCATTCGTGGGTCAGATTGAGAACAATGGCGTGGATTATCAAGCACAAGTCATTTCGCAAGCGACGGTCGATGCGATTGTGAATAGCCCCGAAGAGCAGTGCCGGTAATCCTACAGCGGGAGGTACGATGAATAGTTCAGTGTTAGTAATTCAACTATTGCAGGTCGCACCAATTTGGATATGCTGCGTGAAGGCGTTGCCAATGCGGCTATCGTTATCGCAGTGGGCAGTTGTGCGGCGTTTGGCGGGGTTGGTTTATGCCGTTTTATTCCAGTTTAGCGGTTAGATTGCTCAGTGATGGCTACCCGTGTGATAGGTCAACTGCACTTTTCCCCCCACCGCCAACGGCTGCTTAAGCCTAATGCTGAACAAAGACGGTCGGTGCGTATTCCGCAGGCGGATGGCAGAAGAATGTTCTACCCAGCCTGCTTCGCGCACTGTGCCGTTGGTATCCAGCACGGCGTAATCGACATGCCCGAAATGTACCGGGTCACGTCCGGTGAGGTGGATTTGCCCTTTGATGGTGGTTTCCGCGTCATTTGCGTTGCTTTCCACCCGCAAGGAACGAAACGCTACCGCTGCCCCCTGCGTATTAGTGATAAACAGCGTCGCGGCATTGTCTGCCACCAGCGGGTGGGGGGTGCAAGCCGTCATGAGTGGCAATAGCGTTAATGCAATCAGTGAGCGAAGTTTGAACATGCGAAATCTCCGGTGATTTAATGGTAGTGTTCGGCAGGCATACGGGATTTTTCACCCTTCAGCACAAACTGGCGATACAGCAGCGGTAATAAAATGAGTGTTAAGGTGGTGGCACTGACCAATCCGCCGATCACGACTGTTGCCAGCGGTTTCTGGATTTCTGAGCCTGGACCAATGGCAAATAACAACGGCACTAAACCCCACGCGGCAATGCTGGCGGTCATCAATACAGGGCGCAGGCGGCGCAACGCCCCTTCGCGTACCACTGCCGTTCCACGGTAGCCTTGCTGATGCAACTGATTGAAAAATGTCACCAATACCACGCCGTTGAGTACCGCAATCCCCAGCAAGGCAATGAAGCCTACCGACGCGGGTACGGATAAATATTGCCCTGAAATCCCCAGACTAAAAATGCCACCAATCAACGCCAAAGGCACATTCGCCATCACCAGAACGGTTTGCCGCACATCCCGAAACGTCAAAAACAGCAGCAAACCAATCATGGCAAGCGCAATCGGCACAACAATCAGCAAGCGTTGCGCGGCGCGTCGCTGGTTCTCGAATTGCCCACCCCACGTAATGCTATAACCTGTCGGCAAGGTCACTTGTGCGGCGACGGCAGCTTGGGCTTCTTCCACAAAACTCACCAAATCGCGACCCGCCACATTGCTTTGTGTCACCACGAAACGACCGGCATTTTCGCGTTTAATCGCCACGGGGCCTTCGGTACGGACGAGTTTTGCGACTTGATCAAGGCTGATAATGCGCCCGTCAGGAAGTGTCAGGCGAAGTTGCTGTAAGGCTTGTGGTGCTTGGCGTAATTCGGCAGAACCGCGTAATTGCAGCGGAACACGCCGCCCTTCTTGCTGGATAATCCCAATGATTTCACCTTCGAGCTGGGTGCGTAATAGGCTGGCAATGTCATCTACCGATAGCCCAAAGCGTCCGGCGGCTTGGCGGTCAATTTCCGCACGCAGGTATTGCACCCCCGCATTTTTCTGGGTGTAAACGTCGGATGCACCGGGGATTTGCTCCAAAATCGTGACAATTTGCTGTGCCAAATCGCCTAACACCGCCAGATCCGTACCGAAAATTTTGACGGCGACATCCCCACGACTGCCGGTTAGCATTTCGGAGACGCGCATATCAATCGGTTGGGTGAAGTTGTAACCCACACCGGGGAATTTTTCCAACACTTGGCGGATTTCTTCTTGTAGCCATTCTTTATCAGGAGTCCGCCAAGTTTTACGAGGTTTTAACACCAGAAAACTGTCGGTTTCATTCAAGCTCATCGGGTCAAGACCGAGTTCATCCGACCCGACTCGCGCGACGATACGCTGAATTTCGGGGATGCTATCCAGCAAGGCTTGTTGCACCCGCAAGTCAGTGTCGACACTTTGATCCAGACTGATCGAAGGCAGTTTTTCCAATTGCACCAGCAAGTCGCCCTCATCCATCGTCGGCATAAAGGTTTTACCAATCAAGGGGTAAGTCGCGCCTGCACCTAACATCACGGCGATGGTCAGAATGTAAACCGCGCTGGGGCGTTTTAAGGCAGCGTCCAATACCGGCAAATACACGCGGCGCGACACGCGCAACAGCCACGGGTCAGTGTGGGCAGCCTGTTTGAGCAACCACGATGCCAATACCGGAATCACCGTCAATGCCAACAGCAAGGAGACGGACAGCGCAAACACAATGGTCAGCGCGACCGGTGAAAACAGCTTGCCCTCCAACCCTTCCAGCGTCAGCAGCGGGAGAAACACCAAGGCAATAATGACGATGCCGATGCTGACAGGAGAAGACACTTCTTGTACTGCCCACAAGATTTTTTGCCGCTGCGGGGTTTTAGCTTTTTCATCATCATGCGCCAAATGTGCCACGATATTTTCGACCATGACCACCGCCGCATCCACCAATAAGCCGATAGCGATGGCTAAGCCGCCCAGACTCATCAAATTGGCGGATAAACCAAATTGGCGCATCAAAATGAATGTACCCAACACCGACAGCGGTAAAATCAACGCCACCACGAACGCAGCCCGCAAGTTACCCAAGAACGCGAACAGAATAATGCCAACCAACACAAATGCTTCCAGCAAGGCTTTGCTGACGGTGTGAATCGCTTTATCGACGAGGGTAGAGCGGTCGTAAAACGGTTCAATGGTGACACCGGGCGGTAAGGTTTGGCTGATTTCCGCGAGTTTGGTTTTTATACTGCTGGTAAGTTTTCCGGCATTGGCGCCGCGTAAGCTCAGTACCAAGCCTTCCACTGCTTCGCCTTTGCCGTTTTGGGTGACAGCGCCGTAACGGGTGAGTTCGCCCAGTTTGACGTTTGCCACTTGCCCGACGGTCACGGGTATGCCGTCCACGCTTTTGATGGCAATGTGGCGCAAGTCGTCCAGACCGTTGATGCCACTTTCTATACGTACCACCCAGGTTTCTTCGCCCTCATTGACACGCCCTGCGCCATCGTTGCGGCTATTGGTGTTCAGCGCGGTACGCAAATCGTCCAAGGTTAGGTGGCGGGCGTTGAGGGCGGCTAAATCGGGGGTGATTTCAAACGTGGTAGCACGTCCGCCCAGCGCGTTGACATCGGCAACACCGGGCAGGGCGCGAAGTTGGGGGCGAATCGTCCAATCCAGCAAGGTGCGTTTGTCTTGCAGCGGCAAATCGCCTTCCACGGTGAACATGAAAATTTCAGAGAGTGGGGTGGAAATCGGGGCTAAACCGCCGGTGACATTCTCAGGCAAATCGCCTTTGACATTGGCAAACCGTTCCGCGACTTGGCTACGTGCCCAGTAAATGTCCGTGCCTTCGGCAAAGTCGACGGTGATGTCGGTGAGGGCGTATTTGGAGACGCTGCGCAACACGACTTGGTTGGGAATCCCCAGCAATTCGGTTTCGACGGGTTGGGCGATGCGTGCTTCGACCTCTTCGGGGGTCATGCCGGGGGCTTTGAGGATCAGCTTGACTTGCGTGGTGGATACGTCGGGAAACGCATCAATCGGCAGTTCCTGAAAGGTGCGGATACCAAATACGGTCAATAACACGGTTAGACCGAGGATCAACCAGCGTTGCGCGAGGGAAAATTCGGTAAGCCAGTTGAGCATGGGTTATTCCTCCGCCTCTTGCCACTTGGCTTTGAGCGCAGCAACGCCTTTGGTGGCAATGCGGCTGTCGGCTGGCAAGCCGCTAATGGTGGCTTGGGTATCGTTTTGCTGGACAATTTTGACGGCAGTTGGGGTGAAACCTTCGGTACTTTCGGTGAACACATACGCTTGATCGCCCGACCATACCAAACCGCTGGTGGGGATGCTGGCGGCGGATTCCCCTGCATTGCTGCTGCTTTGCAACGTGACTGTGACGGTTTGCCCCGGATGCAGCAGGGTGGTGCTGTCTGCTTGGGTTATGTCTGCTCGCACGATGACGTTTTGGGCATTATCCAAGGTCGGTTGCAAGGCGCGAACCGTACCGCTGAGTTGGCTGTCGCGAATGGTGACTGTTTGCCCTGCTTGCACGTCTTTGGCTTGGGTAGGGGTTAGGGGGATTTCTAAACTGAGTTGGCGCAAATTGCCGATTTTGACCAACGCGGCGGAGGCTTCGACCCGTTGCCCTGGTTCGACTAGGGTTTCCAGTATCCAGCCGCTGATGGGGGCGGTTAGAGTGATGTCGGCACTCTCGCTACCGGGTTTAACGCCCAGCAAACGCAGGGTAGCAAGCGCGGCTTCCTGATCGGCTCGCGCCAGTTTGACGTCGTTTTGGGTCAGCAGCCAGGTGTTTTTGGCGATTAACCCTTGATCTGCCAGCCGTTGGTCGCGGGCGGCATTGTCGGCGGCTAATTGGTATTTGAGGCGGGCTTGCAGGTATTGGCGTTGTGCTTCCACCACATCCGGTGAGGAAAGGGATGCCACTTTGTCACCCGCTTTCACGGTTTCCCCAGCCTGATGCAAGACGGTGGTGACTAGACCGTCAGCCGGTGCGGCGACCACGCGCACACTGGTGGGCGGTAACATTACTTGTGCATTCACTTCCAGCGCAGTGCTGGCGGTGAGTGTGGTGAGTGG
Source organism: uncultured Thiothrix sp. (assembly GCA_964398375.1). Lineage (GTDB taxonomy): Bacteria > Pseudomonadota > Gammaproteobacteria > Thiotrichales > Thiotrichaceae > Thiothrix. Next base: position 5,519 of record CAYNNA010000137.1, read on the forward strand.
TGTAACTTCGATGCCGAGAGCGCTGCGTTGTTCCGCTGGTACAGTAATCGTATTTGCGGCTTCGGCAACGCTCAGAAATAGCAAGGATAAACTCAACAGGCGGGACATTATTCTACGGATCACGGGTATTTACTCTGGTTTAGTCTTGAACAGAGTGTATTAGTCATGACTCATAAAGGTTAGGCGACAAAAGGTCAGAAACCGGTGTTTTAGGACATTTGCCCTACAGTCCTGTGCTTTACGTTACACACAGATTCACCGATTTCTGGCTATAATCTGTTGGTTCAAAAAGTGGCTGCCGATGTGTGCGTTCATCAGATCTTAAAAGCTCATGTGATGGGTATCAGTGGCGAGTCAGAAAACACATAACGTTAACAGGAAAGCCATGCGCCTATTATTGGTGGAAGACGACACCGAACTCAGCAGCAGTTTGCACACGCGCCTAAAACGTGAAGGTTTTGCGGTAGATATTGCCAGTAACGGCGTGGATGGTGAATTCATGGGCGACGAAACGCCTTACGATGCGGTCATTCTCGACCTCGGCTTGCCGCAACGCAGTGGGCTGGAGGTCTTGCAACATTGGCGACAGCGCGGCAATCGCGTGCCAGTGATTATTCTCACTGCCCGCGATGCTTGGCACGAACGGGTGGACGGTTTCAAAGCCGGGGCAGACGATTACCTCGGCAAGCCGTTCCATTTTGAGGAATTGCTGGTGCGGGTGCAGGCGCTGATTCGTCGTCATTTGCAAGCGGCGGTTCCCGACCAAAAGCTGCATTGTTGTGGCTTGCAATTGGATGAGGCGCACCAGCAAGTCACCACCCCAGACGGTGAAGTCTTCGATTTGACGGGGACGGAATTTCGCCTGTTACGCTATTTCATGTTGCACCCCGGTCGGATTCTCACCAAATCGCGTTTAACCGAACACGTTTACGAGCAAGATTTTGACCGTGACAGCAATGTGATTGAGGTGTATGTGCGCCATTTGCGCCGCAAGTTGGGGGATTGGCGCATCCAAACACGACGTGGACAGGGTAAGTTACAGCTCACTTGAAACTTATACATAATTATACTAATATGCACAAT
>CAYNNA010000138.1:0-6267 GCA_964398375.1 uncultured Thiothrix sp.
TGCCTTTAACTCATTGATCCGTGAATCAAAGGGCTAGGCTCTGAATCGCTGCCGTCAACTTCCCTCGCAACCACCGCATCACCCACCCCAATACCGGCAACTTGCTGTAAACATGCTCCGCCGGATCCCAATAATCCACGTGCTCCACCGCCAAGCCCGCATCATTAAACCGCACCACACTCGTACCGGGGATTTCCCAGCGCTCGCCTTTTAAGGTTTGAAACTGGTAATCCCAGCGAATAAACAGCGTATCCTCCGCCAGCGCGTGCTCCACAATCATAAAACGTGAATGCTGGGTAGTCGCAAACATGTGCGCAAAAATCCGCGTAATCGCCGCCAACCCGCTCACATCATTAAACGGGTCTTTGAACCGCGCATCCGGTGCAAAAATCCCAAGCAAACTGTCCAAACCATCCGCTTGCAAGGTCGAAAAGGTATGCAAATAACGCGTCACATGCTCCATCACGCCGCCCCCTTGGTCAGTTTGAAATACAACCAATACGGCAAGATACGCAGCAGTTTCATCAAATACGCAAAGCGTTTAGGAAACACAATCTCGAAATTCTGACGCGGTAAATCACGCATAATCGCTTGCGCCGCCTCATCTGCCTCCATCAAAAACGGCATCTTGAAATCGTTTTTATCGGTCAGCGGTGAACGCACAAAACCGGGGTTAACCACCCGCAACAATACGCCACGCGCTTTCAATTCCAGATGCAAGGATTCCGCCAAGCTAATCACCGCCGCTTTGCTGGCACTGTAGGGCGCGGATTTTGGCAAGCCGCGATACCCCGCAATACTCGCCGTCAGCAAGATTTGCCCGCGCCCCCGCGCTAACATCAATGGCAAAATCGCATCCAGCCCGTTCACCATGCCCAGATAATTCACCTCACACAGCTTGCGAAATAACGCCGGATCAAAGGCATCCAACGGCATCGGCGTATAATCGCCCGCATTCAACACGCACAACTCAATTTCACCGAGTTCGCGGGTAATTGCCGCTGCTGCTTCGTGCAAACTTTGCGCATCGGTCACATCCAACGGGTAAGGTGTTAAGGACGGGTAGCGCGTTTGCATCGCTTGTAACGGCTCGCTGCGCCGCGCACTGATCGCGACTTGCCAGCCCGCTTGTGCTAACGCAAACGCGAGCGCTTGCCCAATGCCGGAACTTGCGCCAACTAACCAAGCGACGGAAGGTGTTGTCATTCGTGCCATGCCTCTTGAGGTTATCCGAACGAAAGATCATTGTAGCCATCAGGAACTGAAAGCCCTAATGCCCAGTCAAATCCCAGTATAATCATGAGTGTAAGGAGTATTTTATGAGCGCGATGCGTTTTGGCAGTCTAGCCGTGCTGGCGGGCAGCGTATTGTTGAGTGCGTGTGTGCCAAATGGGATGTATGTCGACCCGTTTAACCCTTGGGGTGTGCCAACCTACCCACCCGCGACACCCATGCCCGTCACCTATGTTGATGTTTACAAATACCAAGGTTCACGCCAATGTGAAGGCGGTGGCATCCCCTTAGCGGAAATGCAGCGCCAATTGCAAAGCGGTGGTGCTGTTGTCACCCATAGCAGTTGTGGCATGGACGGGCGCATGTACCCGGCGTTTTGTGGCGGTGCGGATGGCAAAATCAATATTTTCACCATCACCAGCAACTCCATGAATGCCGCCTTAGCACAAGGATTTACCCCATTGAATACGTTACCGGAAGCACAAAAAACCAATTGCTACGGTTCCGCCCCCAGCACCGGTACGAGCACTACGTACCCGTATGCAGGCACGGGTGGCGATACATCCTACTACACGTATCGCCTGAAACCTTAAGCAGCCAACTCTCGCACCTGATCGGCGGTGAGCAGGAATACACCGTCACCGCCGCGTTCAAACTCCAACCAATGGAATAGCACATCGGGGTAAGCCGCTTGCAGTGCATACTGGCTATTGCCCACTTCCACCACCAAAATCCCATTCGGCGTAAGGTGACGGGCAGCGTCACGCAAAATACGGCGGGTGTGTTCCAAGCCATCTTCACCGGAAGCTAACGCCAACGCTGCCGGTTCATGCAAAAATTCCGGGGTCAACGCCGCCATGTCTTCCGCATCCACATACGGCGGGTTACTCACAATAATGTCGTACTGCCGACCTTGCAGGTTCTCGAATAAATCCGACTCAATGGCTTCGACCTGACCCGCCAAGTGATGGCGTTCAATATTAATCTGCGCCACTTCTAACGCCCAAGGGGAAATATCACTCAAATCCACCCGCGCATGAGGGAAGGCATAGGCACAGGCAATCCCGATACAACCACTACCGGTGCAAAGATCCAAAACGCGATGGACTTGTGGTGGTTCAATCCAGGGTGCAAATTGCTTTTCAATGGTTTCGGCAATCGGCGAACGCGGAATCAGTACGTTTTCATCCACGTAAAACGGCAAGCCCAAAAACCAGCCCTCGTTGGTCAGGTAAGCTGCCGGTTTACGCGTTTCCACCCGCTGTCGCACAATGTCCGCAACGGCTTGGCGCTCATGGCTGGTCAGGCGACTGTCGAAATATAAATCCGGCGTATCCACTGGCAAATGCAAGGTATGCAGCACCAAATACGCTGCCTCATCAAACGGCGACGCCATGCCGTGGGAAAAACTCAATTCCGCTTCGGCAAACCGGCTAGCACCCCAGCGAATATAATCCTTAATCGTCAACAGTTCGGCGTGGTTGAAATCCATAATCTCCATCATCGCATCAGTCCAAAGGGAGTCTATCATCCCGTATTTTGCGAAATGCTACCATGTTTATTGCCAGCACCTAGGCTACCCCCTATGATTGCGCCCATTCTTAACCTAGCAAAAAAAGCAAACATCGCCATGAAACAAATCGAAAGTTTTTTTGAACACTTCCTGTTCACCAGTCGCTGGCTACTTGCCCCCGTCTACTTAGCGTTAGTGGTCGCCCTCGGCGTATTATTGGTCAAAGCTGGGAAAATTCTCTGGGGGTTATTGGCTAACATTATGACTGCCACCGATGATGACATTATCATCGGTGTATTATCCCTCGTAGACGTTTCCCTCATTATGAACTTACTGATCATTATCATTTTTAGCGGCTATGAAACCTTTGTGTCCAAAATGGAAGATCTACACGGTCACGCAGATCGCCCAGATTGGATGGGACACATCGGTTTCAGCGACTTGAAACTCAAACTCATCGGCTCTATCGTCGCCATTTCCGGGGTTGACTTGCTCAAGTCTTACATGGCGTTGGGTACGCCCTACGCCCCCACACACCAAGAAATGGCGTGGATGGTGGGCATACACGTGACATTTGTAATATCCGGTGTGTTGTATGCCCTCACTGATCGTTTAAGCCACGGTGTCAAACCACCCAAAAACACCCACTAACAGCTTCACGCTTAACCGAAACGGTTGGTCAGCTCGCCGATACCCGCGATGCTGACCACCACACTATCCCCGTCCTGCATCCCGCATACCCCCACTGACGTGCCACAGGCAATAATATCACCCGCTTCCAAGGTCATATCGTGCGAAATCTGGCTCACAATCTCAGTCGGTGAAAAGAACATATCCGTCACCGGATAGTTTTGCTTTTCCACACCATTCAATTCAACCCGTACCCGCAACTCAGCCGGATCAAGCCCGGTGGCAATGCTGGGACCAAACACGCCAAACTGATCAAAACTTTTCGCCCGCGTCCAATGCACAAATACCGGGTCTTGTTTCAGCAAATCGCGGGCAGTGACATCATTCACACAGGTATAACCGAAAATGTAGTCAGGCGCTTGCTCCAGCGAAACCCCTTGACAACGTTTACCGATGACAATACCCAATTCGCCCTCGAACACCACCATGCCGTTGTAACCTGTCGGACGCGGGATAACCTCCCCCTGCCCCGCAAAGCTATTGGCAGCTTTCAGGAAATACAGCGGGTGTGCAGGCTTATGCAGATTTTCCACCACCGCCCGTTCCTGAAAATTATTCCACAAGCCAATCAGCTTGGAAGGTTCACACGGGCGCAACAATTGCACCGCTGCCAAGGCAAATTCACGCCCGCTCGGCGCATGTTCGGCAAACATATCACCCTGGTATTCGGTAATAATGCCATGTGCCAACGTCCCAAAACGGGTTTCACCCTCGGTAGAAAAACGTACCCATAGTGCCATCAGTCTGCTCCTGTTAAAACAATGCCTAAAGCTTACGGTTGCAGCGCACAAAAAGCACGGATTTGTTGCTCGCAAGCCGCCGCCAGCGCTTTACGGTCTGTAGCTGTTGTCGTCATTGAGGGTAGGAAGTGAATTTCCGCCTGCACACCGGATTCTGCCAGCAACGCTTTCAAATTATCCCACAATGATTGCTGATCCACATACGGCACGGCGGGATGCGTCAAACCATCACGCCCCGGATAACGCAACGCCACCGGCTGCACCGCAACACCCGCCTCAAACGCCGGAGCAAACAAACGCGCATGAAACGTGCGCACATCATTCCCCGTCGTCGTCGTGCCCTCTGGAAACAGCAGTACCGAATCCCCCGCCTGTAACGCTTGCAAAATCGTGGTAGCGGCTTGGGCTGCCGCACCCGCTTTACCGCGCGTAATGAACAATGTGCCAGATTTTGCTGCTAACCAACCGATCACCGGCCAGTGACGCACTTCTTGCTTCGACAGAAAACGCGGGTTAGCGACACCGCCCAACAGAGCAATATCCAGCCAAGAAATATGATTCGCCACCATCAACACTGCCTCATCCGCAGGCTTGCCCACTACCTTGAGTTGAACCCCAATAATCCGCCCTGCCTTGCCTAGCCACCAACGCACCAAACGCGGATAAAAGGCAGCTTGCCACATCCCGGCAAACAACACCGTCAGTAACACCCCGACAAATACATGCAGTGCTAACCGAATCAACCGTACTGTTCTGCGTAATTGCTTCATCTTATTTCCCTGATTTCAGATGCCCTGAGGTTATTGGGTTGCTGTCACGAACAAAAGAGCATAACCGTATTTTTTTGTGTTTGTCACAAAGCTGTCATATTCACCGCCTATAGTTCGCAGCAGTTCAACACTGACACTGCTTGAAAACGATTGATTTAAAACTTTGGAGATTTTCAAATGAAGAAACTTGCTCTGGCGATTGCTGCTGCTCTGGCACTGTCTGCTACCGCTGCTCACGCACGTGACAACATCGAAATCGTGGGTTCTTCCACTGTTTACCCTTTCACCACAGCAGTTGCTGAAACATTTTCTAAAAAGACTGGCAACCCAGCGCCGAAAGTAGAATCAACCGGCACTGGCGGCGGCATGAAATTGTTCTGCGCGGGCGCGGGTGTTGAAACCCCAGACCTGACTAACGCTTCACGTCGCATGAAAAAAAGCGAATTTGAAGACTGCAAAAAGAACGGCGTTGATGCTATCACTGAAATCAAAATGGGCTATGACGGTCTGACTATCGCGCAATCCAAAAGCGGTGATGAATTCAAAAACTTCACCCTGAAAGATTTGTACATGGGCTTGGCGAAAGACGTGCCTAACGAAAAAGGCGAGTTAGTGCCTAACCCGTACAAAACTTGGAAAGAAGTGAACGCTGAACTGCCAGACGTGAAAATTGAAGTGCTCGGGCCGCCACCTACTTCTGGTACACGCGACTCTTTCAACGAACTGGGCATGGAAGGCGGTTGTAAGCAAGTAGAATCCCTGAAAGCCCTCAAGGAAAAAGACGAAAAAGCTTACAAAGCGGCTTGCCAAACTATCCGTGAAGACGGTGCGTATGTTGAAGCGGGTGAAAACGACAACCTGATCGTACAAAAACTGGAAGCAAACCCTAAAGCCTTGGGTGCATTCGGTTTCAGCTTCTTGGAGCAAAACGAAGACAAACTGCGCGGTTTGGCTATCGGCGGCGTTGCCCCTTCAGCGGAAGCAGTTATTGATGGCAGCTACCCGATGTCACGTTCCATGTTCGTTTACGTGAAAAACAGCCACGTTGACCAAGTAAAAGGCATCAAGGAATTTGTTGCTGAATACGTGAGTGAAGACGCAATGGGTACTGATGGTTACTTGGCAGACAAAGGTTTAGTGCCTGTTGCAGCTAGCGAACTGCCAGACATTGCTAAAAATGCAACGTCATTCACTGCAATGACCGGCGACGATTTGAAATAATAATATCCTCCTCCGAAGATAATATTTCTAACAACGGAATTGAAGGGAGTGCCTCGGCGCTCCCTTTTTTCATGGTCAAAACCAATCCACCCCACACATT
>CAYNNA010000139.1:0-6159 GCA_964398375.1 uncultured Thiothrix sp.
AATTCCTCCCACCATGCCGCTTAATAGAAGCTGGCATCACTTCCGGTCACACCCCATCAGTGTCTAAACACGCTACCGCCCTACCGTGTCATAACGAGACTGGCATAGGTTCGGTTGAGCGTGTTGTTATGATTGGTGTGCTGTTGTGCGGTGTGGTCAAAGATTGACGACTAGTCGGAAATTTAGCACAAGTTAACTCAAAATGCTGCTGTTGTTGAGCGATAAAGGCATTTAATTGTAAGGCGTGGAAAATGCAAAAGCCGCAACAGGTGCGGCTCTTGGTGGTAGGGGAGCGCTTTCGTTAACTCGCTGATTTTTTCGGACTAGGCGCTTTCTTGCTGGTTGCGGGTTTCTTCGCAGCGGGTTTCTTTGCGGCGGGCTTTTTGGCAGCGGCGGTTTTTTTCGGCGCAGCTTTGGCTTTCGCAGGCTTGGCGTCAGTATCGGCGCTTGGCATTTCTGCGGCGGCGGCGGGCGTAGCAGCGGCTTTTTTCGCGCCTTTCTTGGCGGTTTTGGCTTCGGCGGCAACGGCAATCAAGGCTTCGCACTCTTCCAGCGTCATGCTGTCCGGTTCGCGGTCTTTGGGCAGACGCGCTTGCACTTTGACGCGCTTGATGACTTTATTGATGTACGGCCCCCAACGCCCTTTGAGGATTTGCACCCCATTGCCGAAATCCACCAGAATCTTTTCCGCATCCTTGATTTTTTTCTCAGCAATCAGTTCCAACGCCCGCTCCAAGGTAATGGTGTGCGGGTCGTCTTCCTTTTTCAGCGACGCAAATTGGTCGCCGTATTTGACGTAAGCCCCAAAGCGCCCGACATTGGTGCTGATGGCTTTGCCGTCTTCGGTTTCGCCTAACTGGCGCGGCAGTTTGAAGAGTTCCAAGGCTTCGTCGAGTGTGACCGTATCCAGCTTCATACCGGGGCGTAACCCGGCGAAGACCGGCTTTTCCGCGTCGTCTTTGGTGCCGATTTGTACCATCGGTCCAAAGCGCCCTAAACGCACCGACACGGGTCTGCCACTGGCGGGGTCAATGCCGATTTCGCGGGATTGCAACACGTCGCTGCGGTTGACGCTTTCCATCTTTGCGTCAATCAGGGTGTGGAACGGTTGCCAAAAGGCATCCATCACCGGAACCCACGCTTTTTCACCGCGTGAAATTTCATCCAGCTCATTTTCGAGATTCGCGGTGAAATCGTAATCCACGTATTGGGTGAAATGCTCGGTCAAAAACCGGATCACAATGCGCCCAATGTCGGTCGGGGTGAAACGACGGCTTTCCAGCTCAACGTATTCACGCGCCAACAGGGTCGAAATAATGCTCGCATAAGTGGACGGTCGCCCAATGCCGTATTCTTCCAAGGCTTTCACCAAGGATGCTTCCGAGTAGCGCGGCGGCGGTTCGGTGAAATGCTGTTCAGCGGCAATGTCGTGGAGGGTGACGCTTTCGCCTTCTTCCAGTGGTGGCAGCGGGTTTTCCTTTTCGCTGGCACGGTCATCCAAGCCTTCTTCGTACACCAGCAAGAAACCGGCATCGCGGATGGTAGAGCCAGAAGCGCGGAAAAAACTCCCTGCGGCTGCGGTTAAATCCGCCGACACCGTATCCAGCGTGGCGTAGATCATTTGGCAGGCAACCGTGCGTTTCCAGATCAATTCGTACAGCTTGAACTGTTCTTCGTTGAGGTGGCTTCTGACCTGTTCCGGGGTGCGGTATGCCGAGGTGGGGCGTACCGCTTCGTGCGCTTCCTGCGCATTTTTGGATTTGTTTTTGTAGAAGTTCGGTGTTTCCGGCAGCTTGTCCTGCCCGTAACGCTGTTCGATCAAGCCGCGCAATTCGCCGATGGCTTCGTTTGCCAACGTTACCGAGTCGGTACGCATGTAGGTGATTAAACCCACCGGGCCGCTGCCTAAGTCAATGCCTTCGTACAATTGCTGGGCAACCCGCATGGCTCGTTGGGTGGAAAACTTGAGTTTGCGCACCGCTTCTTGCTGCAAGGTGGAGGTGGTAAACGGCGGCGCGGGGTAACGCTTGCGCTGTTTCTTATCGACTTTGCTGACCAGCAACTTCCCGTTAGCGGCTTGCAACAAACGCTCACGCACTTCGGTTGCCCGCGCTTCATTATTAATGTCGAATTGGTCGAGTTTGTGGTTATCCAGCGTGTGCAAACGGGCATTGAAGGCTTGCCCGTTTTTTTCATTTTGCGCGGTCATCGTCCAATATTCTTGGCGGACGAAGCGCTCGATCTCGTCTTCACGTTCCACAATCAGGCGCAACGCGGGGCTTTGCACCCGTCCGGCGGACAGGCTGGGTTTGATTTTGCGCCACAGCAACGGGGAAAGGTTGAAACCGACCAGATAATCCAAGGCACGGCGGGCTTGCTGCGCATCCACCAAATCGTGGGCAAGGTCACGCGGGTTGGCAATGGCTTCTTGCACGGCGCGTTTGGTGATTTCGTGGAACACCACGCGCTGCACGTTTTTGCCTTTGAGTGCGCCGCGTTCGTTCAATAATTCGTATAAATGCCAAGAGATGGCTTCGCCTTCGCGATCCGGGTCAGTCGCGAGATAAAGGTTGTCGGCCTTTTTGAGCGCTCGCGCAATCGCATCGACGTGCTTTTGGTTGCGGTCGATGATTTCATAACGCATCGCGTAGCCGTTGTCGGGGTCGACTGCGCCTTCCTTGGGGATTAAATCACGCACATGCCCGTAAGAGGCCAGTACTTCAAACCCGTTACCCAAGTACTTTTGGATGGTTTTCCCCTTGGCTGGAGATTCGACAATTACTAGGTTTTCGCTCATTTCTTATGCTTCTGGGCGACGCTGCCCGTATTTCGATTAGTCACAAGGCGGCATTTTATGCTTGTAATCGGGGTGAAAGTAAAGTTTTGCCGCCGTAAAAATGAAATTAGCTATATTGCGCTTCAGGGGCTTTAGCTATTTGTACTGAAATTTGCGTTAATATTGGTGATTGAAATCACGGGTGTGCAGCAGCACAAGGAATTTAGTTATGAGTATTCGGCATACATTTATTTTTGCATGTTGTGCGCTTAGCGTCATTGGCTGTGCCAGCACGCCGCCTGCGGAGCAGTTGCAGCGCGAAATGGCGGGGGTGAGTGGTAAGTCCGCGCTCTTTACCAGCGGCTACCGAGATGGCTGCCAAAGCGGGTTATCGGCGGGAGGCAATAAGGCGTTCACCTACGCCAAAGATTTGAGCAAAGCGAATACGCCGGATTACAAATTGGGTTGGGAAGATGGTTTTCGCGTCTGCCAGTCGCGCCAAGTGCAACGTAATAATCAACGCAACAGTTACGATGGCTTTGGCTCACCGTATCCTTGGTTTCCGCGCACGGGTGTAACCATTGGGGTGCAATTGTAGTGCATACATCGGCTCTATCGCGCCGTTGCGATACGTGCAACATGACAATACTGTTACTATTCAGGCGAATCCGCGTAAAATTGCCTGACTTATTTTGAAGGACAGCCTTGCCATGATTGAATTACTCCCCCCGCCCAGTATTGTGCCACTGGAACACATTCTGCCCGATGAGCCATTATTAATGATGGGCGCGGGGCCTGTACCGATTCCGCAAAAAGTCGCGGCGGCAAATTCCATCGTGATTAATCACTTGGGCGAAACCATGAGCCGCGTGATTGAGCAAGTCAAGGACATGGGGCGCTATGTATTCCAAACCGAATCCAGCCACGTCATGGGCGTGAGCGGTCCTGGTTCGGCAGCAATGGAAATGGCGGTTGCTAACCTAGTAACCCCCGGCTCACGGGTACTGTGCATCGCCAATGGCTATTTCAGCTTGCGCATGGCGGAAATGGTGCGACGGGTGCGGGCTGAACCAACTGTTTTGGAGGCTTACCACAATGAAGGCGCGGATGTCGACTTGGTAGAACGCGCTTTGCAGCAAGGGCAATTTGATGTTGTTACCTTGGTGCAAGGCGAAACCTCCAACACGGTATGCAATAAAAACCTTAACCACATCGCTAAGCTTGCTAAACGCTACGGCTGTTTGGTGATCGTTGATGCAGTATGCACCTTGAGTACCATGCCGCTGGAAATGGATAATTGGCAAGTGGATGCGATTATTACCGGCGGGCAAAAAGGCTTGTCGTCGATTCCGGGTGTGTCATTACTGGCATTTTCCGAAACAGCATGGGCAAAAAAGATTGCACCGCGCAAGGAACTGCCGTTCCACTGGTGTTTGGATGCGCAATTGGCGGATAAATTCTGGAATCAAAAGTCCTACCATTACACCGCGCCGGTTTCCGGCATCCTCGCCTTGCACGAAGCGTTGCGTTTGGTGTGTGAGGAAACCCTGCCGCAGCGATTTGAACGCCACCTGCGCTGTTCCGAAGCGCTGCAAGCGGGGATCGAAACAATGGGATTACAGCTATTGATCGACAAGCAGCACCGTTTGAATTCGGTGGTGGGGATTGTCGTGCCGGATCATGTGTCGGCTGACGTGGTGCGGGCGCACATGTCGAAAGTGCATAAGGTGGAAATTTCCGGCGCATTTGGGCTGAATATCTTGCGTATCGGGCAAATGGGCGAACAAAGCCGCGCTTACAACCTGTTCCGCACCTTGCACGCGCTCGGTTCGAGTATGCGGGCAGCGGGAGCGGAACTGGATTTGCCTGCGGGGATGGCGGAAATGGAACGGGTATTGTCGGGCGAAGGTTAGGCTTTTTCCACGATAAAGATCACACCATCGACGCCGGTAACACGCACCCGTGTGCCGGAAGGCAGGTCGTCACCACGCACCCGCCAAGCCGTATCACCTACACGCATCGTGCCACGCCCGTTGATAATCGCCTCGGTCAGGGTGTATTCCTTGCCGAGGTGACTGTGCAAACGGTTATTGAGATCGGGCGTGTCGGACTGAATATTCGCCTCACTGAAGCACGATTTACGCCAACCAAACACGCTTACCAGCGACACCAGCGCGAAAATCAGGATTTGCCCACTCAGCGGCAATGACGGGATAAGCCACAAGGCTATACCGGTCACGATAGCCCCAAACCCAAACCACATGACTAACATGGCAGGGATGAAGACTTCCAGTGCCATTAGCAATACGCCGAAAATCAGCCAGTGCCAGAATTCCAGTGCTTGTGTTTCCATCAGGTTTTATCCTTCATCGCTTTCCAGAGTTCATTGATGCTGCCGATGGAACCCATCAGACCACTGGTATCCATTGGCATAAAGATGGTTTTTTGCTGGTTGGAATCGGCAAACTTGCCCAGTGCTTCGACATATTTTTGTGCCACGAAGTAGTTGAGGGCTTGCACGTCACCTTCTGCCACGGCTTTGGAAACCATTTGGGTGGCTTTGGCTTCGGCGAGGGCTTCACGTTCGCGGGCTTCGGCACGCAGGAAGGCGGCGGTTTTCATACCTTCGGCTTCGAGGATTTGGGCTTGCTTTTTGCCTTCGGACTCGGTGATTTGGGCGCGTTTTTGGCGCTCGGCAGTCATTTGCAGGTTCATGGCGCGTACCAGTTCCTGCGGTGGTTCGATGTCTTTGATTTCGACACGCAGCACTTTGACTCCCCAGGCACTGGTGGCTTCGTCCACAATCGCGAGTACCCGTGCGCCGATTTCATCACGCTTGCTTAACAGGTGGTCCAGTTCCAAGCCGCCGCACACCGAACGCAAATTGGTCATGATCAGGTTGAGAATCGCGTGTTGCAGGTTAGCCACTTCATACGAGGCTTTGGCTGGGTCAAACACTTGGTAGAACACCACGCCGTCAATATTGACGTTGGCGTTGTCGGCGGTAATGACTTGCTGGGGGAGGATGTCGAGTACCTGTTCCATCATATTCACTTTGCGCCCGACGCGGTAAATCACCGGAATAATCAAACCCAAACCGGGTTGCAGGGTGCTGACGTAGCGCCCAAAGCGCTCGACGGTGTAGTTGTAGCCTTGCGGCACCATTTTCACGCCCATGAAAATGAGCGCGGCGATGAAGACCAGTATGGCGATGGCAAATTCAGTCATGAGGTGGCTTCCTATTTGATGATTATGGTTATTACATAATCTTGAGTGTAGTCTTACCGACTGCAAATTGGCATATTTACCCGACGAAAAATATCTATGAAACACAGCGATTCAGAGCCTAGCCCTTTGATTCACGGATCAATGAGTTAAAGGCA
>CAYNNA010000140.1:0-5897 GCA_964398375.1 uncultured Thiothrix sp.
CGTATGATAATGGCTTTCACTATGGCTGGTTGTATGCCCTTAATTCACATTTAAATAACACCCCAGCGTTCACACCAAAGGAAGTGGCATCACCGGCAATGGTCACTTTATGGTCGCCCGGCAAACCGGGTATCGGTGTCATCCGTTTGAGTTCAACATCAAATTTTTGCGCACTTACCCCCGCGCCCACACTCCACTGATCGTTGATTTTGTACGCGACTGAAGGGTTAACATTAAGCGTCTTGATGGTTGACTCAGTGGCATGGTAACGACCGATCCAGTTATCGGCATACTCAGTACCCAAACCAAACGGTGCATTGACACTGACCCCAACGCTGAGCTTGTCATTGATACTGCGTGCGCCATACAGACCCGGCACCACACCGTTATTACCACCGTCATCGTCAATACCCGTCATCGGCCCGGATGCCCCATTGGTAAACTTAGCTTGCGGAGCCACCAGATGCGCCGAGAGGCTAACATGCTTACCAGAACCCAACTCTAACATTGCCGCCGGATTAAACCATGCGGTCGACGCATCTTCCGCCGCCGCTGCCCCCCCCGCAAACGCATTGCCCGTGCCGGAAGCCGATTGATTAGCCAAAGCGAACCCCGCTGCGTGTGCTGCACTGCTGCAAGCACATACAGAGGCAATAGCCAATGCAAACTTCGATAACTGCTGCATAAACACTCCTCCTCCTAATTTTGAATACTGTGAATTTTCACAGCACAATAATAGCGGATAAAAGCAACGACTTCTCAGACTTATTTTTACAATAACACTTTCTCTATCCCACCGTGTGTCGCCTTGCTGACAAACCCTTGCTGCCAATCACTGCCTAGCAAATGATTCGCCATTTCCACCACAATGTAATCGGTTTCCATCCCAGTATCATCGGCGTAACGTGACAACCCTTGCTGACATGCCGGGCAAGAGGTAAGAATTTTCACATTGCCGTTTTGCGCCATATCACTACCGGTCAGATCGTTAATGCCTGCCTTGAGGCTTTCGGCTTTGCGGAAACGCAACTGGCTGGCAATATCTGGGCGGCTAATCGCAAACGTCCCCGCTTCCCCACAGCAACGTTCACTCAAGACCACGTTGGAACCCGTCAATTCCTGAGTAACTTTCAACGGGTTAACCTGCTTCATCGGCGTATGGCAAGGGTCGTGGTAGACGTATTGCACCCCGCTCACCCCGTTCATTTTCACCCCTTTTTCCAGCAAATATTCGTGGATGTCGAGCAAGCGGCAACCGGGGAAAATCTTGTCGAATTCGTATTTGAGCAACTGATCCATGCACGTCCCGCACGACACAATCACGGTTTTAATGTCGAGGTAGCTCAAGGCATTGGCAACACGGTGGAACAACACCCGATTTTCGGTGGAAATTTGCGTGCCCTTCTTCAAATCACCGCCCGCGTTTTGCGGGTAGCCGCAGCACAAATACCCCGGTGGCAATACCGTGGTCGCACCTGTTTCGTACAGCATCGCCAACGTTGCCAAGCCTACCTGACTGAACAGACGTTCCGAGCCGCAACCGGGGAAATAGAACACCGCATCGCCACGTTTATCCGCTGTTTTCACCGGGTCGCGCAAGATCGGAATCACGCTATCGTCTTCCAAACCCAACATTGCCCGCGTGGTTTTCGCGGGCAGCCCTTTCGGTAATGGCTTTTTAATGAACTGAATCACCTGCTCTTTAATCGCCGGTTTCCCCAAGGTCGCCGCCGGACGTTTATCAGTGCCTAACACATTCGCTGCTTTCGCCAAGGAATACGCGAAACGTTGCGCCTTGTAACCGAATTTGATCATCCCGGTACGCATCACATTGATTTGCGTCGGGTCTTTCAGATTCAAGAATTGCATGGATGCCCACGTCACCGGGCTGGTCTTTTTCTTGCCTCGTTCGCGCAAAATACTGCGCATCCGCACACTGACTTCACCAAAGTCGATATTCACCGGACAAGGGTTAAAACACTTGTGGCACACCGTGCAATGGTCGGCGACATCGTTCATTTCATCGAAATGGCGGATGGAAACGCCACGCCGCGTTTGCTCTTCGTACAAAAACGCCTCAATCATCAAGCCGGTTGCCAGAATTTTATTGCGTGGTGAATACAGCAAATTCGCACGCGGAATGTGCGTATTGCACACTGGCTTGCACTTACCACAGCGCAAACAATCCTTAATGTCGTTGTTCAGTGCCCCTAGCTCATTGTGTTCCAACAACAAGGCTTCGCGCTCGACCAAACGCAACGACGGTGTATACGCATTCTGCAATCCCGACCCCGGCAGCAATTTACCTTTGTTGAAATGCCCTTGTGGGTCAACCTGCTGCTTATAGGTGGCGAACTCGTCGATTTCACGCGTATCCAAATACTGGAATTTGGTAATGCCGATACCGTGTTCGCCGGAAATGACGCCATCCAATTCCCGCGCCAACACCATAATCGCATCCACCATGCGCTCGGCTTCATGCAACATGCCGTAATCGTTGGAGTTCACCGGAATGTTGGTGTGCACATTGCCATCACCCGCGTGCATGTGCAGTGCCACGAACAAGCGACTGCTGCGAATCTTGCGGTGAATTTTTTCCATTGCCTGCATCAACGGCTCTAATTCACGTCCAGCAAACATTTCTTGCAACGGTCGCACGATTTCTTTGCGGTAGGAAATGCGTAAATCACGCCGCAACAACAGATCAATGATGCGATCTTGCGGGCGTTGTGCCGCTTTCGCGGTGTCATCCAGCAAGTCCTGATGCGCAACGGCAGGTGCATCGAAATGCGCCAGAATTTGCTCCCAACGTGCCTTGCGCTGTTGCAAATAATCCACCGCATGAGCCAGCTTGTTTGCCCAAATGGAACTGCGTTCGGCACTCGCTTCGTAGTCCGCCACGGCGCGTAATTCCGGCAAATCGCCCGCCAAATGCTCCAGCAAACCGTCGATCATGCGCAACTTGTTTTGCATGGACTGGCGGATATTAATGGTTTCAATGCCTTCGGTGTAACGCGCCAAATTGTGCAGCGGAATCACCACGTCTTCGTTGATTTTAAAAGCGTTAGTGTGCGCCGCAATCGCCGCCGTGCGCGAACGGTCTGCCCAAAACTGGCGACGCGCTTCTGGGCTAATCGCAATGAAACCTTCCGCATTCCTTGCATTCGCCAAGCGCACCACTTCGGCAGCCGATTCCGCCACCGCCTTTTCGTCGTCGCTCACAATATCAGCAATCAGCACCATTTTGGGCAACATGCCACGAGCGCCTTTCGGGGTATATTTCACCGCTTTGACGTAACGTTCATCGAGATGCTCCAAGCCGGACAGCAACACGTCATTGCGCCCGTCGAGGTAGTTTTTCACCTCCACAATCGCGGGAACCGCTTCGTGCAAATCCGTGCCGTAGAACTCCAAACACACGGTGCGAATTTGGTCGGGCATCCGGTGCAAAATGAATTCGCCGGAGGTGATTAAACCGTCACAACCTTCTTTCTGAATACCGGGCAAACCACCAAGGAATTTATTGGTAACATCCTTACCCAGCCCTTCTTTGCGGAAATAGCGTCCTTCAAAGGTGAGGATTTCCGGCTCGCCCTTGCGGGTTTTGCCATCGGCGCGGAAGCGTTGCACCGAAAATTGTACGGTCTGTTGGTCGTGAATTTTGCCGAGATTGTGGTTCAGGCGCGTGACCTCCAGCCAATCCGCATCCGGTGTCACCATGCGCCACGAGAGCAAATTGTCGAGGCTGGTTCCCCACAAGACTGCTTTTTTGCCACCCGCATTCATGGCGATATTACCGCCAATGGTGGACGCATCTTGCGAAGTCGGATCAACCGCGAACACCAAACCGTGCTTGCCTGCCAAATCGGAAACACGCCGAGTAATCACTCCAGCCCCGGTGCGCACGACTGCCACGGTTTTATCCACGCCCGGCAAATCGTTGCGGTATTGCACTTCACTCAGGAATTCGAGCTTTTCAGTGTTGATCACCGCGCTGCGGGCATCCAAGGGCACTGCACCGCCGGTATAACCCGTGCCACCCCCACGCGGAATCACGGTCAGACCCAACTCAATGCATTCGCCAACCAACGCCGCCATTTCCTCTTCGGTGTCTGGGGTCAGCACGACAAAGGGCAATTCCACCCGCCAGTCGGTCGCATCGGTGACGTGTGACACCCGCGCCAAGCCGTCGAACTGAATATTGTCTTTGCGGGTAATTTTTTGCAGACGCTTGCGAGTTTTTTCACGCAGGTCGTATTCCACGCGGAACATTTCCGCAAACTGTGCCAAGGCGTTGCGGGCAATCTTCATCAATTCTAGGGTGAGGGCATTACCGTTGGCACGTTCTTCAATCTTTTCCACCCGTCCATTGAGGGTGTCGAACAGCGATTGCCGCCGCTCGCGGTTTTCCAGCAAGTCATCGTGGATGTAAGGATTGCGCTGCACCACCCACATATCACCGAGAATTTCCAGCAACATGTGTGACGAAATGCCGGTTTCGCGCTTTTCACGCAATGCCTGCAAAATCTCCCAGGCGCGTGCGCCCAACAAGCGTTGCACGATTTCCTTGTCGGAGAATGAAGTATAATTGTACGGAATTTCCCGAATCGGGTGGGTAGCTGTCATGGTGTTCACGAATGCTCTGCTGCAAAGAGGCGTAGTGTACCGCGCTGCACCATTGAAAAAAACCTGTTATATCGGAAGGGATTATCTAAATCCACAAGCGTTTGCCTTGGGCAATCTTTGCCATGACCTCACGCTGGAAGTCTGGCGGGCCATAAGCAACCGCTTGTTGATCTTTTTGAAACTTGCCATCCACAATTTCTTGTTCCAAATAGACCAAGGGGCGACCGTGTTGCTCGGCAAATTGTTTGAGCCAATTCAAGGCACGCGGGGGAATGCGTTTGCCGACGGGAATCGCCACATCGACCGGCACGCCGCGCCATTGGAATTTATTGAACAGCACCATGACTTTGGCTTCATTGGGTTTCATCCAATCCGGTAACGGGCTGTTGGGGATAATCCAACCGCAGTTGAAATTGTCACACGGGTCAACCGGGCGATTGGCGTAGTCATTGCAGCCTTTGCCAGTACTGTGCGGGCAAGGGCAACCGGGGTAGACATCTGCCCCTTTGATATTCATTTGCACCCAGCCGTCGCAACAGGCGGTGCAAGGCTGGCATTGACGGATTTTAGGCATCACCACATCACTTTAACCGGATATTGCTGAATCAAGGGATCAGGAGTAAGCAGTACCATGCCCTCCTCAACTGCCTGACAAATAAGCATTCGATCAAACGGGTCACGGTGAATATCGGGCAAATTCGCCAAGTGTTGAATCGCTTCCTCATGCAGACTGAGAGACTCTATCTGGTGTTGAGTGCGTTTTTGCGGAATATACTGACGCGGATGCTGTGGCAGGGGCAACTTACCCAACTGGTATTTCACCGTAATTTCCCACACTGATACCACGCTTAAGAAGACTTCATTTTGCGGATTCTGAAATAGCTCGCGAGCTGTTTGACTCAAGCTATCATCATCAGAAATAAGCCACAAAAATGTACAGGTATCTAACAACAAACGCATTGTTAGCGCCCCTCAAAGGCGGCGATTAGATCATCCGGTAAGGGGTCGAAAAATTGACTTGGTACGGCAAACTCACCCTTTGCCAAACCAATCGGGCGTTTATGTTGGAGTGGTTTGGATAATGCACGTATCTCTGCAATAGGCACATTGCGTTTGCACAGAAAAATACGTTCACCTTGTAATAATTGCTCAAGATAACGTGATAAATGTGTCTTGGCTTCATGGAGATTAAGATACAACATGACTTACAACCTAGTTTAGTTCACGACTAGAATTATATGTCGATAACGCCCTCCCCACAACGCGAAAAG
>CAYNNA010000141.1:0-5895 GCA_964398375.1 uncultured Thiothrix sp.
CATTACTAACAATGCCGCAGCGGTTTTAATGTTTCCCATTTGTAGCGCATTGGCAGAACAAATGGGGGTCAGTGTGATGCCTTTTGCGATTGCGATTATGTTTGCGGCGTCAGCGAGTTTCATGACCCCGATTGGCTATCAAACAAACCTGATGGTTTATGGTCCGGGTGGTTATCGCGTATTAGATTACTTAAAAATTGGTATTCCGATGAACATTCTAGCGGGTTGTGCCATTATCCCTGCCATTTTATGGTTTTGGCCGTTATAGCATTTGTTCCCGCCGCCTCGCTGAAATGCAAAGACGGCGGCTCATATCAAGCGCGTTGCCGCATCACCAATTGATGCACATTGCGGTAACGCTCCATGAGCTGATGCCCAAACAATGGGTCGCTGTGCTCCTCGACCGATTGCTCGACGACACCCCAATCAGTCGCATCCAACGTGCTATTGATCAGTGGGAATAGCTCAGCTTCCTCGGTGTTCAGATGGGCTTTCTGAGCATCAATAAATGCCGTAATTTTGTCTTGCAGCTCTTGGCGGCTCAAGATGGCACTGTCATTAATCACATTGTCCAGCAAACCTTGGAATTCACGGGTGGTTGCGGGTAGGTCTTGATGCTCCGTCAGCAACGCCCCAACAACTGCTTCCGCTGCATCGGAACGAGCACTAAAAACGCGGTAGATAGCATCTTCCTTCGGGTGATGAATCTGATCGGAATAGCGGCGAATATAATCAGCAATATCGGTCATTAACAGTAAATCAGCATCCTCGCCTGCGGCAAGTAAGCCCGCCTGTTGCTCAAGCAACTTCAACAACTTTGCTAGATTGACATGATCTTGATGCAAGTCGGTCATAATCTTATGCATGGTGATACTCCTTAATCCGAAAAATGTTGCACTGCACATAGATCATAGGGGAATTAGTACACGATATAAGCGACAAAAGTCATATTTTCCACGCTTTTTCGCGAATAAATTGCTGTACCCATGCCAGTGCCGCCGCCAGATTCCCCGCTGCCGGTTCCGTTAACACATCCCCCAATTCAAACGCATAGCCGCGTATGTGCAACAGGTAAGCTGGCGGTGCATCCACCCCGTACACTTGCCGGAAAGCATAAAGCACCGCCGCAGGCGACATCGCATGACTCGTGTAACTGCTATCCTGTTGCTCAGTGAGTTGCTCCACGACATACGGCGCGGCACAGCTCATATCCGCATCCATGAACAGTACGCATTCACGCCCCACCAAATCGGTAATGTGTTCGACCTGAAGCTGCATATCGGTTTGGCATTCCACACCGGGCAAGCGTTGCGCCGCCATTGCTTCCAACAACAATACGCCGAGGGCATCATCGCCGCACCCCAGATTGCCATAGCCAAACAGCAGGATCGGGGGGATATTACCCACTATTCTTCACCACCCGGTTCAGTAACGCTCCCTCATGGCTGACCAACTCCACCTGCAATGGCATTTTGCCCAACGCATGAGTCGCGCACGACAAACACGGGTCATACGCCCGCACTGCCACTTCCAGATGATTGAGTAAGCCTTCGGTAATTTCCTGCCCATCCAAATACTGGTTAGCCACCGAGCGTACCGACTCATTCATCGCCTGATTATTGCTGGTGGTAGAAACGATCAAATTGGCTTTTTCAATCAAACCTTGTTCATCGACTTGGTAGTGGTGGAACAACGTCCCGCGTGGGGCTTCGATCACGCCGATGCCTTCGCGGCGTTTTTCGCCCCCGGACACCACCAAATCCGTGCCGGTAATATCGGGGTCATTCAGCAACCGTTGGATGGATTCGGCGCAATGCAGCACCTCAATCATCCGCGCCCAATGGTACGCCAAGGTATCGTGCACATACGCGCCCCCAGCAAATGCACGGAAACGCAACCGTGCAGCTTCCGCCAACGGTGTGGAAATGCTATCGCATAGATTGACCCGTGCCAGTGGCCCCACCCGATACCAGCCTTTTTCCTTGCCCAATGCCGTCAGGTAAGGAAATTTCATGTACGACCAATTGCGCACTTCTTCACGAATCGCAGAACCGTAACCGCTGTAATCAAACTGGTCGAAAATATTACTGCCATCTGCACGGCTGGCACGCAGCCCACCCTGGTACAACTCCAGTTCACCTTGCGCCCCGACCATGCCCAGATAGTTGGTCGACAAGGTGGCGAACGCATGGTTTTCCGGGTGTTGCAGGTGGATGGTTTCATTCAATGTCACCGCATCCTGCGACCAGGCAATAATGTCGGCAATGTCGCCCAGCAAGACGTTACGTTCAGCCTCGCCCAAAGCTTTGTTCATGCCGCCCGGTATGGCTGCCGTGCCGTGAATGCGTTTGCCTGCAATAGCCGCGATCACTTGCTGCCCGTACTTGCGCAGTTTAACGCCTTTGAGCGCCAGTTCGGGGTAATCTTCCAGCACACCAACAATGTTACGGTGCAACAAATTTGAACCGAAACCGAACAGGAAGTCGGGCGAAGACAGGTGGAAAAAATGCAGGGCGTGCGATTGCAATACTTGCCCAAAATGCAGCAAGCGACGCAATTTGGTGGCACTGGGTGTCAGTTCATCCACTCCCACCAACTGGTCGACTGCTTTTGCGGCTGCCAAATGGTGCGACACCGGGCAAATGCCGCACAAGCGTTGCACGAAATACGGCACTTCCGTATACGGGCGACCTTGGATGAACTTTTCAAAGCCGCGAAATTCGACAATGTGCAGACGCGCTTCCTGTATGTGGTTGTCAGCATCCAGCAGCAGGGTAATTTTGCCGTGTCCTTCCACCCGTGACACCGGGTCAATGGCAATGCGGCGCGTGGTATTTGGCGTTACTGGCATATTATGACCCTCAATCGTAATGCAGCATGGCTTTCGACAGGGAAGGTTCTTTTCCCGCCAACAAGTCGCTCAGAATGGTGAAAAACGCATCGCCGGATGGCGGGCAACCCGGCAGGTAATAATCCACCCGCACCACCTCGTGCAGCGGGTGAACCTTGGATAGCAGCAACGGCAATTCAGGGTCGGACGGAATCATCGGGTTATCCACGCCCATACCGTTCAGGTAGGCTTCTTCCAAACATTCCTGCACCGCATAGTGGTTGCGCATCGCCGGTACGCCGCCATTGATGGCGCACGCCCCGACCGCAATCAGGATTTTGCATTGCTGGCGAAATTCACGCAGGACGTGTACGTTTTCAGCATTGCACAAACCGCCTTCCACCAAACCAATGTCACACGGCCCGCAATGCTTAATATCGGTTAACGGAGAACGGTCAAATTCAACGTGTTCCAGCAGATCGACTAGGCGCTCATCCATATCCAGAAACGACATGTGGCAACCGAAACAACCCGCCAACGACGTGGTAGCGATACGAATTTTAGACATCGTGATGCTCCGTTGTTTTCCACTTGATCAGAATCGCACCGACCGGACAAATACGCGCTGCCAAATCTTCCGCTTGCAACTCGCTATCGCCCAACTTACCACTGGCGGTATTCACGATGAGGTGGGATTGCGCCCCGCGCCCGCTAATCGCAAACACGTTCTTACCATCCACTTCACGGCTGGCTCTAACGCACAATTCGCACAGAATGCAGCGGTCACGATCCAGCATCACCGTGGGGTGGGAAGCATCGACTTCGCGGCGCGGGTAAAATGGCGGGAAATGCCCATCCAGCATCCCAAAGTGATAGCCCAAGGCTTGCAAAGTGCAATCGCCCGTCTTGCTGCATGTTGGGCACAGGTGATTGCCTTCCACGAATAGCATTTGGGTCAACGTCTTGCGCACTTCGTTAAGAGCGGGGGTATTGTTGGCAACTTGCATCCCATCGCTGGCAGGTAAGGTGCAAGCGGATGCACTGCGCCCATCCACCTCCACCGTACACAGTTTGCAACTGCCGTGTGGGGACAAGCCCGGTTTGTGACACAAATGCGGGATGTAGATACCCGCTGCGAGTGCCGCATCCATAATGGTTTGCCCAATCTCAAAAGGGACTTCCAACCCGTCGATAAAGAGTGTGTTATTCATGACAAATGTGCCTCCGCATCATCGCGGTGAGTCAATGCGCGGCTGGTGCTGAGTGCTGCATCCAGATCAAAAAACGGCTCGTAATCCTGATGCAGCAAACGCTCGGTGCAAACCTGCGGAAAACGTTCCAGCAAATCCAACACCGGATTTGCCGCTGTTTGCCCCAGCCCGCAATGCGAACGCCGTTTCACCACCGTTGCCAGCCGTGCCATTTCGGCTTGGTCGTAAGGTGTGCCATGACCGGAAGCAATCTTGTCGATGTACTTGCGCAATAACGGCGTACCCACCCGACAAGGCGTGCAGAAACCGCAGCTTTCATGCGCAAAAAAATGGGTGAAATTGCGCACCACCGCCAGCAAATCACGCTGTGCGCCGTACACCATGATCGAACCACCCGTGGCAAGGTCTTCAAACGCCAGCTTGCGCCCAAATTCCGCCCGCCCGATCAATGCACCGGAAGACCCGCCAACTTGTACGGCTTGCGCGTTTTGCCCACCGCACGCGTCCAGCAAATCTTGCACGGTAATGCCAAAGGGGTATTCGTAAATGCCAGGAGCAGTGCAGTCGCCACTGACGCTGAGCACCTTGCTGCCTGCGGATTGCGCCGTTCCATGCGCCCGAAACCATTCCCCGCCGTGTACCGCAATGTGGGTGGCGGCGACCAGCGTTTCCACATTGTCGACTACGGTAGGCTGCCCCAAATAGCCGTGCGTCACCGGAAACGGGGGGCGTACCCGTGGCACACCGCGTTTCTGTTCCAACGATTCCAGCAACGCCGATTCTTCACCGCAAATGTATGCGCCCGCTCCCATTACAATGCTGATGTCGAAATGGAAATCCTGCTGATTGAGAATGTTTGCGCCCAGCAAGTTAGCTTCACGCATCTCGTTGAGCGTTGCTTTCAGTGGCGGTAAGAGGTAACGGTATTCACCGCGTAAATACAGATACCCGTGTTGCGCTCCGATGGCATAAGCACACAGCGCCATGCCTTCAAACACTTGCGTCGCGTAGCTGTGCAGCAACACCCGATCCTTGAACGTGCCGGGTTCACCCTCATCCGCATTGCACACCACATAGCGGGTCGTGGCGGGTGCGGCGCGGCACAGTTGCCATTTCAGGCTAGTGTTGAAGCCTGCACCGCCACGTCCGCGCAAACCGGATTGCTTGATTTCAGCCAGCAGGTTTTCCGCGCCTCGTTGGATGGCAGCCTGCAAGCCAGCACCCGCTGGCATGTTATCGCTGAGCAACAAACTTATCTGGCGGATATTATCTTGCACGGCAAACCATTCCGCAGGCCAATCATCCAGCGGTGTTTCTGCATTAATTAGCGCCGCCAGTGACGGCAAGCGTTGGGCGGTGAGTTGGGTGAGGATGCGCCCGTTCACCAAAGCTGATACGCCTTGATCACACATGCCCACACAGGAGGTTTCGTCAATGCTGACTGCGCCATCCGCACGGGTAATGCCGGGGGCAACGCCCAGCAATTCACATAGCCTATGCATCAGCGTCAAATCACCGCAACTGGTGCAGTTGCTGAACAACAGATCAATGCGCCCGCGTGGAGTGCGGTGGAAAAAGCTGTAGAAATCAATGACGGCTTCGACTTGGCTGATGGGCAGCTCAAGCTCTGCCGCGAGCGGGGCGATTTCCTGTGGGGGAATGTGCAAGAAACGGCGTTGCAAGTCGTGCAAGCGATGCAATAAATGGTCGTGACGTTGCTGACCTACGCCAGCAGTGGATGATGATGGCATGGCAGATGAACCGTTTTATGTTGTGTTCAAGCGGGTATTGTAATACCAATCGGGTGCTGATTTAATATAATGTGAATTACGCACAAACATACGCCCCATATTG
>CAYNNA010000142.1:0-5873 GCA_964398375.1 uncultured Thiothrix sp.
AGCTTCGGCTCGCTTTTTTGTTGTCGCCCATTTGGGTACGTTTGTCGGGTATTTGCTTAAGCTTACGGGTTCATTAGGAACACAATGTTGCTTATACAGTAATTCAATAACGATAAACGGGTATCCACTTTGATTACGCAACTAGTAACCGCCCTACGTGAATTGCGTGATATTGTCCCGGCTTGGGACTTGCTCACACGCCAGGCACTTGAACCCAATGTGTTTTATGAAAGCTGGGCGCTATTGCCTGCCTTAGACGCGCTCGTGTCACCAGAACTGCCGGTTGTCGTGTTATTGGTGTGGGCGGATACTGCGCATTCACACCTAACGGGTTTATTGCCGCTGGTCAGAACCCAAACCTATCAGAAATTTCCTGCCTGTCATTGGATGAATTGGTTGCATCCGCATTGCCCGCTCGGTACACCCTTGGTGCATCAGGATTATGCGGAAGAAACCCTCCAAGCAATATTTGCTTGGTTGCATGAGCATTCGGGGGCTATGGCGTTTTCGCTGAATAAAGTCCCCACCGACGGTAAGTTTGCGCAGCAAATACGCTTGTTTTCGCAGCAACGGGGTGGTTGGGTGAATGAGCGCGATACGTGGGAACGTGCGGTATTGACCGCAGGGCTTTCCGGTGATGCGTATGTCAGTACCCATCAGCGTAAAAAGAAGCTTAAGGAGTACCGTCGGTTACGGCGACGTTTGGAAGCGTTGGGGAAGTTGGAATGTCAGGCATTGTTGCCGGGGCAAAGTCACGGTTTGAGTGATTGGATCAAGGATTTCCTCAATCTGGAGCAACAAGGCTGGAAAGGGCGGGCGCTCTCAGCAATGGGATGCCATTCTGGCGAGCGTCAGTTTGCCGAAAACTTAATCCGAAATGCGGCAGCGCAGGGGCAATTGATGATGCTGAAATTGTCCCTAGATGGTGAAGTGATTGCCATCAAGCTGAATTTGACCAGTGCGACCCAAGGCGGGTACGCACTTAAAATTGCCTACAACGAGGCTTACGCGGCGTATTCGCCCGGTGTGTTGTTAGAATTGGAAAATATTTATTGCACACTGGATAACACGCCGTTGTCTTGGTTGGATTCGTGCGCTATTCCCAATCACCCGATGATTAACCATTTGTGGGCAGAACGCCGCAAAATGGCTAATTTTCACATTAGTACGCATCGGGTGTTGAGCAAGCCTTTATTACATACCATGCAACTCGTGAAAACGGCTTATCAGTATTACAAGGGGGCGCGAGCGTGAGCGTGCGTTAACCGACGCTGGCTGAACCTTTTTGCCCCAGCATTTCCGGTGTGACCAAGGTAATGCCCTTGGGGGTGACGCGGAAACGTTGGGCATCAGCTACCGGGTCTTCGCCAATCACCGTGCCTTCTGGTAAATCACAGCCACGGTCAATCACGGCGCGGCTAATCCGGCAATGCCGCCCGACCCGCACTTCGGGGAGTAATACCGAATCTTGCACGGTGCTGTAGGAGTGCACTTTGACATTCGAGAACAGCAGCGAGTTGATGACGGCTGCACCGGAAATGACGCAACCGGCGGATACCACCGAATCCAGTGCTTTACCTTCGCGTCCTGCGTCGCGGAAGACAAATTTCGCCGAGGGTAGCTGGCGGTGGTAGGTAAGGATAGGCCAAGTCTCATCGTACAAATTCAGTTCCGGTTCGACCGAGACCAACTCCATATTGGCTTCCCAGAAGGCATCAATCGTACCCACATCGCGCCAGTAGGGTTGTTTGCCGGTTGTTGGGTCACGGAAGGGGTAAGCGTATACCGCGTGTTCCGCTATCAGTGAGGGGATGATGTCTTTGCCGAAATCGCGGCTGGATTCAGGGTTGGCAGCGTCTTTGTGCAATTGCTCGAACAAAAAGTCGGTGTTGAAAATGTAATTGCCCATTGATGCTAACGCGGTATCGCTAGAACCGGGCATTGGGCGTGGTTCGGCGGGTTTTTCGTCAAATGCCACCACGCGGTGATTTGCGTCGACCGTCATGACCCCAAAGCCTTTAGCATCTTCCAATGGAACACCCACGCACGCTACGGTCATGTCAGCGCCTTTTTCGACGTGATACGCCAGCATTTCACCGTAGTCCATTTTGTAAATGTGATCCCCAGCGAGAACCAGAACATATTTGGGGCGTAAGGTTTCGACAATATCAAGGTTTTGGTAAATCGCATCGGCAGTACCCGCATACCAGTTGCCGGTAGTGCGTTGCGAAGCGGGTAATACTTCCACAAACTCGCCTAATTCCGTGCGGAAGTTTGACCAACCGTGTACCAAATGCCGGATGAGGGAGTGCGCTTTGTATTGGGTGAGGACGCCGATTTTACGAATCCCAGAATTCACGCAGTTGGATAGTGGAAAGTCGATAATGCGGAATTTTCCACCAAAATACACCGCTGGTTTGGCACGGCGGTCAGTTAGTTCATATAAACGTGAGCCACGCCCACCCGCAAGTACCAAGGCAAGGGTTTCACGTGTCAGCAGGCTGACGAAGCGCGGATTATTGGTTGTCATCTTATGGTGCTCCCAGAGTCAGTTACGTATACCTAAGTGTAAGTCTACCTTAGGTTGATGTACTGACGCTGATGAGTCTGTTAAATTTTTGATAAATAGCAATGCATATTCATCAGTGCTCTCTAATACTGGAAACTGGTAAAGGGAGAGTAATGATCATGGAATTACAGGTGAGCAGGGGAGAACTGAAACGGTGTCCGGTGCATGAGTTTGCTTTTTTCAACGAGTTGGCAGAAAACATCCATCACATGCTGCGGTGTGTTGAGAGTGACGCGCTTGATTATACTGCCGCTGAAACCATTTACCATGCAGGCGTCAGTGCTCAGCACCTGTATCTGCTGCGTGACGGATACGTAAAGCTATTTAAAACCAGTGCGAATGGGAAAGATCAAATTATCCGCATTGTGAAAGCCGGTGAGATTTTTGGTTTTGATGGTTTAGTCGATGTACGTTACAACCACAGTGCAGTGCCGTTGAAAGCGGCGAGCGTGTGCCGTATTGCCGTCGTTAACCTGAATGTCTTAGGTGTTTTCCGCCCCGAAGTTGAACGTTTGATCATGGCGCGTTGTATCCGGGAATTGCAGCACGCTGATGAGCGTTTGCTGGAACTGGGAGCAAAACGTTCTCAGGAACGCCTCGCCGGTTTCCTGCTGTCATGGTGCGAAGCCTCCCCCGTGAATAGATGGACACCGTTGGTGCTTTCCCGTCTTGAAATTGCACAATTTCTGGGCTTAACCATCGAAACGGTTAGCCGCTTGTTTGCACAGTGGAAGCGCGACGGTTTGATGGTGGAGAAGCGTCAGGCTATCCAGATTCTTGACCGTAGCAAAATGGCGTTGTTAGCCAATAACTGACGGTGGCAGGGGTAGAGCGTATTAGACGCCAAACCCGCCGCCGCCCGGTGTCGCAATGGTCAGCACGTCACCTGCGCTGACTTCCACCTGCGCAATGCCTTCCAGCGTTTGCAAATAGCCGTCAGCACGTAATACACGATTCACACCGCACTGCCCATTTCTGCCATCTGCCATGCCATACGACGCAACCTTGCGATGCCCCGACACAATGCTCACGGTCATCGGTTCCAGAAAACGAGTTTTGCGCACCACGCCATCACCACCGCAATGCTTGCCCTTGCCACCAGAATGCGGGCGAATGTGAAACGCTTCCAGGCGTACCGGAAAGCGCGTTTCCAGAATTTCGGGGTCGGTCAGACGTGAATTGGTCATGTGGGTATGCACCGCACTTGCACCGTCCGCCTTCGCGGTTGCCCCCGCCCCGCCGCACAGGGTTTCGTAATACTGGTGTTGCGCATTGCCCCACGTCACATTGTTCATCGTGCCTTGCGCTGCGCCCATGATGCCGAGTGCGCCGAACAGCGCGTCGACCACGTATTGCGAGGTTTCCACATTGCCTGCCACCACGGCAGCGGGGTATTGCGGGTTGAGCATCGAGCCGGGGGGAATGATAATGTGCAACGGTTTCAAACAACCTTCGTTGAGCGGAATATTGTCTTGCACCAGACAGCGGAACACGTACAGCACCGCCGCGCGGGTAATTGCGGTTGGTGCATTCAAGTTGCCGGGGTGCTGTGGGCTGGTTCCGCTGAAATCCAACGTGGCGGAACGATTTGCCGAATCCACGGTAATCTGCACACAAATGCGGCTGCCATCGTCCATGTCATACTGGAAACTGCCGTCCTTGAGGCTGCCAATCACGCGCCGCACCGAGGCTTCCGCATTGTCTTGCACATGGCGCATATACGCTTGCACCGTCGCCAAACCCATTTGTGCAATCATGCGGGTAAGTTCGGTTTCGCCACGGGTACACGCCGCCAGTTGTGCCTTCAAATCGGCAATGTTGTAGTCGATATTTCGTGCCGGGTACGCGCCAGATGCCAGCAATGCACGGATTTCAGCTTCGCGGAAATGCCCACGCTCTACCAATGTGACGTTGGTGAGAAGGATACCTTCTTCCTCAATCGTGCGGCTTTGCGGGGGAATGGATCCGGGGGTAATGCCGCCGACATCCGCGTGATGCCCACGGGTGGCGACGTAGAAAATGATGGTGTTGCCACTTTCCTCAAACACGGGTTTGACGACGGTGATGTCGGGCAAGTGCGTGCCGCCGTGATACGGGTCATTGAGGACGTAGGCATCGCCTGCTTGCATCTGCCCTGCATTGGCACTGATTACGGCTTTGATGCTTTCGCTCATACTGCCTAAGTGAACCGGCATGTGCGGTGCGTTTGCCACCAAATTGCCAGACGGGTCGAAGATGGCGCAGGAAAAGTCCAAGCGTTCCTTGATGTTCACCGATACGGCAGTTTGTTCCAACACGAAGCCCATTTGTTCGGCGATGGACATGAACAGGTTGTTGAAGATTTCTAGGCGGATGGGGTTGGGGGCTGCATCTTGTGGGTCGGACTTTAGTCCGACATGTCGGGCTGAAGCCCGACCTACATGCTCCATCACCAGATTGCCTTGTCCGGTTAATTGGACTTTCCAATTTGGCTCAATCACCACCGTTCCGGTACTTTCCAGAATGATTGCGGGGCCGGTAATCGTTTGCTCAAAAGCTAAATCATCTCGTTGATAAAACGGCGTGTCGCGCCATTCCCCGCGCATAAAAACGGGATGGAAGACCCTCACCCCAACCCCTCTCCCGCCAAGCGGGCGAGGGGGAAGAATCCACACTCTTAGCCCCTCGCCCGCTTGGCGGGAGAGGGGGGTAGGGGGGTGAGGGTTCTTCGCAATCCCCTCCACCTCAACACTAGCCACAACAACCGCCTTCTCCACCGTCACAAACCCAAACCGCTGCCGGTGCACCCTCTCAAACGCAGCCCGAATCCCCGCCGCATCTTCTCCATCCCACGCTACCAGCAAGCTCGAATCCGACCCCGCATAGCGGCAATGCAAGCGCGTTTCATGCCGCAAAGATTCCATGCTGACACCTTGGCTACGAATATGCACCGTCGTTTCCGCCACCAATTCCGCCTGTTGTTGCTGCAAATCCACCAGCAGCGAATCATCCAACATCGCTTCCACACTGTGCGTGACAATATGGCGCACATCTGCCAACCCCATGCCATACGCCGACAACACCCCCGCAAATGGATGCAAAAACACCTTGCGCATTCCCAACGCTTCCGCTACCAGACACGCATGTTGCCCACTCGCCCCACCAAAGCAGCACAGCGCGTATTCGCTCACGTCATAGCCGCGCTGCACCGAAATTTTTTTGATCGCGTTTGCCATGTTTTCGACAGCAACGCTCACAAAGCCTTCCGCCACCAATTCCGGCGACCATTCTCTTACTTCCCCCTTTGCAAAAGGGGGATTGAGGG
>CAYNNA010000143.1:0-5839 GCA_964398375.1 uncultured Thiothrix sp.
GCCCTATACGGGTAGTGGGGGATTAGCGTAATATCCACACCATGAAAGAACGCATCCAAAAACTCCTCTCCCGCGCTGGTTACGGCTCACGCCGTGAAATCGAGCGCATGGTCAACGCTGGTGAAATTCTGGTGAATGGTCAGCGTGCCGAATCCGGTCAAGCCATTGACGAAAACGATCAAGTGACCTTGCGCGGGCAACGCCTGTATTTAGGGTCACGTTTACATGCCACCCACAAAGTATTGATGTATCACAAGCCAGCGGGCGAAGTGTGTACCTTGAGTGACCCAGAAGGTCGCCCGACGGTGTTTGACAGCTTGCCGAAAATCCGCGCGGGGCGTTGGATTATGGTAGGGCGTCTCGACATCAATACTGACGGCTTATTGCTGTTTACCACCGATGGCGAACTGGCGAATAAGCTCATGCACCCATCGTCTGAGATCGAGCGCGAATACGCCTGCCGGGTGTTGGGCGAAGTCAACAATGACATGCTGATCCGTTTACAGGAAGGCGTGGAATTGGAAGACGGCAAAGCTAGTTTCATGCGTATCAAAGATGCAGGCGGCGAAGGCGCAAACCATTGGTATCATGTCGTGCTGGCGGAAGGGCGTAACCGCGAAGTGCGCCGCTTGTGGGAATCGCAAGGGGTGAAAATCAGCCGTTTGATTCGGGTGCGTTACGGCAATATCACTTTGCCACGTTACTTGCGCAGTGGGCATCACAAAGAGCTGGAAGTGCGCGAATTGCGCAAACTCTACGGCTTGGTGAACATGGCGTTTGAAGACGGTTCGGATTTTACCGCCGAACGCCCGGAACGCCGTTCTGGCGCAAGACCGGGGATGAAAACGGTGGACAGTGGGCGTACCGCGATTGGTGGGAGTCATCCATCGGCACGGCGGTCGAGTTTGGCGCGTCCGAGTGTCGCCAATCGCCCCAATGGTGCAGGCAAGCGCCCGCCACCGCGTGGACGTGGCTAATAGTTAGATGAGCGTTGTGGTGCGCCACACCGTTACCTTAAACAGATTTCCATCCCGATCATCTTCAAAATCAATGTTCGGGAAAGCTTTCAGCGCTCGCCGAATGCCTGAACCCAAACCATGATAGGGCAACACCCCTTTAGCCGCATACGATACCAAAATGGGGTTGCGACTGTTCGCATTGCCGCTACGGATTTTCGCCACCGTTAGATTGTTGGGTAAATGACCGGGGCTGATAATTTCGATACGGTTGTCGTAGACGAAAATTCGTATGGGGGCGTCAATCAAATAATCGCGGTGTATGAGTGCATTCACCAGCAATTCCTCGAAAACCACTGAGGGGATTTCAGGCGTGCCGGGCGAATTCACCCCACGCCCCGCTTGCACTTTATGCAGGTTCCGCATAATAAAGCCCAGCGTATCGTCGTAAATCTTACGCAATGCGCCTGAAAAATCTTCGGTATCCACATACGTATCGGTGTGAATGTCATTGCCCGGATAACGGATGGCTTTGACTACAAATTGTGGTTTGATCCACTCAGGGCGTTTGGCAAACAGTAAGACACCAGCCAAATTTAACTGCCCCTCATCAGTCGCAAGACTCATGTTTTGCAAGAGGTTAATCAAGGTTTCGGGTGATTCGGGATAATCTAACGCATACGCATCTTGTAAGAAATCTTGGAAACGTAGCTTATCCAGCTTATCGATACCCGCTTTAGTCGGGAGTTCATCCGCATGAAATTGCCCCGTCATTTGAAACAGTCGCCGCAATTCTTCCTTGGAATTGACGCGGCGTTTATCTGCACCGACTTTTAACCAGATTACCCCGTTTTTATCGAAATAAGGTTTATCCAACCCTTGGGGAATGCTTAAGCGAATCACCAATTGTCCGTTTTCCAGCAAAATATTTTCGGTTTGTACAGTGAGTGGGCTGCGCACCAGTTGGCTGGCGGCATTGCTGATCAATTGGTTGATGCGCCCAACCTCAGCGGTCGGCAAACCCGGCAATGTGCCGTCATCGGCTACCCCGATGAAGATCACGCCACCCTTGGAATTGGCGAACGCCGCCATTTCCGCTGCCAAGGCTTCGGCATTGCGGACATCGACTTTAAACTGACGGGTGCTGTCTTCCCCTAAAATAACCTCCGCACGTACTTCCGATGCATTCACCAATTTCGCTCCAATCATTGCAACACGTAGCTTATTCTAGCCCAAGTTTTAGTTTGCCTCACATTTCTCGTTGCGGCATACGCCGTTCATGAAAGAAACGTTCGATTGACAAACAGGGCTATATCCCTGAGCGTTATAATTTGCTGCCACACTTTGGGCATATTGCCCGACCTTTTCGGCAATCTGCTTCGGCTCGGTCGCAAAAGTAGAATATGCAAACGTCTTTGTGTCGCCACAATCTGCGGAAGAATAATCCACGCTCCATACTCCGCATTGCTCAGAACTGCTACACACCGGATCACCAATCATGGCAGTGATTTCACTTAGAATACTTGAAGTCGTAGGAACAGGGACGGGCATATCATTAAACCAAGGATACTCATACCCTCCTTGACACCGATTATTGTTACAGGCTACTACTGCTACAGTATGCCATGGTTCGATTATTAATGGGCAAAGAGTGGGAGGATCATAGCTATCAGAGAGTCCATTTTTTATACGGAAAATCTTATCTCTTATTTTGCCTTTCTTTATATGAGCCGCCGCCAAAATTTCCTGATTGGTTTCAACAATAGAGTAAGCGGCATAAAAGCGTACTCCATTGCAGTTATAATCAAATACAGAATCATTGTAAAGCAGGCGGCAGTCGAGTGAGCTGGCACATTGTGCTTGCCCAATCATTGCCTTGATCTCGGTATCCACCGTTGCCAATTCTGCTTCCAACTTTGCCAGTTGTTCTTCCTTGGTGGGTTCGGGTTCCGCCACAGGCGGTGGTGTTACTAAGATAGGTTCGGGTACAACGGCTGGCGTGTCACCCGTGTTGCTGCCATTGTTGCAACTGGTTAGCAACGATGCCGTTAAGCCCAAAATGACTGCCGTGAGGTATTTTCTGTGATTCATAAAGTCAGTCCTTCATTACTGTGTGGTAGTTTTCTTGCCCGTCAGGTCATTACAGAACAATGATTTAACCTCATGTCCTGCACATTGCCCTTGTACGCAGGAACCGATTTGCAAATCTGTCGAGAAAGAAGCGTTTATCTTGCCGTCAGTCGCTAAATTGGTTATTTCTTCGGCTGATTTGTGCGTATATTGCTTGAGCTTGCTGGCTAGCAGCCGCATATCGGGCGGGTTAGCCATAGAGAATGCAATCGTTTCCTGATAACTACAGGTATCACCATAATACCCAATATCTACATCGGCACATTGTTCCGAACTGGTACAACTGACGCCACCAAGCAAGGTATTAATCCCGCTCCTCAAGGCAACAGAGTCAGCGTTGGTTTGCTCACTGACAATATCCTCCTGCTTGGAAAGAGATAAAGATGTTTCCTGACATCGGCTTTCTACACAGGCAACTGGTCGCGGCATCACCAGAGTGCAATCTGATATAGAACCATCCAACTCATTGAATGTTTGCGCCAGTTTGTTGAATTCTTCAACCTTTGGAGCCAACTGTTGTGGATCAGTTAGCAAAATGGAATACGGCATAAAAGACCCCGGTCCACCGCAAGGTTTGTCCCCTGTTGCTATACTTCGGCAATCAAGGGCAGTACCACACTGGGCATCTCCTACCAACGTGTTAATTTCCCCAGACAGCCTTTCCCAGTCAGCCTGTAACTGTTGATAGTAACTTTTGAACGCCTGAAGCTGCTGTTGATCATTGGTACATTTTCCATATGCACAACCAACAGCAGGCGGCGGATTTTGCACCATGCAACCACCATGAGCTGACGGAGCAGATGCCAGCAAATGATCTCGCTCTCCATCTAATGTTTTATAGTCGGCGAGATGCTTCTGAAGTTCTTGATTGGTGTCACGTGGAGGAGAGTAAGCCAAATAAATATCGGTATCTCCACAGCTTTGGTAGAAATCACCGACTTCCAGATTTTTGCATTCTGCATCGAATTGACAGCTTTGCGCTTGTCCAACGAGCCTTTCTATTTGTCCACGCAGCACAGATAAGTGGTTGGTCAATTCACTCACTCTTGCCGTATTGTCAGGTGTCTTGTCGGGAACAGTGGGGATGGGTGTAGTATCGCTCGGCGTTGGACTATCAACAGCTTCGTGGTTGCCACCACCACCACAACCAGCCAGCAATAATGCAATCAGCGAGGCAGACAGACCTGCTTTTAAAATTGGTCTCAGTGCAAACATTATTCACCCCTAATAGTAGCCCAGAATCATGTAATGCTAAGGCTACACTGGAAGGGTAAGGTTCACATTGATCACTGTCACACATTCAGTGACTATTCTGCTGATTCCCCCAGAACTGATGGCGGCATTGGCGGCAAAAACAGAGCGTTTTGTTGCCGTGTAATACGCGCTGCCACCATGTGCTATTGCGTTCGACTAAGAGCAGACTGCCACAACTAGGGCAGGGGCTTTTTACCCACTGGGTGGCGTTTGCGTGATTATGGGGCGAGTATATGCCTTGGTAGGTCAATGGGGTGTTCATGGTTTACCTCTCGGACTATCCTTGTCGCTGGTGTTGGTCATTCCCGGAGTATAGACCAGTGTTGCTGGTTTTTGCTGCAAATCAATCCATGAAAAATACTTTTGAGGGATTCGTGACGGCATGTTAGCGGATGCTTATAATCGCATTCCGCAATACCATTCAGTGGCGAGATTTTTATGCAACAACGATTACAACACGTTTCTTTACTGCTGCTTACGTTCTTGTTCTGGCTCCCGCTCTCTTCCAGTGCGGATGAAACGCTAAAGGTAGGCGTTAAACTTTCTGAGCCGTGGGTTATGTATGACCCCGCCACACCTGAGGATGAGCGCCAACCGACCGGATTCAGCATTGACTTGTGGAAAGCGTTAGCAGAGAAACTCGGCGTGCAAACCGAGTGGGTTTACTTTGATACGACCAAAGATTTAGTCACGGCGGCGGCTGATAGTAAGGTTGATGCGGCGATTTCTGCCATTACCGTGACAGCGCAGCGCGAAACCACGGTGGATTTCTCTAATTCGATGTATGAGTTGGGATTGCAAATCATGGTTGCGCCCGAATTTCAGCAATCCAATCCGTTTGGCATTATGTTGCGTGAATTGGGACGTTTGTTTTCTTGGCAAGTGGCATTGC
This sequence comes from uncultured Thiothrix sp., assembly GCA_964398375.1. GTDB lineage: Bacteria > Pseudomonadota > Gammaproteobacteria > Thiotrichales > Thiotrichaceae > Thiothrix. The sequence continues at coordinate 5,233 of CAYNNA010000143.1, forward strand.
TGTTTTTGTTGATGCTGTTTGTTACCGCTAACTTGCGTCTGTTGGCAGATCGCCAGCAGAAAAATGAACCTGCTTTTCCACGTGGTTATTTTTCCGGTATCCGTGAGGCGCTCTGGTGGGGGTTGACCATGTTGTTAACGTGGGAAACACCGCATAGCCGTGGCTTGGCACGAGTCATTGATTTGACTTGGCATTTGATGGGATTGATTTTGTTGAGTATTCTCACCGCCGTTGTTACCAGTGCATTGACGGCTCAAGCGGTGAGTGGCGCTATTCGTTCAGAAAAAGATTTACCCGGCAAACGGGTGGTGGCGGTGGCAACGGATGCGCCACGCACTTGGTTGGAACAAAATGGCATTGCTGTGACACCCGTGGATACCATTGAGGCAGGCATTGAGCGGGTACGTAAGGGCGAAGCAGATGCGTTGGTACACGATGGTCCGCGTTTAAAATACCTTGCGAATCAGATTAACCAAGAGGAAGGTCGCAAAGTTTTGGCGGTTGTCCCGGCGCTGTTTAACCCGCAGAATTATGGTATTGCTTTTTCTGATGGTGGGTGCTGATTTAATATAATGTGAATTACGCACAAACATACGCCCCATATTGG
>CAYNNA010000144.1:0-5745 GCA_964398375.1 uncultured Thiothrix sp.
TTCGGACACGGTAAGCAACACCTCGCTAACTTGCTCGCAACCTTAGCCTTATTGACAGCAAACCGAGGATCGTGGCTTGAATCATTGGCATTTTCAGCAATTGCAACGGGTTGGTGCGGTGATTGAGGATGTAAAATCCGACAGTGAAATGCAGCACCATTTCAATAATGAACAGTACCACAGCGGCTTGCAGCGCTGACTCCCCAAACGCAAACAATATCAGCGGGATACCCATATTGCCGGAGTTATTAAACATCATCGGCGGCAAAAACGTTTTCAGGTTGATGCGTAATAACCACGCCAGCGGCAATAGCAGTAAACCCGAACCCAATACCACCGCAACGCCGCCAATGGCAAGGTCGCGGAACGCCAGAAAATCGAAGGGCTTATCCATCAGTACCCAGAGCACGAGGAAGGGCGCGAAAAATTCCATATTGAGGCGGTTAACCACCGCCATATCCGGGCGGCGGAAATAACCATACGCCGATCCCAACGCAGAACAGGCAAAGACTGGAAAGATAATGCCGAAAATACGTAGGGCGGTGTCGAGCATGAAACCTTGGGCTAATCCATGATTCGGACTGCCATTACATCACAGGGAACACCTTTGAGGGTGGCTTCAGCAGTGGAACCCATGAACCCCAGCACGCTTATTTTGCCGCTGTTACCGACCACCACCAGATCAATGCCGTTTTGTTTGACGAATTGGATAATGGCTTCACTGGGTTTGCCGCTGGCATAGGTCACTTCTAAGGCGACGTTTGCACCTGAACCTAAGTTATCGGCTAATTTGCGCAGTTTTTCGTTTGCTAGATTGATTTGGTTTTGTTTGAGGGCGGGGGGCATTCCGAGTTTGTTGGTGTCGCCGAAACTGACTTTGCCGAGTGAGGCATCTTCGAGCACATTCAGCAGGGTAAGCTTGGCTTGGTAACAATTTGCCAGCTCGTGGGCGCGTACCACGATGGTATGGCTGATTTTGGTAAAATCGACGGACACCAAAATATGTTGGTAAGGCTTCATGAGGTTCTCCTGTGGTGTAGTGAGGCTCCATCATGTTATGGATTGCGTGTGACGGGAATGATGTACGTCAATTTTTCGGTGTTCTGACAATTTGTCCCTAATTCCATTACACTGCAATCATTATGCTAATAGTTGATGAGGAGGAAACAGCAAATGGGTATTCCAGCGGCATTGTCGCGTTATCTGAATTATTGTCTAGTAATTTTTTGTGCTTTGTTGCTCACGCTACCACCGGTAATGGCTGCCGATACCAGCTTTGATTTCGGGGATGAAAGCCTAACCTCCGAGCAGGCATTTGCGCTAGGGCAACCTGCCTTGGAGGGTGACAAGTTAACCATTCAATGGGTGGTTGCCCCTGACCATTACCTCTATAAAGATAAATTTCTGGTCAAAGTGTTTGATCCGCAAGGCGTGACGGTGGGAGACCCTGAGTTACCGAGTGGTGAAGTTAAACAAGACGAGTTCTTCGGCAAAATTGAAGCCATACATGATCTTGCGGCTATTCACTTGCCAGTAAAACGCACCGAAGCCGGTAAAGCAGGCAGTTTTGTGCTGGAACTCGGTTGGCAAGGTTGTGCGGAAAACGTGTTGTGTTACCCGCCTGAACTCAAAGCATTCAAGGTTAATTTGCCTGCCCCCGCAGCCGGTGAGCAACCAAGTGTGGCATGGGCAGAAACGGCATTACCCGAAGCCGTGGCGAAGGCAGCCGATAGCACTACCGCTAAAACTTCTGATGCTGGCGATGCAACCTTATCGGAGCAAGATGAAATCGCGCAAACCCTTGCCAGTGGCAATGTGCTGTTGACCTTATTGGGCTTTTTAGGGTTTGGGTTGTTACTGGCATTTACCCCGTGCGTGTTCCCGATGATTCCGATTTTGTCGGGTATTATTGTTGGGCAAAAAGACATGACCGGGCGCAAGGCGTTTATTTTGTCTTTGGTTTATGTGTTAGCGATGGCGTTGACTTACACGGTTGCGGGTGTGTTGGCTGGCTTGTTTGGAGAAAACTTGCAAGCCATGTTCCAGAATCCGTGGGTATTGGTAACGTTCAGCCTGATTTTCGTCTTGCTGGCTTTGTCGATGTTTGGGTTTTACGAGTTGCAAATGCCTTCCGCTATCCAAAGCCGCCTGAATAATCTCAGTAATAAGCAAGAAGGCGGTAGTTTAGCTGGCGTTGCGATCATGGGCGCATTGTCGGCGTTGATTGTCGGGCCGTGTGTCGCCGCACCGCTGGCAGGGGCGTTGATTTATATCGGGCAAACCGGTGATGCGGTCTTGGGGGGCATGGCATTGTTTGCCTTGAGTATTGGCATGGGGATTCCGTTATTGCTGGTGGGGACATCTGCCGGAAAATGGTTACCGCGTGCCGGGATGTGGATGGAAGCGATCAAAGCCGTGTTTGGGGTGATGATGCTGGCAGTGGCGATTTGGATGCTGGAACGTATTTTGCCTGAATCCGTGATTCTGTTGTTGTGGGCAGCGTTGTTTATCATTTCGGCGATATTCATGGGTGCGCTGAGTGACTTGCCGGAAAATGCCAGCGGCTGGCGCAAGTTTTGGAAAGGTTGGGGCATTTTACTGCTGATCTACGGCGGTTTGCTGCTGGTCGGTAGTGCCACGGGGAAAGGCGATGTTCTCCAACCCTTGCGCGGTTTGAGCATGGGGCAGGGCACGGCTGGCGGTGCTAGTGCGAGTTTGCAGTTCAACACGGTCAAAACCTTGGCTGACTTGGAGCAGGCAGTGAAAGATGGCAAAGGTCAGCCGGTAATGGTGGATTTCTACGCTGATTGGTGTGTGACCTGCAAGGAAATGGAAAAGTACACGTTTTCTGATCCGGCAGTGCAGGCGTTATTGCGTAATGCAATTTTGGTGAAAGCGGATGTGACGGAAACGAACGCGGAAACCAAGGCTTTACTCAAGCATTTCAAAATTCCGGGGCCACCCGCCATCCTGTTTTTTAACAAGGATGGCGAGGAGTTGCGCCAGTTCCGCGTGGTTGGGTTTATGCCAGCGGAAACGTTTGCGGGACATTTGAGTAAGTCATTACAGTAGAACCCTTTTCTTCACTCCATCAAATCCGCCGGGAAGCCATGAGCAGCCAGTGCTTCCCGGCGGTGTTGCAGGTAGCGTTGGAATTCGGGCATCCAGGCATACGTGCCAGAGGTGACGTAATCCATTGCGCCGTGCAGGTGGAACGCTTTGAAGTAGGCTTCAGTGCGGAAGACTTCTTTGCCGTCAGTATCAAAGAATAGTAGGCTGGGGCTGTATTTGATTTCCAGCGTTTTTGCCCATTCTGCTACGGTCATTTCCTTGCCATCGGGGGTTTGGATTTTGGTGTCATCGTCGGGGTTGGCTTGGGCGAGATCGAGATTGCTGAGGGAATACGCCAGTTCTTTGCGTTTGAAAATGTCATTGTAGAGTTCGTCGCAGGTGTCACATTCGGTTTGCGCAAATACCACCATCAGCGGGCGTTTGCTGTCTTTGCGGGCGTCTTGCAGGCGTAACGGTGTGGGCAAAGCAGCGGGCAGGGTGTACGTTTTGTCAGTCGTGGCGGCGACGTTGCTATCGGTTTTTCCATCGGCTTTGAGCTTCGCGAAGTAGTCTTTGAAACTGCCGGACTTTTCGTGTTTACCGGCGACAAAATCCAGCGCCATCTCAAATTTGTCGGGGGCGTAATAGCCGTTGACACGCAACACCACTTTACCGGCTTCGTCGAGGAATAGCATGGTGGGGGTGTATTGCACTTTTAATGCAGCCGCGAAGGCTTTTTCGGTGGTTTCTTTGCCGTCAACGTCGGTTACGTTGCGGTCGCCCCACATATTGATGGCAATCACGTCGAAGTTTTTTTGGGTCTTGGCGGTGATGTCTTCCTTGCTGAAATTTTCTTGAATCAACTTGGTGCAATACGGGCAGCCGTCTTGGTAGAAATACAGCACGGTGCGTTTATTGGCGGCAGTGGCTTCTTTAATGTCATCGCGCAGGTCGAGGAAGGATTCTTTGAACCAAGCGGGTTTGTCGATTGCGCCGGGGTTGACCAAACCGGCTTCGAGTTGGGTGGGGGTGCCAGCAGGTGCTGCGGCGTGGACTGAACCTGCCAGCAATGCCAGCGTGATGGGTAGGATGTATTTCATGGGGCGACCTCCTCAAATAGCGGTAATGCAGTTATTGTTGGGTTATGAGGCAGTTTAGCAGGTTGTTTATGAGGGGGATATTTCTAGGGTTGGTTGTGATTGTTTGTTGTTGCGAGAGTGTTGAATTGCCTCATCTAGTAATTTATTGAGGTCAGTTTTTTAAAAGCTTGCTCTATTTGGTTATTTGGTGGGGAAGGTGCTCAAATTCGACAAGGTTTTGGGATTCTTTCATGGCTAGGGCTTTGCGTAACATGGGTTGCTCCAATGATATAGCTATGCTGGTTAGTGTGGTTGATGAGGTTGCAGTAGGCAAGAGTGTGTTTTCACAGAAGACATTAATTGACCATGATTAATAACCGTATAATACTGCTGGTGCTATAAATTGATTCTGTTCACGTCAGGATAGGAAACGCAACGTTTATGTATCGCCGATCTGAGTCTGAAACCCGCAAACAGCTTATCGACCAGCAACTTGCCCAAGCAGGTTGGGGTACGGCTGAAACCAAGTCTGTCGAGGAATATCTGCTGGTTGTCTCTGACGACGGCATAGATGCTTACGGCTACGCCGATTATGTGTTGCTCGACCGCATTGGCAAACCGTTGGCAGTGGTGGAAGCCAAGCATACCGGGCGTGATGAACTGGCGGGCAAGCGTCAAGCCGCCGATTATGCCGATGCCATTCTCAAAAAAACAGGATTTGACCCATTCATCTTTCTCACCAACGGCAAGGAAATCCAGTTCTGGGATCGGGAGAAATACCCACCGCGTAAAATCAGCGGATTTTACTCCCGCGATGACTTGGAACGGCTGGCACACCAACGCAAACACGGTGAAGCCCTTGCTGCTACGCATCCCAACCCAGAGATTGCAGGGCGTGATTACCAACTGGAAGCCGTGCGGCGTGTCACGGAGGGTATCGAACAGGCGCGGCGCAGGTTTTTGATGGTGATGGCAACGGGGACAGGCAAAACCCGTACCGTCATTTCCTTCATGGATATTTTGATGCGGGCAAAGCAGGCGCAGCGCATCCTGTTTCTGGCTGACCGCCGCGAATTGGTCAAGCAAGCCATCAAGGACATCAAAGAATATTTGCCGAACCGCAGTGTTACCAGGGTGGAAGTAGGGCATATCAATGCCGGGGCAAAAATCCATGTTGCTACCTATCCCAGCATGATGCAGGTATTCCAGCAATTATCCGTCGGTTATTACGACCTGATTATTGCCGATGAAAGTCACCGTTCGATTTACAACCGTTACAAAGCCATTTTCGACCGTTTCGATGCCTTGCAATTGGGGCTGACCGCTACCCCGACCGATTACATCGACCACAATACCTTTGACCTGTTCGGCTGTATTGATGGTGTGCCAACCTTCAACTACGGCTTTCAGGAAGCGGTGGATGCCAAGCATTTAGTGCCGTATCGGGTGGCGCAATCGCAAACGCAGTTCCAGATCAAAGGCATCAAGGGGACAGAATTGCCGCCTGCCTTACAGCAATTGTTGGCACAACAGGGTTATGCGCCGGAAGACATCGACTTTGAATGTGAATTAAGGGCATACAACCAGCCATAGTGAAAGCCATTATCATACGGGA
>CAYNNA010000145.1:0-5650 GCA_964398375.1 uncultured Thiothrix sp.
ATGCCTTTAACTCATTGATCCGTGAATCAAAGGGCTAGGCTCTGAATCGCTGTATCCATCCTGAAAATGGCTTACCGTGAGTTTGCCGAACGGGTGGGTGAGGTCAAAACCCCGCGTGGTTCAAAGCGCGATTTGGTACAGGTTGGTATCGAACGATTAGTCGCTAAAACATCAGGTGGCTTTACGATCAGTGAGTTGGAGTACACCTGCCCCGGTGTTAGCCGTGATATGGTGCGACGGGTGTTGCGTGAACAGCAGGCTGCGGGACAAGTGGAATGCAGCGGTCGAGGTACTGCGGCACTATGGCGGAAGAAGAGGTAATTACCCTTAAGTAAGGGTAATAGTGGGGGTAATAAGCCCCCTTGCATTTTTATAGAACGTGAATTCAAGTAATAAAACAATTAGGAGTATCTCCCATGAGTGATAATAACCCATATCAACCGCCACAATCCGATGTGACGCCACCGCCGCTAGCTGTCGGTAATTTGACGTTGTTGACCGAGCCACGGGCACTGTCTGCGGGTGCGGGTCTAAGCTGGCTTGCCGAGAGTTGGGCATTGGTGAAGAGTAACCTCGGCGTTTGGGTGTTGATTACACTGGCGCTGTTTGCGATTCAGTTCGTGCTGGGTATTGTCCCTGTGGTGGGTGATATTGTTTCCAGCTTGATTGGGCCGGTCTTGACGGGCGGTATTTTGATGGGGGTTAGGGCTATTACTGCGGGTGATAGTTTACGCTTCGAGCATTTGTTTGCAGGGTTTAAAGAAAACTTCGCGCCCTTATTAGGTTTGGGGGCGTTGACGCTGGGTATCTTTATTCTGTTCGGGATTATTATTGGCGGCGCATTTGTTGGCATGAACATGGATCTCATGCAAGGTGAGCTGAGTAAACCTGAAGACTTGTTGAGCGGTGTCAATACGGGCTTGATCGCAGTTGGGGTAATTTTGTTGCTGTTGGTGATGATGTTGTTTTGGTTTGCGACGCAACTGGTGGCGTTGAATAATGTTCCCGTGTTTCAAGCGCTGAGAATGAGCCTTAAGGCGTGTTTGCGTAACCCATTGGCGCTGATTGTGTATGCGTTGTTAGTGCTGCTGTTGCTGATTTTGGGGATTATTCCATTGTTATTAGGGTTGCTGGTGGTAGTACCTTGGATATTTGCAAGTATGTATGTTTCTTACCGGCAGATTTTCCTCAAATAATGCTGGGTAGCATGGGGGTATTTTTTTAAGAAACCCGCCGTTGTGCGGGTTTTTTGTGCTCTTTATTCATTAATTTTCCTTATTAAGGATTGGTAAAGTTGTTCTAGTCTATTAATAGGCGGCAATTATTCAAAACCAAAATGCTGCTTATACGAGGGGCTTAGGACATGCGCATTCGAGCGTGGGGAACACTTTTTGCACTTGCTGTTGCCATCGGCACGTCAGGGTGCAGCCAAACTATCCATACGGCTAAAGACGATGACAGTGACGATTTGCTGTTTGGTTACAATAAGCCGACAGTTGCTAAAAAGCAGACGGTGACTAAACAAGCGCAATATCCACAGCCTAGTCATAACCGGCAAGTGGCGATGCAAGGTCATTCTTATCGACCTGCCGTTGGGGCTGCGGTATCCGGGATGCCGACTCTATCCGGTCAGGAGTTATTGCTGATTGCGGATCACATTTTCAAAAATGAAAGTGGGGGCGACCCTGATAAGTTAGTCCATTGGAATGATGGTGAAAACTTTGCGTCAATGGGCTTGGGACATTTCACTTGGTATCCCGCTGGGCGAGCGGCACGTTTCGGTAATACGTTCCCGGATTTACTGGGGCATTTGCAATCCAACGGGGTGCAATTGCCTGCTTGGGTGCAGCAAGCGCGTTACCAAGGCGCACCTTGGCGGACTAAAGCCGAGTTGATGCGTGCCAAGCAAACCGGGCAAGTGCGTGAGTTGCAAGATTTGTTGTACCAAACTCGTTTGTTACAAGCGGCGTATATCGTGGAGCGTACCCGTCGTGCCATGCCGAAGCTGGTGAATGCTGCCCCGCCGCACTCACGTGCACGAGTGGCGCAAAACCTGAATGCGATTGCGAATACCCCCGGTGGTTGGTATGTCTTGGTGGATTACGTCAATTTCAAAGGCGAAGGCTTGAACACTTCCGGCGGTTATAAAGGGCAGAACTGGGGCTTGTTGCAAGTGCTGGAAGACATGCAGCCCAGCCAACCGGGGCAACAGGCACTGCATTTGTTTGCAGATGCTGCCAACCGCGTTTTAGAGCGCCGGGTGCGCAATTCGCCGCCTGCCCGTAACGAGGCACGTTGGCTGGCAGGTTGGTCAAAACGGATCAATACCTACCGTTACGCCAGCGTTTAACTACCGCTTGTAGCGCTCGTCGGGTAATCTAACACGACGAGTGAATTTACCTTATAGTCCCATAAAAATACATAAAAATAAGAGGGATTGATAGATGAAAGCAAAAGCCATTATGGCATTGGCTGCTATTGCCAGCGTGGGATTATCAGCTTGCAGCCCCAGTTCTCAAGCCGTCCGCGGACCCAATGCCGGTGTTGCACCTCACGCCAATACCACCGATTCTGCACGCAACACCTTTGTTATGCATAATCCGGCTGCGCAAAATACTTCACATTATTCGTCTCAAAATATTTCTCGTTCACCGCAAACGGCGAGCAATGGGATGCCGGAATTATCCCCAGTGGAGTTGCGGGTCATTGGTGATCAGATTTTCAAAAATGAAGGCGGCGGTGATGTCGGCAATTTAGTGCATTGGAATGATGGTGAAAATTTTGCCTCAATGGGCATCGGGCATTTCACTTGGTATCCGGTAGGTCGTCATGCACGCTTTGGCAGCACCTTCCCGGAATTGCTGAGTTATATGCAATCACGCGGGGTGCAAGTGCCAGCTTGGGTACCGCGTGAAGCCCCTTGGCGCACTAAAGCGGAATTGATGCAGGCTAAACACACGCCACAAGTCCAAGAATTGCAAAATTTCCTGTACCAAACCCGTTTATTGCAAGTGCAGTTCATCGTGGATCGTACCCGCCGTGCCATGCCAAAGTTGGTGACGAATACCCCTGATCAGTTGCGCCCACATGTCGTGAATAACCTGAATGCAGTGGCGAATACGCCGGGTGGCTGGTATGCGCTGATCGACTACACCAACTTCAAGGGTGAGGGTTTGAATCGCAGTGGGGGTTATAACGGTCAAAACTGGGGCTTGTTACAGGTATTGGAGGAAATGCGCCCGTCCCGCCCCGGTGAACAGGCATTGCATGAGTTTGCTGACGCTGCGATGCGGGTGTTGGAACGCCGGGTTCGCAACTCCCCACCTGCCAATAACGAGCGGAAATGGTTGGCAGGTTGGTCTAACCGTGTGAATACCTATCGCCGGATGCTGGTCTAGCCCAAAAATGCATTCACGGTATCGCTGAACTCGGCGGGTGTTTGCACATGCGGCAGATGCCCCGCTGCGTCAATTGTGGTGAGTACCGCTTGCGGAAACGCTTGCCGGATAGTGTCAATATCAGTGTCTTGTACATAATCCGATTGCCCACCGCGTACAAACAGTGCCGCTTCGGTGAAAACGCTTTCCGGTGGGGGGAATCCCGATATTTTCAGGTACTGTTTGGCAATTTCCGGCAGGTTGCATTGCCAGAAGAAGCTGCCATCGGTATGTCGCCCCAAATTTTTCAGCAAGAAACCGCGCTCGAACGGATGTTTGACGGTGCTGCTTAACCATTCATCGGCTTGTTTGCGGCTGGTGAGCGTGGTAAGTGGCAGAGTCGACATGGCTTGCAGCAAGGCTTGATGACGGGGTGGGTAGGCTTTGGGCGCAATATCCACCACCAGCAAGCGCTTTACCCGTTCCGGGTGTTGCAGTGCCAATGTCATCGCGACCTTGCCCCCCATTGAATGCCCCATCAGATCGCAGCGTGGAATGCCTAGGGCATCCAGCACTTCCACCACATCCGCACCCATTTGCCGGTAGGACATGCCTTCAAGGTGCGGTGAGTCGCCGTGATTGCGCAAATCCATTGCTAACACCGCCCGCTGGGTGGTTTGCCCGCGTGCAAAGGTTTGCCAGTTATCCAGCGCCCCTAGTAAGCCGTGCAATACGACCAGTGGCGGGGTGCTGTTTAACGTTCCCATTAAGCGATAATTTAACACGCGAATTCACGCCCCATCGTCGCAATGCTTTCTAAAATAGCCGTGCGCTCCTCAGCACTGAGTGAGGGGACGTTGTAATAAATGCTATGACGCACATCTTTAATCCCGCAGAACGCTAATGTGCCATCCGTGACCGGACGGTAGATCAGGTGTTCGGCATCCGTTTGGCGGAAATAGTCTTCAGTGCCGCCCGCCGTGATTAAGACCAGCGCCCGCTGATGTTGGAGCAAGCCTTTCACGCCTTCCTGCGAATACTCAAATGCCGTGCCATTGGTTAATACGTGGTCAAACCAGCCTTTCAAAATGGCAGGGCGGTCAAACCACCACAGTGGATAAATAAACACCAAGCCATCCGCCCACAACAGGTCTTGTTGTTCATGGCTGATTTTGGCGGGTATAACACCGGTTTGCAGGACTGCTAAGTCGGTGGCGCGTAATACTGGGTCGAAATCTTCCGCATACAGGTCTTTGACCCGCACGTCGTGTCCCCCTTCCTGCAAGCCTTTTTGGCAATAATCCAGCATGGCATGGTTGAAGCTGCTGGGGTTGGGGTGAGCGTAAACGATCAGAACGCGCATGAGTGTTCCCTAGGTAAAATTCAGTTAGTGTAGGGTATCATTCGCTGGCATGGCTGCCGTGAATAATAACCCCGTATCAATAGCGTCAAGTGTATAGTTTGCATTGCAAAACTCACAAATGATCTCAATTTTTCCCTGTGCTTCAACGATAGCGGTGGCTTCGGTCTGCCCCAAGGAGCGTACCATCGTTTCCACCCGTTCACGGCTACAGGTGCAGTGAAAGCCAATGGCTTTGGCGTCAAATAAACGCACGTCTTCTTCATGAAACAGGCGGTAGAGCAGGGCTTCCGGTTCAAGCTGAGTCAGTTCGTCGTGGGTTAGGGTGTCCAGCAAGACCGAAGCGCGTTGCCAATCATCCGCATGGTGTTCCGCTTGCGGCAGGCGTTGCAGCAAAATACCGGCGGCGCTATGGTCATCTGAGGTTAACCACAGGCGCGTCGGTAATTGTTCGGAACGTTCAAAATACGTCTCCAATGCCACACTTAAAGAATCACCTTCCACGGGAATCAGGCTTTGGTAGCGCTCGTTGTTTTGGCGAGATTCCAAAGTAATCGCTAACTGGGCGTCGCCAAACAGATCGGGCAAACGTGAGCCAGTGGCTTCACGGTTCCACTGTGCCAACCCGCGTACTGTGCCTTGTGCAGTGGCTTGAATCACCAGCAAATGGATTGGGCCATCGCCGCGAATCTGTAAGGTGAGGGAGCCGTCATGTTTGATGGTGGCGGCTAATAACACGGCGGCGGTCACGGCTTCCCCTAGAATGGTTTTCACAAAAGCGGGGTAATCGGCACGGGCTAAAATTTCCTGCCAAGTTTGGTCAAGGCGTAGCCATTCACCGCGCACATGCGCTTGTTCGAGCATAAAACGTCGTAATGTGTCTGCTGACATATTTTCTGAACCTCACACAGCG
>CAYNNA010000146.1:0-5525 GCA_964398375.1 uncultured Thiothrix sp.
CCAATATGGGGCGTATGTTTGTGCGTAATTCACATTATATTAAATCAGCACCCGGAAACGGAAGCGCACAAACCATTCGCGGTAGATTTCTTCCGCCATGCCTTCCAGCACGGCAATACGCCGCTTGTTGTTCTCGATCAGATCGTCGTAAGCTGAGAGGATACCCGCAATTTTCCGCTGAACAAAAACATTAGGAACGTTTAACTTAAGCTTCTCAATATCTTTAGGAGAAACATTAGCTTGATTAGCAGCCCCATGTGCCAATAAAGCTACTTCTTGACGAATTTCTTTTGTAGATAATAAATAATACAAAAATATTCTATTAATAACATTGCAATTAATATTATGAACTTTGCCAGCTCTTTGATTTAGCAGGCTCAAATGAGCATGATGATATTTTGCAATTCTCCCAACAACAGAATTTGGCTGACTCATATGTGATCCCGTCAAAGAAATCAGTATATCATCACGTTGAACATGAAATTTTTTATGTATATTTTTCTCAAAAAAAGAGGGTATATATTGAGTATTTGAACCTTCAAATACCACATGACCCATACTTATATTACCTATTTTTATAACGGGAATCCCAGAGTCAGAAAAATCTTCACTCTTAAATGCAAAACCAGAAATAACTGTTGCAAAATCACCTAATTTTATCTGACGCAAACTAGTCATTTTTATAATCCACTATTAAACTAAAATTGATATTGATAGTTTTTTCGAGTTCGCGGGCTTCGTCGTTGAGTTTGGTGAACTCGTCGTTCATGGCGATGAGATCGGCGAGGAATTCTTCTTCGGTCTTGCCGTCTTCTTCGATGACCACACCGACGTAGCGCCCCGGATTCAGTGAGTAATCCTGTTCCTGTACTTCGGCAGGGAACGCAAGTTTACACAGTCCGGTTACGTCTTCGTAACGCGCCGCCGGAAACCGTTCCTGCAACCAGTGAGTGCCGCCAAACCCTGCCATTGCGAGAGCAAATCCTGCACCGCCTGCTTGCCCTGCTCCTCCGCCAACACCGCCAATAATTGCGCACTCACTGGCTCAACCTGCTGCTGGTTTTCCGCCAACCGCGCCATGCCATCGCCGAAATAGCCGTCAATCAAGCCCACAAATTCGGCACGTTCGCCCTTGTGCAGCTTGCTGATAATCGCAATGTTCTGGATTTGCGCCTCAGTAAACTCACGGTGCGCTCGGTCAATTTGGGTAAAAATATTCCGCGCATCAATGAACAGAATCTTGTCATCCGCCTTCGCTTTGTCGAAAAACCACAAGGTCGCAGGCAGGGTCACGGTGTAAAACATGTTCGATGGCAGCGTCAACATCCCGTAAATCAGGTTGTTATCCACCAGCTTCTGGCGCATTTCCGCTTCGGAATGCCGCGCATCACTCGCCGAATTCGCCATCACCAACGCCGCCCGCCCCTTGTCCTTCAGCGAAGTCGCAAACAAGCTGATCCACAAATAATTGGCATTCGGCACAGTTTCCTTGCCCTTATCCACCTGCTTGAGCTTGGTCTTGTTACGCGGGATGCCGTAAGTGTTGAAACGCGGGTCATTTTCCACCGTCGCCACCGGCACATCATCGACATTGAACGGCGGATTCGCCATCACGAAATCAAACTTGCCGAAGCCGTCAAACGGGTTTTCGCTGTAACTGTTCGCCAGCCGGATGTCGCCGCGCAAGCCATTCACCGCGAGGTTCATCTTTGCCAGCTTGACGCTATCGAGGGTTTTTTCCTGCCCGTACACAAACAACTGGTCGCCTGAATCCTGTTTGCCCGCCTTGCTCAACGCCGCCCGCCGCCGCTGCACAAAATGCTGGGACTGCACAAACATCCCGCCCGACCCACACGCCGGGTCATACACCGTGCCATGATGCGGCTCGATAATTTCCACCATCAGCTTGACCACCGACGTCGGGGTGAAGAACTCGCCGCCCTTTTGCCCCTCACTCAAAGCAAATTTGCCGAGGAAGAACTCGTAGATTTTGCCAAACACATCGCCACTGGCATCCAGCGGAATATTGGAAAAGCTTTTCACCAGATCAAACAACACCGCCCGACTTTCCGGGGTACGGTTGAAGGAAAAATATTCTTCCTTTGGCAATACGCCTTCCAATTCCGGCTTGTATTGCTCCATCGCCTCCATCGCCAGCTTGATGGCTTTGGCAATGTCGTCCTGCTCCGGTAAATTCAACAAATGTTCGTAACGCGCCTGTTCTGGCAAGTAAAAACCGCATTTTTCCCGTGCAATCTCTGCCAGCGGTTTCTCGCGCCGCCCACCTTGCAAACGTTTATGTTCCGCCACGATCTCGGCTTCCGCATGGCGGTATTTATTGTCGGCAAACTTGAGGAAAATCAGCCCCAGCACCGGGGTAGCGTATTCACTGGATTTCAGCCCGGTATTGGCACGGAGGTTGTCGGCGGCAGACCAAAGATCGGTTTCAAGCTGTTTGAGCTGTTCGGCATTCATGCGTGGGGGTTACTTGTCTGAGGGACGAACCGCGCATTATAGACCAGCCAACCAAAATACTCATGGGCAACATCACCCGCACATTGTGCTGGTCAATCGTAATAAGCAGACAATCCACACTTGAAATAGCCAAAGCTGTCACTATGTTATACAACACTGATACTTGATCTATTTAGTAGGCTATTATAACCGAGGTACAGCATGAACGAATCTCTCATCCTTATCCCCATGCGTGACGTGGTACTGTTCCCCGGCATGGCGATTCCCATCACCATTGGGCGCGAACAATCGCTGGCTGCCGCCCAAGAAGCCGTGAAGAGTGGGCGCAAGATCGGCTTAGTCCTACAAAAGCAAGCCACGACCGACAAACCCGAAGGGCAGCACCTGCACAGCATGGGTACGATTGCCAACATTGTGCGTTACGTCACCACCTCCAGCGGCACGCACCATTTGGTGGTGCAAGGCGAAGAGCGTTTCCGCATCGTGGATTTCGTGCAAGACCAGCCGTATTTGGAAGCACACGTCGAAATAATAACCGAAGCGGAAGACGACGATGCCGACATCAAAGCGCGGATGCGTCATTTACAAGAAAAAGCCATCGAGACGGTGCAACTGCTGCCACAAGCCCCACCGGAAGTGGTCAATGCCATCCAAAGCATGGAATACGCAGGCGCACTCGCCGATTTAGTCAGCAATTTCCTCGACATCAGCCCGCAGGAAAAGCAGATCATTCTCGAAACCACCGCCTTGCGCGAACGCCTCGACAAGGTTGCCGAGCATGTGCGTCACCAGCTCGAAGTGCTGAAACTTACCCGCGAAATCGACCAGCAAACCCAACAGTCGATGGATGCGCGTCAGCGCGAATTCATGCTGCGCGAACGCCTCAAAGCCATCAAAAAAGAGCTGGGCGAAGACGATGACGACAGCAACCAAACCGAAATTGAGGAGCTTAAACAAGCGATTGCCGACGCCAATATGTCCGCCGAAGCCGCCGAACAAGCCCGCAAGGAACTCAAACGCCTGCAAAAAATGCCCGAATCGTCCGGCGAATATTCCATGATCCGCACCTACCTCGACTGGCTCACCAGCCTACCTTGGAACACGCTGGCAGCGGAAACCATCGACATTGCCAAAGCCCGCGAAGTGCTGGACGAAGACCATTACGGCTTGGAAAAGATCAAAAAACGCATTCTCGAATACCTCGCGGTGCGCAAACTCAACCCGCAAGGGCGCAGCCCGATCCTGTGTTTCGTTGGCCCTCCCGGTGTCGGTAAAACCTCACTCGGCAAAAGCATTGCACGTTCCCTAGGTTTACCGTTTGTGCGTGCCAGCCTTGGCGGCGTGCATGACGAAGCCGAAATCCGTGGGCATCGCCGCACTTACATGGGCGCATTACCCGGCAATATCATTCAGGAAATGCGCAAAGCAGGCAGCCGCAACCCTGTTTTCATGCTCGATGAAATCGACAAACTCGGTGGTGGTGGTTATCACGGCGACCCCGCAGCGGCTTTGCTGGAAGTGCTTGACCCGGCGCAAAACGAAACCTTCCGTGACAACTATCTGGCACTGCCGTTTGATTTGAGCAAAGTGGTCTTCATCGCCACCGCCAACGTGTTGGATGCGATTCCAGGCCCATTGCGGGATCGCATGGAAGTCATCAGCCTGCCCGGTTATACCGAAGACGAAAAGGTGGAAATTGCCAAACGTTACCTGCTGGCACGCCAGCTCGAAGCGCATGGCTTAACGCCAGAACAAGTACATATTAATGAAGCAGCGTTGCACAGCCTTGTTGCTGATTACACTCGCGAAGCCGGTTGCCGCAACCTAGAACGTGAGCTTGCCGCCGTCATGCGCAATGCTGCGATTCAGATAGCCGAAGGCAAAACCGAACGTGTGGCAATTACACCCGCCGAATTACCCAGTATCTTGGGTGCAGCGCGTTTTGAGAGTGAAGTTGCCATGCGTACCAGTGTCCCCGGTGTTGCCACCGGCTTGGCTTGGACACCAGTTGGCGGCGATATTCTGTTCATCGAAACAACCAAAATGCCGGGCAATGGCAAGCTGATCATTACCGGTCAACTCGGCGATGTGATGAAGGAAAGCGCCCAAGCCGCCTTAAGTCTGATCAAAGCTAACGCCAAACGCTTTGGGGTTGACCCGCAGGTATTCGAGAAGCATGATATTCACCTGCACGTTCCGGCAGGTGCCATCCCGAAAGACGGGCCTAGCGCGGGGGTGTCGATTTTTACCTCGTTGGTGTCCTTGCTCAGTGATTGCAAAGTGCGCAGTGATGTCGCCATGACCGGCGAAATCAGCTTGCGTGGTTTGGTGTTACCGATTGGCGGGGTTAAGGAAAAATGCCTTGCTGCCTTACGTGCTGGCATCCACACCGTGATGTTGCCCGCCCGTAATCGCAAGGATTTGGATGACGTACCGGAAAATACCCGCAAACAGCTAAACTTTGTGTGGCTGGAACGGGTAGACGATGCGATTAATGCAGCACTAGAAGTACCGGAATTAGCTTTACAAACTGCCGCTTGAGAGAAACCCAATGCATAAGCCCTACCTCAAATTCATCCATTCCTATTCTGTGGTAGGCAGCCTTGGCATTACCGTTCTTGCCAGCCTACAAGGGTGCGGGGGTGATCAGCCCCCTGCCCCGCCACCTAACACAGGCGCTGGCACGATTTCCGAAGCCGCGAAAAGCGAAGCCATGTTCCTAGTGATCCAGCAAACTGGCGCAAACCCTGATACGTATGAGCTGGTTGAGAAATATCCTGCCAGCCAAACCCGCGCCATCCTCAAGGACATGAAAGGCAACGAACGCATCCTCACCGAAGCCGAACTCAAAGCAATGGCAGAAGCCGAAGCCAAAAGGGTAGAAGACGGCACATCTGCACTCACCCAACCCGTGGCACAAAATCAAGGCTTAAGCTTGGGTGAAACGGTGCTTGCCGCCGCAGCCGGGGCGCTAATTGGCGGAATGCTTGCCAACAAACTCATGGGCAACGCCAATTATTATAAACACAGGAAGTCGTGACGAATTAATA
>CAYNNA010000147.1:0-5438 GCA_964398375.1 uncultured Thiothrix sp.
CATCATCACCACCAACCCGGTCAAGCGCCTCTCTCACAGCCGGGCATGGAACAGGGTAGAGCGCAAGCAGACCATTATTACCCCAGACGATTTGCCCGCGTGGTTCGATGCGGTAGACACCCTGCCAGAATGGTATGGCGGCGGTTTTGCGCACAAAGCACGATCTTACTTTCTGCTAACCCTTTTCAATGGCTACCGTCGCAGTGAAACCAGCCATTTGCTATGGGAGCATATCGACCTGAAGCACCGGAGTATCCGCCTCGCAGACACCAAAAACCACCGGGCGCATGAATTGCCCCTCACCACCTTCACCCATAACCTACTGGCAGAGTGGCAAACGTGGACAGGGCAGGGCAGCGGCTTAGTATTCCGCGCTACAGACAATCATTCGCCCCTTGTCAGTGTTGAGACGGTAATTCACGCCATCCGCGAAAAGACCGGGATCCAATGGACAATGCACGACCTGAGACGCACGTTCACCACCACGGCGGAAACCCACGGCATCCGTGGCTACACCCTGAAACGCCTGATAAACCACAAGACCGGCGCGGCGGACGTGACCGGCGGTTACATCGTGACCGACTTGGAAAGCCTCAGAGAACCGATGCAAACCATCACCGATAGGCTGTTAAGCCTGACATCGGGTAAACTCACCCCATCCAAGACCGCACCAGCGGCAAGCAATACCTGATACAGGAAGTTTGGACATGACCGACACCCCCAAGAAAACCCTAAGCATCACCCGCAAACCTGCCAACAATGGCCCGGTAAATTCACCCACGACCACAGTGCAGCGCACGGGCAAGCGCATCATCCGGCGTGATGACCTGCCACAAGTGCAGCGTGTGCCACCTCCCAAACCCAAAGCACCCAAAGCCAAAAAACCCCAACCCAAGCGCAAACCCCAACCGAGAAAGCAGGTTATCCCGCCATCCGATCTGCGAATGCAGGAACTCGACGCTCGATTAAATGCGTTTTCGGTTTGGGTAATGTACAAGCCGCTATCCGTCGGTATAGAAAAGGAAATATTCCGTTTGATCAATGCAGAAGCGTTTCCCGCCTCAAAGCGCGTGGTGCAGAAATTGCTAAGGATGCACACCCAACACGGGCTTTACCTGCAAGCACTCCAACGTGGCGGCGCTCGCTACACCCTCGACGGGGCAGAGCAGGGCGACATAACCGAGTACCAGCGGCAATTCGCGGCTGAAACACTGGCAAAGCGTTTGCAGGGGAAGGGCTGAAAATAGAATTTTCTTTATGGAAAACTCCACTATAATGGAAGCGACCAATACAGAAAGGAGCAACTCGAATGACCACCGCAACACTACGCACCGTCGGTAATTCCGTCGCTGTGGTAATCCCTAGGCAATGGTTGTCTATGCTGGGGCTGGAAGCAGGCGCGAAAGTAGAACTCAATATCGAAGGCGGCAAGCTAACCCTACAGCCAAAAACTACGCAGCGGCGCAAAAAATACAAACTAGCTGATCTGTTAGCCAAGTGTGACCCATCCGCCCCGATACCCACAGCCGTCACTGAATGGGACAACCTGCCAGCGGTAGGGAATGAAGTATGGTAAAGCGTAGCGGATTTGAGCGCGGCGATATTGTGCGAGTGAGTTTTAACCCAACAGTGGGGCGGGAAATGCAGGGCGATATGCGTCCCGCACTGGTGCTTTCAACCCGCGAATTCAATAACACCGTCGGTACTGCATTGGTAGCACCGATTACCCAAGGCGGCAACCTCGCACGGGTAGCGGGGTTCGCAGTGCCATTGATGGGCAGCGGCACGGAAACGCAAGGTGTTGTTCTGGTTAGCGCCGTGCGCACACTCGACCTAGTGGGCAGAGGGGCAAGGCGCATTGAAACCGCACCAGATAGCATTCTTGATGAAGTCCTAGAAATACTCGCGGGCATCATTGAATAATCCCTGCAATAAACACCGAATCGACCACCAGCCGGACACGTTCCGGCTTTTTTGCGCCGATACCCTTAACACCTATAAAAAATTGTATGCCGCAAACACTGCACGGAAAGTGCACGGAAATGCACGGAGCATTGCACTTGCAAAAACGCAAACCCTAGACAGAGCGCAGCTTTGATGCGGTTTCAGTGCAAGCAATCAGTGCAGTGCATTTATAAGCGAGTCCCCCCGCCCCAACACGCGACGGATTGACGCGGCGGGTAGACTGAAAAGCGCGGTGAATGAATAACTTGTAAAAACTTATGAACATGATTTAATGAGGGTGTGGGCATACCCCATAAGCACGTCGTGATGACGTTAAGCAATAGATCAAGGAATAGCACATGCAAAACAATACCCGCGTTTGTTTCAACCGTTACTTGTCAGAGTTGGCAGCAGCCAACCGACTCGACAAAGCAACCGGCGAAGCGTTCAACTACTCACCCGCTGCACAACAATCGTTTTATGAAATGGTCGGAGAAAAAGCCGACTTTCTGAAACGCTTGAATCAAATCACCGTAACCGCGCAACTAGGACAGAAGATCGGGTTAGGTGTAAGTCGACCTATCGCCAGTCGTACCAATACCGACGAAGACGAACGCCAGACCCGTTATGTGGGTGAGTTAGACGGCGATACCTACCACTGCCACCAAACCAACTATGACACCCATCTGAAATACAACTTGATGGATTCATGGGCGCATCTGGAAGACTTCAACAACATCTATGCAAGCCAGCTAGTGCGACAGGTAGCGCGTGACTGCTTAATGATTGGCTGGCACGGTGAGACCGCAGCAGCAGAAACCGACATCACCGCTAACCCACTGTTGCAGGATGTAAATGAAGGCTGGATTACCAAAGTACGCAACAAGCAACCGCACCGCTTCATGGGCTACGCCTCAGACGGCAACCCGACAACGGATACTTACAAAGTGGGTGAGGGCGGCGCGTATGGCTCGCTGGATGCGCTTGTGTTCGACATGACCACCAATCTGTTAGATGCATGGCATCAAGACACAGATGATTTAGTCGTGATGGTAGGTCGAGAAATTTGGGTATCCCACGGCATGGCATTACTGGCGAATAGCACCCTACCAACAGAACGTAATGCGCTGCAAACATGGTTTGCCTCTAAAACCGTGGCGGGTTTACCGTGCATCATGCCGCCATTCCTGCCCAGTCGGGCGGTTATCGTGACCAGTTATGACAATCTGAGTATTTACCATCAGGAGGGTACGTTACGGCGGACGATCATTGACAACCCCAAACGTGACCGCGTGGAAGAATACCTATCCGAAAACGAAGCGTATGTAGTTGAGGACTTTGGCAAATTCGCCGGGGTGCGCAACGGTGCGATCTTGTTACCCGATGGCGCGGGCGGCTGGGCTTAAATCATGCAATCACTCGCTGCACAGCATCGGGTCAAGGTTGAAGCAGGGCGGCTAGACCGTCCTGATTCACTAACAACCGCTCACCGCGTTAATGATCAATACCGTGTGTATCTGTTCAGACTGAAAGCCGACCATAAGCGGCTGGCAGCGATCAAGAGTCAAGCGCGGCGGCTAGAGGTCAAGCGCGAAATCCTCACCCAATACCGTGATTACCTCGACGGCGTGTTATCCACTGGCACGACCAACCGTAGCGGACAAGATAGCGTGTTGGTGTGGTGTACGTTATGGGCGGCGGACGTGGGCGATATTCCCCAAGCCGTGAAGCTGGCAACGTGTGCCATTCAGCGCGGCATGACCGCACCGGATGGGTTCACCCGTTCCTTGCCTGAAATCGTCACCGAAGAAATCAGCAAGGCAGTGTTAGCAGCGCATCCTCCCGACTACCTGCTAGACCTGCAAACCCTCTGTGACAGCGTGGAAGGGCTGGATATGTCCGACACCATCACCGCCAAGCTGAATAAAGCCTATGGACTGGCACTCGCTGGCACTGACCCGGCACACGCGGCGCGGCGGCTGGAAACGGCGCAAACCCTAAAGCCGAACATCGGTGTAAAAGCGCACCTAAAAAAGCTCAAAGGAGACAAACCGATGGCAACTACCACCGACACCGCCAAACGTTACGACGTGACAACCCGAAAAGCGGCGGCAATCGTCGGCGTATCCATTCCAACCTTCCTAAAGCTGGCAGCACTTCACGCGGCGGAATTACCCTATATCTGCTTTGAATCAGGCAAGCATAAGGCGTTTAGGTTCTGCCAACGTGACATTGAAATATTTTTGCAAAAACGCACCCACGGCGGCGCGGTTGCATAACCCAAAGGACACCTAACATGAAACTGACAACCGACTTTATCCGCGCAGCCGTTGAAGGCACAACAGCCGACGGGCGCGACATCACCGCTGAACAAATCCAACAAATGTCAGCAAGTTACAGCCAAGACGTATACAACGCCAGAATATGGCCTGAACATATTCGCGGCGTTATGCCAGACGGTTTATTCAAGGCATATGGGCGACGTGGTAGCAGTCAAAGCCGAACGCATCAAAGGCGGCGCACTTGATGGCAAAATGGCTTTGTATGTGAAGATCGAACCGCACCCCGACCTAATCACGATGGTGCGTAGCGGTCAAAAAGTTCACCTATCCATTGAAATGCAAACCAAGTTTGCCAGCACCAACGGTGCTTACTTGATGGGCTTAGGCGTGACCGACTCCCCCGCAAGCCTCGGCACGGGTATCATGAAATTCAGCACCAGCAACCGCACCGAATCCGTGTTTACTGATCCAGAGGAATACACCGAAGCACCTACAGAGGAACAGTTTGACACAGAAGGGCAATCGCACCAGTTCACTAAGATGATGGACTTTTTCACCCGCGAATTGAACGCAATCCGTGCAGAACGTGATGGGCTGAAAACCCAACTCGAACAGGCACAAGCCAACTATGCCGCGCTCAAGTCTGCCACTGATGCAGAAATTTATGATTTGAAATGCCAGATGCCCGCAGATGGTTACACATTCCGCCCCTTGATGACCGGCAACGAAGGCTTAGAACCCGTGAAAGGCTGGCGTTAATCCGCCATTGCAAAACCCGCTAGATTGTCCGAAAGTCGGGCAAACCGCAGGAATAAAAAAGGGGAACTGTGAAGAGTTCCCCTTTTTGCGTGTCCCGTGGATGTTCTGACGATCTAATAGGAAAGCAAAGTATGGATGATGAAGACTATGACAGCAAGTTATGGGCAGCATTTGACGGCAAAGAATGGGAGGGGTGTTTTTATCTGGTTGATATGTTTGATGACATCCCGCTGATACTGCTAAGCGATGATGACCACGCCAGAATTGTCAGGGCAGAATTTAAGGCGCTATACCCACCAAACGGCGAACAACGTTGGTATGACGGCATAACCACCAGCGGTTCATGCATGTGGCTAGTGGTTATGTTTCGTGAACTCTCTAACCACTTGGCAGACAAAAAACGGGTGCTGATTTAATATAATGTGAATTACGCACAAACATACGCCCCATATT
>CAYNNA010000148.1:0-5435 GCA_964398375.1 uncultured Thiothrix sp.
AATTATATCTCATTGATTAATAAGAGTTTAAAATTTATATGCGCTCACCCTGACTTAGCCTGTGCCTGCGGAACACCGTAGGAGTGAGCTATGCGTGTCACCGACTGGTTATGGAAAAAGGGTATTGGCTGGCTCAATACCGTCCCCCGCGCAGAAGATTTCAGCGCCCTGTGTAATTTTGAATTCCTTGAACGCGAAATCCGTCCTGCTGATGTGCTTCTTTTTGCGGGGCAATCCCGTGTCAGCAAAGTCATTCAAACCGTGGTGTTATCGCCTTGGACTCATGCGGCGTTGTACGTCGGGCGGCTGAATGATGTGCGTGACCCGAAAGCACGTTCCCGCCTTGCTGCTTATTACGACGGCGATTTGAGTGAACCCTTGGTGATCGAATCCCTGCTTGGCAAAGGCACGATTGTCACTCCGTTACGTCAGTACCGCAAAGAACACCTGCGCATTTGCCGCCCTGCCACGCTGACTTGGCAGGATGCGGATAAGGTGGTGAATTTCGGGATCGAACACCTCGGCATGGGGTATGACGTGCGCCAACTATTGGATTTGGCACGCTTTATTTTCCCCTATGCGATTTTACCGCGTTGCTGGCGGTCGAGTTTGTTTCAACACAATGCGGGGCAACCGACGCACATTGTGTGTTCCAGCATGATTGCGCGGTGTTTTCAGCAAGTGCACTACCCGATTCTGCCGATTGTACATAACGCGCAGCACGATGAAGTGCGCTTTTACGAACGCAATTTCCGCCTGATTACCCCTAGCGATTTTGATTACTCGCCCTACTTTTCGGTCATTAAATACCCGGCATGGAATGCAGGACGCGAACCGGCGTACCGCACCTTGCCTTGGCATCAAGATAAGGAGGCTTCCCATGAGTTGGTTAACAAAATACCGGCAGCAATACCTGAGCCGCCCGATTATGCGCCTGATGAAGCAACAATTACCGCCCATTTCGCAGACGGAACAGGACGCATTGGACAGTGGCAACGTTTGGTGGGATTCCGAACTTTTTTCCGGCAAGCCGGATTGGGGACGTTTGCACGCTCTCTCCATTAGCAAGCTGACGGCGGAAGAGCAGGCGTTTCTCGATGGTCCGGTGGAAGAACTGTGCCGCCGTTTGGATGACTGGCAGATTACCCACGAACTTCTTGATTTGCCACCGGATATTTGGGATTTCCTCAAGCAGCAGCGTTTTTTTGGCATGATTATCCCCAAAGCATACGGCGGTTTGGGTTTTTCTGCTTTGGCGCATTCGCAAGTGGTGATGAAGGTTTCTAGCCGCAGTGCAACTGCTGCGGTCACGGTGATGGTGCCGAATTCACTTGGTCCCGGCGAATTGTTGCTGAAATACGGCACAACCGCGCAAAAGGATTATTACCTACCACGCTTGGTGGATGGGCGCGAAATTCCGTGTTTTGCGCTGACCGGCCCGGAAGCGGGCAGCGATGCGAGTTCGATTCCCGATAGCAGCGTGGTGTGCCGTCAGGATTTCAACGGGGAAACGGCGGTGTTGGGGATTCGCCTGAATTGGGAAAAGCGTTACATCACTTTAGCGCCGGTGGCGACCTTGCTGGGGTTGGCGTTTCAGCTTTATGACCCGGAACATTTGCTGGGTGATAAAGAAGAACTGGGCATTAGTGTGGCGCTGATTCCGACCACTCACCCCGGTGTGGAAATCGGTACACGGCATTTCCCGTTGAATATTCCGTTCCAAAATGGCCCGAATTACGGGCGTGATGTGTTCATTCCCATCGACTGGCTGATTGGCGGGCAAGCGCAAGCGGGTAAAGGTTGGCGGATGTTGGTGGAATGTTTGGGCGAAGGGCGCGGTATTTCCCTGCCTGCGTTGTCCACGGGAGCGGCGAAAGTGGCAGCGCGTTATACCGGTGCGTATGCGCGGGTACGCCAGCAATTCGGAATGCCGATTGGCTATTTTGAAGGGGTGGAAGAACCTTTGGCGCGAATTCTCGGCAATACCTACCTCATGGATGCGGGGCGCATTCTTACCGCCACCGCGATTGATCAGGGGCAACGCCCTGCGGTGATTACCGCGCTGTTGAAATACCAGTTGACCGAGCGGATGCGGCGACTGATCAATGATGCGATGGATATTTCCGGCGGGGCGGGGATTTGCATGGGGCCTTCCAACTATTTGGCACGGGCGTATCAGTCAATTCCGATTGGGATTACGGTGGAAGGCGCGAATATTCTCACCCGTTCATTGATTGTGTTTGGGCAGGGGGCGATGCGTTGCCATCCGTGGTTGCTGAAAGAAATACAGGCAGCCAAGGCGGATGATTTGGCAGCGTTTGATAGCGCTTTCATGGGGCATATCAAGCACGTTGTGAGCAATCTGGGGCGCAGCGTGTGGTATGGGTTGAGCAATGCACGGTTTGTGGTGTCGGGTTCGCCGTTGACACGCGAGTATTACCGGCATTTAAGCCGTTTGAGCAGCCAGTTTGCACTGTTAGCCGATTACGCGGCGCTGTCATTGGGCGGCAATTTGAAACGGCGCGAACGTTTGTCGGGGCGCATGGCGGATATTCTTGCCAATCTGTACCTGTGTTCGGCAGTCCTCAAGCACTTTGAGGAACAGGGCGAACCGGAGGCGGATGTGCCGCTGATGGCATACGCTTGCAAACTGACGATTCACCGGGCGCAACAGGCGATGTTGGCGGCGTTTCACAATTTGCCGCACCCTTGGCTGGCGAAGACCTTGCGTACCCTGATGTTCCCGTATGGCAAGCCGTTTAGTCCGCCGGATGATCACTTGATTCATCAGGTGGCACGCTTGGCACTCGAACCTTCTGTCACGCGGGATCGTTTGACGGCGGGGATTTACATCACCAACGACCCAGCGGATCGCATGGGGCGGATTGAGGACGCTTTGTATAAAACACTGGCAGTTACCGAGATGGAAAAGCAGTTGCGCAAGCTAATGAAATCGGGGCAGTTGGTAGCGCATACGGTGGCGGAAGCGATTATGGAGGCTGGGAACAAGGGCTTGCTGGATAAATTTAGCGTGGAAAAATTGCTGGCAGCGCGGCGGGCGACGGCGAATGCGGTGCGGGTGGATGACTTTCCGGCGGAGTATTTTCAGCAGGCGCAAGTAGCGCCGCTCCTGAATGCTTCCTCAGCAAGGGTTAAGGCATAAGCGGGCGTAAACCCACAACGTAGGGGCAGACACGCAGGTTTGCCCCTACGGTATCCCCAGCAATTTGTGGGTTTGCACACTGAGTTTCCATTGCGGGTATTGCATACAATACGCAATCGCCGCTTTGATGTTTTTAGCTTGTGCCGCCCCAGCCATTGCTTGCAGGTAGAAGTGCTGGAAATCCAGCCCGGCAAAGCGTTCTGGCATGGCGAGTGGTTGCGGGTACACCAGCTTCAGTTCATTGCCATGCGTTAGCACGATCTCGCTATCGGCTTTGGGGCTGACGCAGAGCCAGTCGATGCCTGCGGGGGCGGGTTTGGTACCATTGGTTTCTACCGCAATCTCGAAGTTTTCTTGGTGTAAGGCGTCGATCAGGGCTTTATCCAATTGCAGCAGCGGTTCGCCGCCCGTGAACACGATGAAGCGGTTCATGTCTTTTTTTACGCCGATCCACCATTCTTGAATGATCGCCGCGACTAAGGCTTTAGCATCGCGGAATTTGCCGCCATTGACCCCATCCACGCCCACAAAGTCGGTGTCGCAGAAGTTGCAGACGGCTTTGGCACGGTCGGCTTCTAGCCCTGACCACAGGTTACATCCGGCGAAGCGGCAAAAGATGGCGGGGCGACCAGTGTGGAAGCCTTCGCCTTGCAGGGTGTAGAAAATTTCTTTGACGGAATAAGTCATACAGGCAACCCCGGTTCGTGTGCGCCCCATGATAGCACTACGCCACAGCCGGGCGTTTCGTAGAGGTCGATGCGGTCGAGTTGTGGTAAGCCTGTGGTGGTTTGGGTACGTATCCAACGCGCAACGCTGGCGGGGTCGGGTTCGTCTAGCCCGGTTAAATCGTTGAGGTTGTGGTGGTCGAGCTGTTTATAGATCGGCTTAAATTGCGCTTTCACGTCGCCGTAATCGACTGTCCAGCCCATCACGGTATCGAGCGGGGCAGTGAGGTGCAGGCGTAGTAAGTAGCTGTGTCCGTGTAGGCGGCGCACGCTGTTGGGTGGGGCAGGGCGTTGCAGGGTCAGGGCGCTTTCAAAGCGTTGGTCTTTCCAGATGCGGTAATGTTGCCCATCGTAGTGGCAGCCTGCGGTGACGGTTTCGTAGACGCTGACCCATGAGAGCGCGTCGAGTTCGGGCTTGAGGCGTTCCCACAACCATGCGGCGAGGGTTTCGCTGGTGGGGTTGTCCAAGCCCGGAATGTCGTTGAGGCAGTGGTGGTGCAATTGGTCGTGCAGCGGTTGCCAGACGGCGGCGAGGCGGTCGAAATCCACGCCCATGTCTTGCGCTTGCAGGTTTTGGTTGGCGTGCAGGATGACCTCGAAACCGTGGCCGTGCATCCGTCCGCATTGGTGTCCAGGGGCGACGTTGGGGAGGCGGTGCGCGGCTTCAAAGCGGAAACGTCGCCAGATGTGGGCGTTGTCGGCAAGGTCGAGGTCTGCGCCTTGGTGCAAGGTGCTTTGCACGCCGACCGAGGCAACGCTGGGCAGGGCGAGGCGGGCACGTATCCAGCGGGCGAGGTTTTCATCCGTCGGCATTGGCAGGAATTGGTTGAGGTCGTTGTAGTCGAGCGGCGCTACGCTGTGGGCGAGTTGTTGGCGTAGGGCTTCGACGGAGCTTGCGCTTTGGGCGCGGACTTTGGCGAGGAAGCTGTGTCCGTGCAGGCGACGGGCGGGGTGTGCGGCGGAAAGCGGCGATTGCCCTAGGGCATTTTCGACGCGGCAGGCGGCTTCAAACGGGGCAGCGGCGACGTAAAACAAGGTTTCATTCATGGGATAGCGCGGGCTTGGCTTGGAATCAAGCGGGAATTATGGCGTAGGTGGGGGCGTTGCGCTATGTTTTCGGTATACAATTGGGCGAAGTCGCGGGCTGTCACTTCGTCCGTCGTCGACACACTTGTTGGCTCTTGAATTTAATTATATAAATCAATGAGTTTAGATCGTAACAGGAATCAGGCAGCCATCTTCATAGGCATGACAGGATAAAGCCCCTTCTCTTTAGCTTCGAGTATAACAATCTGCACGATGTTGCCGTCTTTGTCGTAGCTGACGTTGATATTCCAGCCCTGTGATACCTCGCGGACAATCGGGCTATCGCTGAACCGTTGAACCAGGATGTCATCATCTTCGTAGTATTTAATGTTCATCGCTCAACTCCCAGTTGATCATAACTGTTTTAATAATCAGGTTGTTACGCTCAATCGCAGCCCCCTCATCCACGGGTGCTGATTTAATATAATGTGAATTACGCACAAACATACGCCCCATATTGG
>CAYNNA010000149.1:0-5430 GCA_964398375.1 uncultured Thiothrix sp.
GGTGAAATCAATCAGTTTACTCTAAATTCTGACATTATTCAGAATCAGCACCCAGTAGTAATGCCTTTAACTCATTGATCCGTGAATCAAAGGGCTAGGCTCTGAATCGCTGAAAATCGACCCCCACCACTGCCAATACCCCGGCGCACCAATCCAGTAAAAGTGATGCCCCGTGCCAATCAGACCCGTAATTAACGCCAGTGCAATGATCACGTACAACCATTTTTCAATCACTTCGCGGTCAACGCCAGTCACTTTGATCAGCACGAAGGCGAGGATAGCGGCAAGAATCAGTTCCCACACACCTTCCACCCACAGATGCACAACCCACCACCAGTAATACTTGTCTTTCACCAGATTGTCGGGGTTATAGAACGAGAACAGGAAGAACACTGCCAAACCTACCAGACCCGTCATCAATACAATAGTCACCACGGTTTTGCGCCCGGTCAACACCGTCATGCCAATGTTGTAGAGGAATGCCACCGCCACGACGACAATGCCGATTTTGGTAATGGTCGGTTGTTCGAGGAATTCACGCCCCATCGTCGGCAGTAAATCATTGCCAGTGATTTGCGCTAAAGTCGCATACGGCACGGACAAATAACCAATCACGGTTAATGCCGCCGCTACTAAAAACACCCAAAACATCAGCACCGCGAGTTTGGGGGAATAGAGTTCCCGTTGTGATTCTTCCGGCACAAGGTAGTAAGCCGCGCCCATAAAGCCCATTAACAACCACACGATCAGCGAATTGGTATGCACCATCCGCGCCACGTTGAAGGGAATTTCCGGGAACAGAAAATCGCCCATGACGTACTGTAAGCCCATGATCAGACCAAACAGCACTTGCGCCACGAACAAGCCAATAGCAGCGATGAAATACAGCTTCGCCACCGACTGGGATTGATATTGCATAATCGTTCTCCTTAACCCTGAATATTCGGCGGCCAGTTTTCGGTATTGATGCCATTGACGTACTTCAGGAATTCGGCGATGTCATCCAGCTCTGCGTCAGTGAAATTGAATTGCGGCATACTACGGCGACCGGGGATGCCCTCCACCGGGCGGCTTTTGATGAAGGCTTTGATCGCCTCCGTATTTTCGCCGAAACGGGTGTAGACATTGCCGAGTTCAGGCGCAAAATACGCGCCTTCGCCCAGCAAGGTGTGGCAGCCGATGCAGTTATTGCGTTCCCACAAGCGTTTGCCTGCGGCAACCTGTTCGGTGAGGTTTTCGTGGTTGTCACGTGCAGGCCAAGCCTGATGTGTGTCGTATGTTAGGACGAGAAATAACAGCAGGAAAAAGACCGAGCCGCCGTAGTAAATATTTCTTGCCATGCTTTTGGTGAAAATTTCCTGCATGGTGTGAATCCCTCCGTAAAAAAGTGTTACGGAAGGAGGGTAGGGGAGTAAGAGGGGGATATGCCTTGATGCAGGTCAAGGGCTGTCTTTATGTTTCTGCATTGGTGCAGGGCTTCTTATGGGTTGAGAACTAGCTCCTTGTTAGCCGACTACAGGTGTACATCGCCTGACAAATAAAGCATTATGCAAACACTGTATCAAGCGCTAGGGGCTGGTGCAGCAGTCGTTTATCCCTGCAAGTGC
Organism: uncultured Thiothrix sp.; assembly: GCA_964398375.1. Classification (GTDB taxonomy): domain Bacteria; phylum Pseudomonadota; class Gammaproteobacteria; order Thiotrichales; family Thiotrichaceae; genus Thiothrix. The sequence goes on from CAYNNA010000149.1 coordinate 1,608, forward strand.
AAGGATAACCAATCACCACGAGAGGAAGAGGACGATTTCATGAAATACACTAAAACAGCACTTTTCATCGCAGGGCTTGCCATTTCTGGTTTGGTTTCTGCTGATTTTATGGATGGTTTTGACAAAGGTACTGGCGTAGGTCAAGGCTATGGTAGCGGTCAAGGTAACACCAGTGGTTCTGGTCAAGGTTATGGCAGTGGTGCAAGCGATGCTTCTGGTTTTGGGCGTGGTAAAGCGGATTCCGATGGCGAAGTCGATTTCACCATTACGCTGAAAGGCAAAGGCAAAACCGATATGGCAAGCGACATGGCAGGCAGTGGGCGCGGTGATGGTGCCAGCAACCTGCAAGGGACTGGCTATGGTTATGGCAATGCTTACAACAATGTGTATGGTACTGGTAATTCCTCACAAGGCGGTGGCAACCCGTGGGGTGGCGCTGGTATGCCTATGCCAATGCAGGGCGGTCAAATGCCGATGATGCCGATGCAAGGCGCTCAACAAATGCCGATGATGCCGGGTTACGGTGCTGCACCGATGATGCCGCAAGCGCCTAGTTTTGAGCAGATTTATCAGCAAATGTTGATGCAACGGGCGCAAGCCGATGCATTTTTCAAGAAGGTAGAAGAGCAGCGTAAGGCAGCGGCAGCGCGTCAAGCAGCAACTGCTGCTGCGGTAACGGCTCCGGCTGCTGCACCAGCAGAATCAGCACCAGCGGCAGCACCTGTTGCTGAGGCAACAGCTACAACACCAGCCGCAGTGGATATGCCGCCACCGCCGCCAGCACCACCAGTGGGTATTCCAGCGCCACCGTCAGCACCACCAACTAACTAACTATATAAGTACGCAGGTATTATTGCTGAAAAAAAGAGGGCTACATCCGTAGCCCTTTTTTTATGGTAAGACTACTCTGACCGATTCTGAGGGTCTTAACAATTCTTTGTTATTGGGTTTGAAGATAATATCTAATTCGTAAATCGCGCCCTCCGGTTCAATTCGCACGGCTTCCACACCTTGGCGGTAGATTTTGCCATTACGCGAACTGCCATTCACCAGCACTTGTGCACTTTGCCCAACAGGGTGGCGGCGCAAGACATCGGCTGTAACCAACACGCGTGCGACCATCTGATCGTCGGGTGCTAAGGTAATCAGCGGCTGGTCTTGTTTGCCTGCAAAAATCACTGCGCCTTGCCAAGCCGTATTCGCGGCAATAATCCCGGAAAACGGGGCTTTGAGTTCGGTGTGCTCCAAGGCAACTTGCGCGGCTTCTTCTGCGGCTTTGGCGGATTCCATTTCGGTTTGTGCCACGGCTTGTTTCAATTCGCCATCTTTCAACTCTTCTTCGGCAATCAAGCCACGGTCGAATAGCTCTTGGGTACGTGCCATATCGCGGGCGGCATCGTCCATGCTCAAGGTGGCGCGAGCAACGCGGGCCTTGGCTTCCAGCAGCGTGGCTTTTTGCTTGCGTTGATCCATGCGTACCAAGACATCACCGGCATTGACGTGTTGCCCGGTGGTGACATTCACTTTCTCAACAATGCCATTTTCAATGACGCGCATGTCAACTTTGTGCATCCATTCCAGACGCCCTTTGAGTTCTTGAGCGTGGGCGGGCAGGCTGCACACTAATAGGGCGGGCAAAAGTAACCGGAGGCTTAGCGGGGTCGATCTCATTCGGGCTTTTCCTCTTGTTTCGCGGGTTGGGGCAGTGGCCAGACGGGTTTGCCTTGCAGGGCATTGAGTTGCGCAAGGGTAAGTGCTTGGCAAAACTGAATTTGTTGTTCTTGCAAGCGGGCTTTGCTTTGCTGGGTCATGGCATCGCCGATGTCGGATTTGACTTCCTGTTCGTACAGGGTGCGACTACGTTCCAGATAATAGTCACGCCAGAGAATTTCTGCTTGGGAACGACCTTCGGCGACTTTTAAAATATCCAGACGCAATAGGCGTTCGAGAATTTGCTGGCGTAATTCCATGTCGATGACCGCCTGTTCGTCGGCTTTGGCATCGTCACGGCGGTCTTTCAGCCACTTATTGCCCTGCAAACTGGCTGCGACCAACTCATCCAACGTTGGCATTTCAGCGGGAAATTTACCAAGTGTTGGTGGATTCAACTCGTTAGGTAATGTCTGGGGGTTATTGATGGCTTGTGACAACAAGGAACGGGTCAGGCGTTGTGACGCCATGCTGGCAGCACCTTGCTGGCGGACAATCTGGTATTCAGCATCCAGTTCCGCGACATCGAGTTCGGAAAACTCTTTCAATTCCATGCGGGTGCGGGTGCGATCCAGTGGAATGAAATACACCGCCATGTTTTCGTTATCACGCACTGCGCTGCTATCAGCCAACAAGACATCAAAAAAGCGCTGGAGGATCTCCAAACGTTGATTATCCAGTGGGGAAATCAGCCCCGCCAGTTGGCGGTCACGCTGATTATCGGGGCTGGTATTATTGTTGTAGACTAGGTTGTGGCAGTCCAAATACAACGGATGGGGGGCTGGGTAACGTTGGGCAATTTCCGGTGCAAGCTGGGTACGCGGATGACCATCAGCAAAATTCAGTGCCTGATCCAGACTCAAGGGGTCAGGCACTTCCGCCGCATGGGCAACTGGGAATAGCAAAGCACTGGCGAATAAGATCGGACGTAAGTGCTTAACTCTTGGCATCGCTAGTTTGCTCGCGCTTGAATTTGGAGAACGGTACGTCTTCATTCTTTTTGTCGACCACGTATTTGCCGAACAACATGAATTCATCTGCGTCCTTGGTCGCACCGGTTAAGCGTCCGTTTTTCACCGGTTCACCATCCAGCCCGATAAATTGAAACACCGGGGTGGCGCGTACCCGGAATTCTTTCAGCGCGAAATCTTTTTGGGTGGTGGTTTCGCCTTTGAAATTGGTTAACTCTACATCGCCTTCAATGTCCACTGTTACAATGCGGAAATTTTCTTTGTAGTAATCCTGAATATCGCTGCGATTAAGCACGGTGGTTTTCATGCGGTGACAGAATGGGCATTCATCCATTTCAAACATCACCAGCAAGCCTTGTTTGCCATCGGCTTTGGCGGTTTCGATTTCATCTTGCATATCATTGAAGGTTTCATCGAAGAATTGCGCCACGTCGCGGGTTTCGACTTTAGCCGGTGCGACGTTCTCAGCGGCTTTATCGGGGGTGCTGCTGACATCTGTGGATGGCGCTGCGGCGGGGGTATCTGCGGCGGATTTGTCTTCTGCGGGTTTACTGTCAGCGAATACGTGATTGACGGAAACGCTCAATGCGATGAGCATGGTGAGTAACATAGTTCTTAACATGGGTAATCCTCCTTTTTGGGTATGCTATGAGTAATTCAGATGGCATTCAAGTACGAAAGTTGCCACAAAGTTAATGCGGTAGTGCGAACCACAATACCACCGGCATAATCACCAGACTTGCGAGATTACCTAGTAACACAATCGAGGCGACCCGCTCCGGCTCTTGCTGGTATTGTTCTGCCACCAACACATTCAATACAGCAGGGGGCAGCGCTGCAAATACCAGCAATAGGGCGTAATGTGTCGTGCTCAAGTCCAGCCATTGTGCCATTAAGAATGCACTGATGAGTCCGGCAGCAGGGCCTGCGAGTGCGCCAAGCGTGCCGAGTTTCCAATCACGAAAATTCACATCCAACAGGCGCACGCCCAGCGAAAATAGTAGCAGGGGAATCGACACTTGCCCCAATAGCTTGACCGTATTCGCCAAGGCATCCGGCAAGGTAATATGCAAACTGCTAAACAGCAAACCAGCAATTCTCATTTTGCCCCACATACGATAAAACGGTGTAAACTAGACCTA
>CAYNNA010000150.1:0-5359 GCA_964398375.1 uncultured Thiothrix sp.
CAGTTTAGGGCGTGGAAATCGCGGGGGCTAGACGTGCTGAAATGGCCGCTTACTTCTTGCAGGACTTTTTCGGCAGAGGTGTTGGCACACACTTTGCTGACCAAAACGCCGCTTTGGTCTTCTTTTAGTTGGTGTTTTTGTTTCAGGCTGGGGCTGAGCAGATTTTGGGTTTCCACTGAAAACGTGGGGAAACCATCGTACTTGCCATCAGCGATGTCAGCGAGAAAGCGGTTAATCATTACGGTGGGGATGATGTAACCGATGTTTTCCGCGCTTTCGTCGGACTTTTGCATGACCATGCCCGCGACTTTGCCGTTAATAATGGCAGGACCACCGCTGTTGCCGGGGTTGATGGCGGCATCAATTTGGATGACTTGGTAAGATAGGCCGCTGTGCACATAGGGCATGTATTCGATGCGTGACACAGTATGTCTTGAGTGGCAGTTTCATTCGCCAAAGCAGGCAGTGACAATAGCAGGAGTAAACTGGTCAGCCAGTAAAGGCTGGGGTGACGGAGGGTTTGAAACAAGATTCGTATAAGTTTGGCTTAAGCAAGCAATGGATGACATGGTATTGTAGTGTAAAATCAACACTAATGGTGATTTTCCATGCATAAATAAACGGTTTTGGCTTTGCCATTATACTTCTTGCGGGTCATTGTGCAGGGCGGGGCGATTGATTACCCTCTAGGGCATTACCCATACTAGGATACGCAGATGACTCCACAAACCATGAACGAAGCTGAAAAATTGTTAGCACAAGCCTTAGCAGGCGAATTGGAAGGCGATGCTTTCATCCAGCAATTGATGGAAGTCACGTTGTTCATGCCGATTTACGAAAAACACCAAATCGGTGGTTTGCAGCCCACGACCAGCGATCAAGCCGTACCGTTGACGCTGGATGATGAGGCGGGCAATAAAATCTTAATTTTGTTCACCAGTCCAGAGCGTGCTAAAGGATTTGTACGCGATTTCCCCGGCTACGGCGGCGGTTTGCTGGCGGAATTCAAGTGGATTATTGAGAAAGTCGGTGTGGGTTACAGCATTTCAATCAACCCCGATCATGAGATGGGGATTGATCTGGAAGTGGGGATGTTGCAAAACCTACACTAAATACTGCGACCAATCGTGGTAATCCTTGCCGAACACGAAGAAATGCGGGTTCAGCAGGGAGTCTTTGGTGTTGTAGCGTAGCGGTTGCATGTCGGTGCGGGTGAAATGCCCACCGGCTTCTTCCACAATGATTTGTGCGGCGGCGGTATCCCATTCGGAGGTTAAACCGAGGCGTGGGTAAATGTCCGCCGAACCTTCGGCAACGCGGCAGGCTTTGAGGATACTGCCCATCACCGCGTATTCGTGTTCGCCAATGCGTTCCAAAAATTGCGGCATGATCGGGTCACGGTGTGATTTGCTGCCCATGACTTTGAGCGGCTTGCCGGTAGCACGGGTGCTAATCGGGAAGGTTTCCCCGCGCATGTGCTTGAATGCGCCACCGCCTTGGTGCGCAAACCAAGTTTCGTTCAAAGCAGGGGCGTGAACCACACCGAGAATGGGGGCGTTATGGTGGATCAGTGCAATCAGGGTGCTGAATTCGCCATTGCGTTTGACGAATTCGCGGGTGCCATCCAGCGGGTCAACCAGCCAGTAGGTTTGCCATTGGCTGCGTTCGCTAAAGGATAGATTGGCGGATTCTTCGGAAAGCACCGGGTATTGCGGGGTGAGTGCGGTTAATGCATCTACAATGTGGTGGTGTGATGCCATATCCGCCGCTGTGAGCGGGGAATCATCGGCTTTGTGTTCCACCGCAAAGTCGGGTGCGTTGTAGACTGCCATGATTTTAGCGCCTGCTGTTTGAGCAATGCGCACGGTGGCGTCGAGAAGGTTAGGCAAGTCCATGAAAATCCTTACGTCTATGCGTGTTGTTTAAGCCAGTCTTGCGCCAGATAGAGTGCCAGCAAGCTGCGTCCTTCGGTGAAATCATCTTGCAACAGCAATTCTGCTGCATCCGACAATTTCCAAGGCACGATTTCCAACGGCTCAGGTTCGTCGCCTGCCGTGCGCTGTGGGTAAAGGTCGCGGGCAAGAATCAGGTGGGTGTGGTGTTGCATGTAGCTGGGTGAAAGGCTGACGCGCCGCAATAGCTGTAAATCGCGTGCGCCGTAGCCGACTTCTTCCATGATTTCGCGGTTGGCGGCGTCGAGGACATCTTCGCCGCGTTCCACTTTGCCTTTGGGGAAGCCGAGTTCGTAACGCCCGCTTCCGGCAGAATATTCGCGGATCAACAGCAAGGTGTCGTCATCCAGTAGTGGAACGATGAGCACAGCGCCATTGCCACGGCTGGCAAGGCGCTCGTAAATGCGGCGTTCACCGTTGCTGAATTCCAAGTGGAGTTCTTCCACATGGAACAAGCGGCTGCTGGTGACGGGGTGTATGGCGTGTATCGTGGGTGGTTTTTGCATCCTCCGATTCTAACCTACCACGCCTGACTTAGCACCTTGTCGCCGTGCAAGTAGTACACATAATCGTCAATCATCACCGAACGGTCATATGCCCATTGGTAATCCTGAGTGGTGCTATTGCCGACCAGCGGGGGTAATACCTGCATCACGCCTGTTTGGGTGTTAATGTTCAGGCGGTAAAGTTGGTCACGACTCCAGTTGTAATAGGTGCTTGGACCGGAACCGTAGTTGGCGCTTCCTTCATGCAAACTGACCGGAAACGCCACTTGCAGATTGTTTCCCCGTTGCAGGCTGGTGAGGGCGTGGTGGCTTTGGGAAACCGCTGTGTCGGTGCCGCGCTTGCCGATAATGATCTTGTCCTGCTCGTGGGGATTGGCAGGGTCAGTGACATCAATCAGTGATACTTTCACGCCCTGAACCCATGCGCCGCGCCCATCACCCCATGTCGATGTTGTGTCAGGTATGGCATCTTTGCCAATGCCCAGCAAATAACGTTCGCCTACCGGGTGCAAGTAATCGGAATACCCGTCGATTTCTAGTTCGCCCAGCATTACCGGGTCAGTTGGCTTGCTTAAGTCCAGTGCATACAGCGGGTCAGTCGCACGGAATGTCACCAGATAACCCCGATCACCAAGGAACCGGGTGGCGTAAATCTGTTCGCCTGCTTTGCCGAGACTTTGTGGGCGGTTGTTATTGGGTAGCTTGCCGATAATGTCCAGCGATTGGGTCGCGGCGTTTTCCTGCAAGGTATACAGCCGTGCCGGGGTAGGGTTGGTTGACGGTGTTTCGCCCACGTAGGTGATCAAACGCAATACGTCGTTATGTTCGCTCAGACGGAACGGTTTCAAATCCTGTTGCCAGCCCAAATGCCCTTCTACGCGACCGGAACCCTTGTAGTTGATACCGCCTGCCAGTGAAAACTTGTGCAGGTCAGTGCTGATATTCGGTGCATAGGCGATGCTGGAGCTAACCGCTGTGTCATTGCTGGCTACTGTGGATGTCAGCGCATCATTGGAATAATTGTAACTGGTGGTTGCCAGATAAATGGCTTCGGTGGAGGCGTACAGCGTTTCGGTATCGCCCGCGAAACACTTGCCTTGAGGGGTTGGTGTAGCGCTGTTCAGATCAATTGCCAGCAAGCTGACGATGCTGGTCTGGTAGCTTTTCTTGTCGGTGTATTGCGTCATGAAGCAATCATCACCGCTGAAAATGTCGGTTTTGCTGCCGCTATTGAGTTGGTAATCGGGCAGGAAATCCGCCAGTTTGGCATTGTGGATGAGCGTGCGGTTTGCCGCTGCTGCTGCTTCGGTGGTGGGGTATTGTTCCAAGCCGGGTAGGGTGGGGCTGTGGCGGGTGGCAATGTACAGCGTCGAACCGATGCGGCGGCTGCTGATAGCTTGCCCATCCACGGTGAGTTTGGCGGTTTGCACAGGGTTTGCGGGGTTGGCAACGTTCAGTAGGTACAGTTGCGTTTGTTGATTCTGCCAGTAGCTGGGGATGAACCAGCGGCTCCAGATGCTGTAGTATTGTTGCTCTTCGGTAAGCGCCGCCAGTGTTTTATTAGTGGAATCCAGATAAAGACCGCTCAGGCGGGTATTCTCATCACCCAGTGTCAGGCTAGTAACGAGTGGGGCGCTGGTTTGATTTGCTTTGAAAATATTCAGGCTGGGCTTGTCTAACGCCGCAGCGTAAAGGTATTCACCATCGGTTTTCAGACGGTCAGCTTCGTCGACATTGGTTTCTTGGGTATTGGTGCTGGAAACGTTTTTGGCAGTGTCGGCAACAGTGGAAGGTGTCATCACCGGCATAATGCACACATCGCCTTTGCAGGGGTATATCTCCGGTCGCACTGTGCCGTAGATTTCCAGCATTTGCTGCTTGATCAGCGTTTCGAGTTCGGCGTTGGTTGCCGCCTGTTTCAACGCAGGTTTATTGGCGTTGGTCGTTGGGGTGACGGGTGTCGTGGGATTCGTACTGACGGTAGTGCTAGAACCGCCACCGCCACAGGCGCTGAGTAACAACGCGATGGAAATACTTAACCCCAATGAATGCAGATTTTTCATAATACCCTCCGGTATGATGCGATTTTTAGTGGTATGTGGAAACCCATAAAATGAATTATAGCGCAATCAATTTAAATTGGCATGAGATTAACACCGTGTTTTTGGACATGGATGGCACACTATTGGATTTGCATTTCGATAACCATTTCTGGTTGGAACATTTGCCGGTGCGTTTGGCAGAACAGCGCGGCACCACGCCGGAGGAGGTTCGTGCTTACTTGCATGGGCGTTATACCGAAATGGAAGGCACCTTGGATTGGTATTGCCTTGATTATTGGCAAAATCATCTGGGAACAGATTTAGTGGCGTTGAAACACGAAATCGCGGATCGAATTGCGATTCGGGCGCATGTAGAGCGTTTCCTGCAATCCCTGCGCGAACGTGGCAAGCGGGTGGTGTTACTGACCAATGCGCACCAGAAAAGCGTGGGTTTGAAATTCGGTTATGTGGTATTGGAACACTATTTCGATCACATTATTACCTCGCACTCCTTAGGGTTGCCGAAAGAGCATCCCGATTTTTGGCAGAAATTGAGTGAGGTGGAGGTGTTTGACCCAGCGCATTCCTTGTTCATTGATGACAACCTGCACGTATTGCGGGCTGCAAAAGCATACGGTGTGAAACATTTGTTGGCAATCCACCAGCCGGATTCGCAACAGCCGCCGAAAGACACGCAAGAATTCACGGCGGTGGAGTGTTACACGCAGTTGTTGGGTTGAGTTACCATAGTTACCGACCGATGTAGCGGAAGCTGCGCGTGAAACTTACGCCATTTCCACGTTAACCACCCAATCATCCACGCTCTTGAGCGTGCTGCTGAAATTCACCCCCAGCAGCA
>CAYNNA010000151.1:0-5316 GCA_964398375.1 uncultured Thiothrix sp.
TAAATGAACCACAGGGCTGGGTGCGAGATTTTTAGGATGCTCTGAATCGCTGTCAAACCAACGTGGCATTGTCTACAGCGATCGTGTCAGCACCGATCAGCGTTAATGGCATCAACACGGCGGCTAACATCAGCGTATCCGGCGGTGAATACAGCATCAATGGCGGCGCGTATACCACAACAACGGGGACAGTCAACAATGCGGCAAGCGTCACCGTGCGCCATACCTCATCTGCCAATCATGCGACCAACACAGATACTGTCCTCACCATTGGTGGCGTAGCAGATACATTTACCAGCACCACTCTCACCGCCCCCGTCGTAACTCACACCCTCAACGTCACCAAAACAGGTACAGGTTCTGGAACAGTCACCAGCACCCCCACAGGTATCAACTGCGGTACAGATTGCACCGAAACCTATAGTGGAAAAATTATCAAACTGACTGCCGTCGTGGGCACAAACTCGCTATTCACTGGCTGGTCAGGGGCGTGCAGTGGCACCAGTACCACCTGTAACGTGACGGTCACGAACTTGCAAAATGTCACTGCTAATTTCGATTACATCACCTACAACCTAACCATCACCAAGGTTGGCAACGGCACGATCAGCAGCTCCCCAGCGGGCATTGACTGCGGTGCAGACTGTACCGAAGCTGTCAACAAAGGTAGCACTGTCACCCTCACCGCCACACCGGATATGGGGTACAAGTTCACTGGCTGGACGGGCGGATGCACCGGAACAGCAACCACCTGTACCATCACCATGAATGCTGCAAAAACGGTTACGGCAACGTTCAAAGCCATTTTCCCTCTGACTGTCAGCAAAACAGGCACGGGCACGGGCAAAGTCGCGGCTACTGGCATCAACTGTGACACTAGCGCCACACCAGACTGCACCGAGACGTATATCAAGGATACCCGCGTAACCCTGACCGCAACAGCAACCGCAGGCTCACGTTTCACGGGCTGGTCAGGTGCTTGCACCGGTACGACCTGTGCCGTCACCATGAATGAAGCCAAAAACGTCACGGCAAACTTTGATTTCATCACATTCAATCTGACGGTCGCCAAAGTGGGGAATGGCAGCGTTACCAGCAACCCTGCCGGCATTGATTGTGGCGCAGACTGTGCCGAAGCTTTTCGTTCGATGACACCCGCCACCGCCGTCACCCTCACCGCCACACCGGATGCGGGTTACAAGTTCACTGGCTGGACGGGCGGATGCACCGGAACAGCAACCACCTGTACCGTCACCGTGAGTGCAGCAAAAAGCGTGACTGCCACTTTCAGGCCAATTTTCACCCTAACGGTTAATAAAATAGGCACGGATACAGGCACGGTCACTAGCACCCCGACAGGCATCAACTGCGGCACAGACTGCACAGAGGACTACTTAGCTGGAACGGCTGTCACCCTGACTGCCAAAGCCGCAAAGGGTTCACGCTTCACTGGCTGGAGCGGCTCTTGTAGTGGCACATCGACTTGCCGTGTGGCTCTATCCGCAGCGGCAGCAGCCGTCGCCAATTTTATCACGCCGTAAGTAGCCTCAATTCACTAACGCTCAACTCCCGCCACTCACCCGGCGGGAGTTCCGCATCCAACACCAGCTCACCAATCCGCTCCCGATGCAAACTTTCCACGCGGTTCCCCACCGCCGCAAACATGCGTTTCACCTGATGGTATTTCCCCTCAGCAATCGTAATCCGCGCCTGATTGTCCGGTAAAATCTCCACCTCCGCCGGTTTGGTCAGCCCCTTTTCGCCATTTAACTGCACACCAGCACGCAAGGCTTGCGCCCCCGCCTCCGACAATTCCCATGCCAACGTCGCCAAATACGTTTTCGGTACATGGTGTTTCGGCGCAGAAATGCGGTGCGACCAATCCCCGTCATTGGTAAGCAGCAACAAACCCGTCGTATCCTTATCCAACCGCCCCACCACATGCAGCGTTTTGCGGTGCGGATGCTCAATCAAACCCAACACCGTGGGATGCTCTGGGTCTTCCCGCGCACTCACCACGCCTGCGGGTTTATGCAACATCAGATAAATATCCCCCGGCAAGGTCAACAGCGCATCGTCCAACGTCACCACTGCCGTGGTCGGCTCAATGTGCGTCGACGTTTTGGTGACGCGCTCCCCATCCACCTCTACCCAACCACACCGAATGGCTTTTTGTGCATCCACCCGCGTCATGGCGGCGGCTTGACTGACGAACTGATCTAAACGCATGAAGTGGTTACTGCTATACTGGAAACAATCAATAACAATAAAGGCAAGCCCCATGAAACTCAAAGACTATCTACGCATCCTCGCCCATTACGACGGCTCCGACTTGTATTTAACCGCCGATCTCGAACCCAAAGCCAAATTCCAAGGCAAACTCAAAGCGCTCGATAAAGTCATTATGACCCCAGAAATGCTCAAAGCGATGGCTTACGAGCTAATGAACCCCGAACAGCAGCAGCAATTTGAACACAAACCCGAGATGAACCTCGCTATCAGCGAAGAAGGTGTCGGGCGTTTCCGTGTCAATATCTTCAAGCAGCGCCACAAAATCGCGATGGTGATCCGCAATATCAAAACCGACATCCCCAACGCCGACAAACTCGGTTTGCCGCAAGTGTTGAAAGACGTGATCATGGAAAAGCGCGGCTTGATCCTATTCGTCGGCGGCACAGGTTCAGGCAAATCCACCTCACTCGCTGCCCTCATCGACCACCGCAACGCCAGTGCTGACGGGCATATCATCACCATCGAAGACCCGGTGGAATACGTGCATCCGCACAAGAAATGCATCATCAACCAGCGCGAAGTCGGCGTCGACACCGACAGCTACGAAGACGCACTCAAAAACACCCTACGCCAAGCCCCCGACGTGATTTTAATCGGCGAAATTCGCGCCCAAGAAACGATGGAACACGCCCTCGCCTTCGCCGAAACCGGGCATCTGTGCCTCTCCACCCTGCACGCCAATAACGCCAACCAAGCCCTCGACCGCATTATCAACTTTTTCCCCGAAGAACGTCGTCACCAATTGCTGATGGATTTATCCCTCAACCTCAAAGCCTTCGTCTCGCAACGCCTGATTCCGACGGTAGACGGCAAGCGCGTTGCTGCCATCGAAATTCTGCTTGGCACACCGATGATCCGCGACCTGATCATGAAAGGCGACATCCACGCCATCAAAGAAATCATGGAAAAATCCGAAGAACAGGGGATGCAAACCTTCGACAGCCACCTCTACAAGCTGTATTTAGCAGGGCAAATTTCACTGGCGGAAACCTTGCGCAACGCCGACTCGCCTAGCAATTTGAAGCTGAAGATTAACCTATCAGGAAACTTGAATAAGCCGCGCCCGACCGCTGCTGCACCTGCGCCAGAGGCAAAGCCCAAGGCGGCAGATGATGATTTCATGGCGAAATTGTCGTTGCAGCCGAAACCGGAAGCAGAATTGACTTAAATCACATCCGCTCCAACACCCCAATTCCCAGCAAGCCCAAGCCGGTTTGCAGGGTTTGCGCGGTCAAATTCGCCAGTTGCAAACGGCTGTTGCGCACATCCGCCGCCACACCCTCTTTCAAGATCGGGCAAGCTTCATAGAAACTCATGAAATTGCCTGCCAACTCGTACAAATACGTGCAAAGATGGTTCGGCAAACCTTCTTTTGCCACGCTGTCCGTCGCTTCGGTAAATTGCAGCAGCTTCATGGCGAGGGTGCGTTCGGCGGGTTCTTGCAGCGAAATGGGGGAAGGGAGAGATTCCGCACCTGACTTTCTGAAAATGCTTTTGATACGGGCGTAGGCGTACTGCAAATACGGCGCAGTATTCCCCTCGAAACTCAGCATGGTTTCCCAGTTGAAGATGTAATCCGAGTTGCGGTTTTTCGATAAATCCGCGTATTTGACCGCGCCGATACCGACCGTGCGAGCAATGTCGTGACGTTCCACCTCACTCAGTTCAGGGTTCTTTTCAGTGACGAGGGTGAACGCACGTTCTTGCGCCTCCACCAACAAATCCACTAATTTAACCGTGCCACCGGTACGGGTTTTGAACGGCTTGCCATCTTCACCCAACATGTTGCCGAACGGCATGTGTTCGAGCGCCACGCCTTCGCGCACAAATCCGGCTTTACGCGCCAACAAAAATACCTGTTGGAAATGCAGTGATTGACGTGCATCGGTGAAATACAAAGCACTGTCGATGTTCAACACCCCGCTACGGTAACGCAATGCCGAAAGGTCAGTCGTCGCATACAAATAGCCACCGCCCGTTTTCTGCACAATGATCGGCGTAATGCTGCCATCTTTGTTCTTGAATTCGTCGAGGAACGCGCACTGTGCGCCTTGATTTTCCACCAGCAAGCCTTGCGCCTGTAACTCGCTGACAATGTTGGCTAAATCAGCGTTGTAGGCACTTTCCGGCATCACATCCGCACGGGTCAGGGAAACCCCCAAACGCTCATAGACCTCTTCGCAATGGTGCAAGGAAATGTCGATGAATTGCTGCCACAGCGCGTGACATGCTGCGTCACCGGCTTGTAGTTTCACCACATAATCACGTGCAGCATCGGCAAAAGCGGGTTCGGCATCGAAACGCTGTTTGGCTTCGCGGTAGAAGGTTTCGAGGTCGGCGAGTTGGGGTGCGACACCGCTCACCCCGCCGTTTTGCTCGGCAATGCTGACCATGTGGGCAATCAGCATCCCGAATTGTGTTCCCCAATCGCCGACGTGGTTTTGGCGAATGACGGTGTGGCCTTGGAATTCGAGGACGCGGGCGACGGCATCACCGATGATGGTGGAGCGCAGGTGGCCGACGTGCATTTCTTTGGCGAGGTTGGGACCGGAGTAGTCGACGACGATGGTTTGAGCGTTGGGGGTGGGTTGTCGGGCTGAAGCCCGACCTACGGTTTCGCTCAACCATGCATTTTTCAGGTGGATATTGATAAAGCCGGGGCCTGCGACTTCGAGTTTGTCGGCGAGGTCGGATAAATCCAGCGTTTCCAGCAAACGGGTGGCGAGTTCGCGCGGGTTGGTTTTCAACTGCTTGGCGGCTGCCATCACGCCGTTGGCTTGGTAGTCGCCGAATTCGGGGCGGGCGGAAGGTTTCACAATGGCGGTCACGGTGTCAGGTGCACCGAGTGTGTGCAGCGCGGCGGTAATACGGTCATCAAGCAGTTGGCGAATATTCATCAGACTCTTTTCGGGTATGGGCAAAAAGGGGATTTTAGGCGGCTTAGGCACTAGAATCTACTTTCTGAACGAGGATCAGCGATTCAGAGCATCCTAAAAATCTCGCACCCAGCCCTGTGGTTCATTT
>CAYNNA010000152.1:0-5252 GCA_964398375.1 uncultured Thiothrix sp.
TACCCTTATACTCTAAGTGTATGGAGAGGGTATAGCAAGAAGCCTGCGTTACGGCGCGAGATTTTTCACGACAACAAAAGCACCCCGCAAATCGCCTTCTTTATAACCGGTGGCTTTGTCTTGCGGGTAAAGCTCCGTTAACTTCGCCGTAACGGCGGGGCTGAGTTCCGTGCCGTGGCATTTCAAGCACACCGCAGCGGTTGGAATCGCTTTCATAAAGCGGAATTGGTTATCCACGACTTCTGCATAAGCGATGGTTGACGGGTCTTCACCTGCCGCTTTTTTCGCTTCAAAGTCATTCAGCACAGCGGTTTGCCATTCATTTGCCTGACCCATCACCGGGTTACGGTTTTTCAAGCTTACCCGGCTGACTTCCACGCCCTTTTCGGCTGAAACAGCTTTGGCAATTTCGGGCGCTTTGGTGTGGCAAATGCTCATCGCTTCAACCGGACCACCCGCTTGCATGGCAGCTTCGAGTTCACCTTTGAGTGTACCGCCTAATGCTTGTACAGCACCTTTTGCTGATTCTACCAAAGCAGCTTTATCAACGGCTGGCGCAGCAGATGCCGGAGCCGTCTGCTGTGCTGCGGTTCCGGTTTGAGCCGGTACAGCAGCAGGCGCTTCAGCGGCTTTCTCTGTTTTCTCGCCACAAGCTGTCAGCAAGGCAACCAAACTCACCATTACAATATACTTATTCATCTCAATCCCTTCACATTGGAAAACAATAACCTAAAAACACAGGCAGCAAAGTGCCTAAACCTTTGCTGCTCTGCATTGAAAAATCGCAAACATTATCAACTAAGCCTGCTTCATCCTTGCTTAATAAATGCCACATCACGAAATTAACCTCACCCATTGGAACCTATCTGAATACGCATAATAGGCTGCGTTATTTCAACCATACAACGCCAAACTGCACTATAGTTAAGGAGGTGCAGGCACGAATCTGCATCTCTTTCAGTGAGGGCAATACCATGAAACGATTATTAGCCAGTGTTGCGCTATGCGTTGCAACGGCGGGCGTACACGCGACAGTTTCCGAATACACCGAATTTTTTATCCCTTACGAACGGGCGCAAAGCGCTTATGTGTGTTTAGACAAGCAAATTATGGAAGCAGAATTCGGAATCCCCTTAGCCAGCCTGATGGAAGGCATTTTTTCCGAAACCAAAACCCTGCACCAACAACTTGGCGGCACCAGCACGTATAAAAATATCAACCTGCTGGTGAATGGTACAACCACGATTCCCTATACCTACAACTTTGACCGTTACACCAGCAGCGGGGTGTACGAATATTCCTTTACGCTGGATATGGCAGGGTTTAACACGTTAAATGGCTCAACCGTTGCCGGGCGGCAAAAGACCAAAAACACGGCGAAACTGGCGTTGATTGCGATGGTAAAGACGGCAGAGGCTATCCACGGCGGGGGCAATTTCCGCTTGTGGGTAAAGTTTAATAACCTGCCATCACAGGCAGGGTTAAGTGGCAGTCTGGTGCATAGCGGCGGAGTCGATTGGCCTACATGGCCTTACACCGCTTCGAGCAGCGTTTACACGACATACCGGACGGAGATGATTGTGTCGGGGTGTTAAGTACTCAATACACGGTGGCTCTTAAATTGCACCGGCTTGTAGTGCTGCCCTTGATTATTTGCAACTAACTTGCATGTTTGCTGCGACAAGCCGGGCAATGCCCTTGCAGGTTCAGTTCCACCTCGTCGATCTGGTAGCCACTGGGCAAGGCAAACAGCAAGGTGGGTTGCAGGCTTTCCAGACAAAACACTTGCGCACAGTCCTTGCAGTGGAAATGCGCGTGCTGGTGGGGTACTCCCGCTTGCGCATTGTAACGCCAGGTGCGGTCTGCCCCGGCAATCTTGTGCGCTAAACCCTGCTCCACCAACCAGTCCAAGGCGCGGTAAAGCGTCACGCGATCAACAATCAAGCCTTGCTGGAGTGCGGTGTGCTCGATTTCCTGATGACTCAGGGCAGCATTAGCATTGAGCAAAATACTCAGTACCCCGACCCGTGCAGGTGTTACCCTGCCACTGGTGTGCTGGAGCAGGTTACGGGCGGCGAGTTCGCCGTCAGGAAGCGGGTTAGATTGCGTCATATTTGCCACTCGTTAGCGTCGATATTTTGCAACAGTATTGCATTTGGTTCCTCAATGCACGTACCATTTGCCCCATTATAAACATCCAAGCACCGATGGGGTGAAGATATGCAACTGACACCGACTACCTTGGCTATCGCCATTGCCGCTGCACTGGCATCACCTGCCGCTTTCGCTGACACCACGAGCAGCAACGCCATCAAGGATGCCCTCAAACCCACTGCCAACTGGCAAGGCAGTCTGATTGTTGAAGGCATTTATTTCGATAGCCGTAAATCCGCTGCTGAGCATGATGAAGATGATCATGGCGATGATGATCATGACGACGAAGCACACGAGCACGAACACGCTCACCTGCCCGGCTTCCCGGCTGGCGGACACGACCACGGCTTCCGTGAAGGCTTGCACGCTGGGCATATCGAAGGGGTTGTTTCCGGCAATATCAGTGACAAACTCAAAGCCCGCGCTACCGTTGGCATTTTGGATACCGAAGACGGTATTGAAACCGAACTCGAAGAAGCGTTCGTGGAAACCCAAGGTTTGGGCAAGGGTGTGACCGTCAAAGCCGGGCGCTTTTTCTCCGATGTCGGCTACCTGAGCAGCAAACATAACCACGAATGGGATTTCGCCGATACGCCTCTGGTTTACAAAGGCATGTTTGGCGAGCATACCAATGATGACGGTGTGCAGCTCAATTACGTCGCCCCAACCCAGCAATTTGTGCAAGTGGGGACAGAATTGTTTAAAGGCGATAAGTTCCCGGCTGGCAATAGCGATGATACGGTCGGGGCAGCCACCGTATTCGCCAAAACTGGCGGCGACATTGGCACGGATCATAGCTGGCAAGCGGGTGTCGGTCACTGGCGAGCCAACAGCATCAACGGTCGGATTGGCGAATTGCACGAACATGAACGCCCCGATGGTTCCATGCATTCCGTCACCCCCAGCTTCAGCGGTAAAAGCCATATCAACAGCGTCAATGCCCTCTACAAATGGGCGCCGAATGGCAATGCCAAAGAACGTAACCTGAAGTTGCAGGCAGAATATTTCCAGCGTGACGAAGCTGGCACGATTGCCATGCTTAATACCAGTGGCGGTATCGAACGTAACCTCAATTACGATGGCAAACAGGACGGCTATTATGTGCAAGGCGTTTACCAGTTCCGCCCGCACTGGCGCGTGGGTTTACGCCAAGACAAGCTGGGCAGTGATAATCAGTTGACGCAAGTCAGTGGCGCGGCGGCTACCGAGCATCAGGTGGAAGCGACCGGGCTTGCCACCGAAGGTCACCCCCCCAAACGCAATACCCTGATGGTGGATTACACCCCGCGTGAATACAGCCGCCTGCGCCTGCAATTCAACGAAGACAAGAGCACGCCGGAAACTGACAAACAGGTCATTCTGCAATACACCCACAGCTTCGGTTCGCACGGCGCACACAGCTTTTAAGGAGCCAGTATGAAACGTCTGATTCTCGCTGTCAGCCTATTGTGCAGCAGTGCACTGGCGCACGCCGACCTGAAAATCTTTGCCTGCGAACCGGAATGGGGTTCACTGGCACAAACCATCGGTGGCGACAAAGTGAGCGTATATAACGCCACTACAGGTTTGCAAGACCCGCATCATATCGAAGGTCGCCCCAGCCTGATTGCACAAGTGCGCAATGCTGATCTGCTGGTGTGTACCGGTGCAGAACTGGAAATTGGCTGGTTGCCGATCCTGCTGCAAAAATCCGGCAATGCCAAGGTGCAGGACGGGCAACCGGGGTCATTCATGGCGGCGCAACAGGTGCAATTGCTCGACATTCCCGTGAAGGTCGAGCGTAGCGATGGCGATGTCCACGCCGACGGCAATCCGCACATTCAAACCGACCCACGCCGTATTGCGCAAATCGCCAAAGCACTGAAGGAACGCATGGCACAACTGGATACCGCCAATGCCGCGCATTACCAGCAAGGTTACACCCACTTCAACACGCGCTGGCAGCAAGCGATGCAAGGCTGGGCAAACAAAGCAGCCAGCTTACGCGGTACACCCATCGTGGTGCATCACAAAAGCTGGGTCTACCTGCAAGATTGGCTCGGTTTGAAGGAAGTCGCCACACTCGAACCCAAACCCGGCATTCCCCCGACCACGGCGCACCTGACCATGGTTTTGCAGCAATTGCAAACCACGCCCGCCAAATTCGTGCTGCATTCGGCTTACGAAAACCCGCGTTCGGCACAATGGTTGTCGGGCAAAGCGGGGATTCCGGTGGTGATGTTGCCGTCTACGGTGGGCGGCACACCAGCGGCGACGGATTTGTTTACCCTGTTTGATGACATTATCCAGCGCCTCACCAGCGTGCAGGGGTAACGGATGGATTGGGCATTACAACTTTCCATCCTCGCGCCTGCACTGGTGGCAGGTTTGCTGGTATTGGCGACGCATATCCCTCTGGGGCGGGAGGTGCTAAGGCGTGGCATTATTTTCATCGACCTAGCGATTGCGCAAATCGCCGGGCTGGGGGTGATTGCCGCACACGCGCTGGGCTGGGAAGTGCATGGCTGGGAAACGCAGGTGATTGCGTTGAGTGCGGCATTGGGCGGGGCGGCGTTGCTGGGCTGGGCGGAAACGCGCTTGCAACAGCAGCAGGAAGCCTTGATCGGGATTGTGTTTGTGTTGGCGGCGACGGGTGGTTTGCTATTACTGGCGAATAATCCGCACGGTGGCGAACATTTGCGGGAATTGCTGACCGGGCAGATTTTGTGGGTGAACTGGGCAGATTTAGTGCCGCTGGCAGTGTTGGCGGCGTTGTATTGGCTGGTGGTGTGGCAGTTTCCGCACTGGTTGCCTCGGCTGTTTGCGCGGCGCACTTTTTATCTGGTGTTTGCGGTGGTGATTACATTTTCGGTGCAAATCGTCGGGGTGTATTTGGTATTTGCCAGTTTGGTGATTCCGGCATTGGCGGTAATGGGCAAAGCGCAAGAGCAACCCACGTTGCTTCCGGCTTTTGGGTTGGGGGTGTTGGGTTATGCTGCGGGGATTGCGGTGTCGGTGTGGCTGGATTTGCCGACCGGGGCGAGTATTGTGTGGTTTTTGGCGTTGGCGGGTCCTGTCCCGGCCGACATCGAGCTTGTTAATCTCCTGGGTAACGTTTT
>CAYNNA010000153.1:0-5155 GCA_964398375.1 uncultured Thiothrix sp.
TGTTTCAACTTAATGAAACAGTGAGTAATTCAAAGGCTTATATGATAATTTCCAATTTCCAGCGTAGAGAAACTTATTGATGGGAAACTGCCGGGGCACGTGCAGTTCAACGCTACTATCCGTGAAGCCTGCAAACGCATGTGTGAACTGAATGTTGGGGCACTGGTGGTCTTTGATCAGCAACAACTGGTAGGCATTGTAAGTGAGCGGGACGTGATCCGCCGCTGTCTGGGTATCGACCTCCCTGTGGACGAGACCGATGTTGCGATGATCATGACCAAAACTCCCGTCACCATTGATGCAGGCAGTAGTCTGGCAAACGCGCTGGAAGTCATGCAAACGGGTGGTTTCCACCATATCCCGGTGACAAAAGACGGGCAGCTTATTGGCTTGCTGGAGCTGGATGACATTCCTGAGGAATACCATCTGCTGCTGGAACAGTTCAGGGAGCTAAAGGGGCGGTAAGCGGTGCGTCAGATCTGGGCAACGCGAACACATCCCCCAACACCCCATCCGCCCCACGCTTACGCCCTGCTGCCGCATTATCATACACCACCAATAATGCGGTTACGTCGTTAGCCTGCGTAAACAAACACATGCCTTCCGCGTGATCATTACCGTGACCGTGCGGAATGTCCGCCGCCACCGTGAGCACATCGCGGGGAATGAGGCTTTCCGCATCTGGCTTTGCCCCATCCTGCCAACGGTAAACCCGTACCGGGCCATCCAAACTCATGGTAGGCCCTGCCAAAATCAGCAAATCCTCACCTTGCACGCACAAATCGCGGATTCCCAACCCATCCAGTTGCAGGAAATGCTTGCGGTAAGGGCGATCTTCTTCGCCGATACGCGCCAGCTTCAACACGGTAGGATCATCGTCATCCTCCACACACTCGATTTCCAACAGCACCGCCCAGCCGCGCAATACTGGCCCGCGCAAACCGAGGAACAAGCGTTTACCAATCACCGCCAAACCTTCCACATCGAAGCCGTTATCTTTGCCGGGGATTTTCAGAAAATGCTTCAGATGCGGATCATCCCGCAAGGCTTCCATCAGTGCATTGCCCTTGGTATGCAGCGGCAACGCGGCGCCGGGTGTTTGCAAGGTTGGAATTCCGTCGACCACATTTAGCGGAATACGAGCAATTAGGTAGCGGTTAGGGTCAGGCACAATCCTCATCAACCGCTCAATACCTTTTTCGGTGGATTTGTCCGACTGCGGCTTTTTCCGCTTGAGGCTGTGCGAACCCACCACCCACAAATACCCGTCTTGGTACGCCAAGCCTTCCACATCGACTTCGTTATCGTCTGCATCTGCCGCGACCGGCAATGACAAATAATCGTGCAAAGCAAAGCGGGTATGCGCCGCGTACAACGGGTTGCCATCCGCATCCGCACCTTGGTAACTCAAGCGTTCCAGATGGATACTTTCATCATTGGCAACCCACAACGTGTCGCCGAGTTGCACAATGGCAGACAGCGCATCGCGGCATTCGAGCGCAGCAGGGGCGAATTTAAAATGAACAGCCGTCATATCGTGTTTGTTTTCCATTATAAATTTAAATTGACCAACATCCGCCCCTGAATCCGCCCCGCCAAAATATCCTTGGCAGCTTGCGGCACTTCCTCCAACGCAATCGCGCAACCCAACTCGGCATACGCACTGGGTGGCATCGCCGCTGCAAGGCGTTCCCACACCTTCACGCGCCGTTCTTGCGGGCAACTCACCGAATCCACCCCGCGCAAACTAACATTGCGCAAAATAAACGGCATCACCGTGGTATTCAGCTCGAAACCACCCGCCAAACCGCAAGCCGCCACCGTGCCGCCGTACTGCATTTCTGCCAAGACTCGCGCCAAGGTGCTGCCGCCGACCACATCCACCGCTCCCGCCCAATGTTGGCTTTCCAACGGTTGTGCTGGGCGGCTCATTTCTTCGCGTGTCATGAATTCTTTCGCGCCCAAACTCGTCAGGAAATCCTGCGTTTCCGGGCGACCCGACACCGCCACCACGTGATAGCCGAGTTGCGCCAATAGCAATACCGACACACTGCCCACGCCCCCCGCCGCTCCTGTCACCACCACTTTGCCGGAATCCGGGGTCACACCCGCCTCTTCCAACGCCATCACGCACAGCATCGCGGTGAAACCTGCCGTGCCAATAATCATCGCCTGCTTCGCATCCAAACCCGCAGGCATTGGCACTAGCCAATCCGCTTTCACGCGGGCTTTCTGCGCAAAACCACCCCAGTGACGTTCGCCCACACCCCAACCCGTGAGGATAACCGGATCGCCCACCGTGAAACGCGCATCGGCAGATTCTGCCACCGTTCCCGCGAAATCAATGCCGGGAACCATCGGGAACGCGCGGATAATTTTGCCCGTTCCCGTCACTGCCAAGCCGTCTTTGTAGTTGAGCGAAGAATAAGCGACATCCACCAATACCTCGCCTTCCGGCAAATCGCTGACGTTAAGGTGGCGGACTTCCGCCTGGGTTTTGCCTTCCACTTGACTGAGTATTAATGCTTTAAACATGACCATCTCCTTTGATTCGTCTGCGGGATGCGCACTTAATGCGCCTCATCCCAATTATTCCCCACCCCACTCTCCACCACCAATGGCACTGCCAGCGCTGCGGCATTCGTCATAAGCGCAACCACCTGTTCGCGCACCGTTGCCATCTCGTTTTCCGGCACTTCAAACACCAATTCATCATGCACTTGCATAATCATTTTGGTGCACAAACCGCTGCCTTGCAGCCAAGCATCCACCGCCAGCATTGCCTTTTTAATAATATCCGCCGCCGTGCCTTGCATCGGTGCATTAATCGCAGTGCGCTCCGCATACTGACGGGTAGCAGCATTTTTTGAATGAATATCCGGTAAAAATAAACGCCGCCCAAACAGCGTTTCCACATAACCTTGAGCGCGAGCTTGTTCGCGGGTGTCATCCATATACTGTTTCACGCCGGGGTAACGGGCGAAATACAGATTGACGCAATCTTGCGCATCACGCCGATCCACACCCAACTGTTTTGCCAAACCAAACGCCGACATCCCGTAAATCAACCCGAAGTTAATCGCTTTCGCTGCACGGCGTTGTTCCGTGGTCACTTCCGCCAATGGTGTGCCGAAAACTTCAGCAGCCGTGGCGCGATGCACATCCAACCCTTGCGCAAACGCATTCAGCAAACCGGCATCACGGGACAAATGCGCCATAATGCGTAATTCGATCTGGGAATAATCCGCCGCCAGCAATTGACAGCCGCTTTCCGCGATAAACGCTTGGCGAATACGCCGCCCCTCTTCATTGCGGATCGGGATATTCTGCAAATTCGGGTCTGACGACGACAACCGCCCCGTCGAAGCCACCGCCTGATGGTAAGAAGTATGCACCCGCCCGGTACGTGGATTAATTTGTTGCGGCAATTTGTCGGTGTAGGTGGATTTGAGTTTCGCCAAACCGCGATGCACTAAAATCAGCTTGGGCAATTCATGCCCCATGTCCGTGTGCGCTACCGCAGCCCTTACTTCCAGCACATCTTCAGCGGTGGATGGCTGCCCTTTGGGGGTTTTGCGCGGCGCAGTCAAACCGAGTTTGGTGTAGAGGATTTCCCCCAATTGCTTGGGTGAGGCAAGGTTAAATTCCTGCCCCGCTGCCGCGTAAGCCTCCAACATCACGGAATGCATCCGCGTTTCGAGTTCTTGGCTGTGACGCGCCAACATCGCCGCGTCGACTTTCACGCCATTGCGCTCAATCGTAGATAGCACGCTCACCAGCGGCACTTCCACGCTTTCATACAGCTTGCGCTGCCCGTCGAGGGCTTGCAGTTGCGCCCAGAAATGCTGGTGCAAGCGCAGGGTGTAATCGGCATCTTCCGCCGCATACGGGGTGGCTTGTTCCAACGCAATTTGATTGAAGGTCAGTTGGTTTTTGCCCTTACCGGCAATATCGGCAAAGCTAATAGTGGTGTGGTTGAGGTGCTTGGCACACAGCGTGTCGAAATCGTGGCGGCTGGCAGTCGAATCCAGCACATACGATTGCAGCATGGTGTCGTGAGCAATGCCGCGCAAGGTAATCCCGTGATTCAGCAAGACGCTGCGGTCGTATTTGAGGTTTTGCCCAATTTTGCGAATAGTGGGGGCTTCCAGCAAAGGCTTGAGTTGCGCCAACACCGCCTCGCGGTTGAGTTGTGGTGGTGCGCCGAGGTAATCGTGTGCCAATGGTAGGTAAGCCGCTTTGCCGGGCGTAATGGCGAAGGATACGCCAACGATTTCAGCTTCCATGTAATCGAGGCTGGTGGTCTCGGTGTCGAAAGCGAATTCGGCGGCGGCTTGTAGGCGAGTTAGCCAAGCGTCTAGGTCGGGTTGGGTGAGGATTGTGGTGTAAACTGTATCGGGAGTGAAAGGAATAGATTGACTATCTTCCTCTACTTTTTCCTCCTTATCCAACCCTGCCAAGCGCGTCCGAAACCCATACCGCTCATACAACGCCCGCAAGGTTTCCACATCCGGCGGATCAAACGCCAGCGTTTCCGGCTGCAAATCCAATTCCACGTCGCACTTAATCGTGACCAGCTCAAAAGACAGCGGTAAATGCGCCAAGGCTTCGCGCAGGTTTTCGCCGATTTTGCCTTTGAACTCGTCAGCTCGCGCCATAATGTTGTCCAGCGAACCGTATTCGTCCAGCCATTTGACCGCTGTTTTGGGACCGACTTTGTTGACACCGGGGACGTTATCCACGGTATCGCCAATCAGCGCGAGGTAATCGCGGATGCGTTCCGGCGCGACCCCGAATTTTTCCACCACGCCAGCGGGGTCGGCGTAATGCCCGCTCATGGTATTAATCAGGTGAACGCGCTCATCCACCAATTGCGCCATGTCTTTGTCGCCAGTGGAAATAATCACCTTGCCGTCGTATTGCGCCGCCAATGTGCCGATTACGTCGTCGGCTTCCACGTCGGGAATAATCAGCAGCGGGTAGCCTTGCGCTCGGATAATCGCCAGCAACGGTTCGATTTGGCAACGCAAATCCTCCGGCATCGGCGGGCGGTTGGCTTTGTATTGCGGGTAAAGGTCATCGCGAAACGTTTTGCCGGGTGCATCGAAAATCACCGCCATGTGCTCGGGGTCGTAATCCTTGCGCAATTTATCCA
>CAYNNA010000154.1:0-4980 GCA_964398375.1 uncultured Thiothrix sp.
TCAGGTCGGGGAGGATAGCGCGGGAGGCAACGCCTCCCTATGTTCGGTAGCTTGGTCGGATAATTAGCCCCGTTAACAGCATAATACACCCGCCGTTTTCCCCATTTTCAGCTATGCTTTAGAGGATGCAACGACTCCAAGCCTTCAAATACGAACTCATGCCTAACGGTGAAACCCAGCGTCAGCTACGCCGTTTTGCTGGTTCATGCCGATTTGTGTATAACAAAGCCTTAGCGTTGCAACAAGCCAACCATGAGGCGGGTGAAAAGTTCATCGGTTACGTGGCGATGGCAAAACACCTGACAGCATGGCGCAACGGCACAGAAATCCCCTGGCTGAAAGATGCCCCCGTTCACCCCTTGCAACACGCCTTGAAAGACCTCGATAAAGCTTACCAAAACTTCTTTGCCAAACGCGCCGACCCTTCGGCTACGCTCAGGGCGGGATTCCCCCGCTTCAAGCGCAAGGGCAGCGGTGACAGTTTCCGTTACCCCGACCCCAAACAAATCAAGCTCGACCAAGGCAACAGCCGGATTTTCCTGCCCAAACTGGGCTGGATACGCTACCGCAACAGCCGCGCTGTATTGGGTGAATTACGCAATGTCACCGTTTCCAGCAAAAGTGGCAAATGGTTTGTGAGCATCCAAACCCGGCGGGAAGTAGAGATTATTCCCTCAGCAGCGACTACGGCTATCGGCATCGACCTTGGCATAGTCCGCTTTGCCACGTTCTCCGATGGCAAGTACCTCGAACCGCGCAACAGTTTCAAAACCAAAGCTGCCAAACTCGCCAAATACCAACGGCGCATGGCGCACAAACAGAAATTCAGCAATAACTGGAAAAAAGCCAAAGCCAAAGTTCAAAAAATTCACACCCAAATCGCCAACGCCCGCCGCGATTTCCTGCACAACGCGACGACCACGCTCAGCCAAAACCACGCGCTCGTGTTCATCGAAGATTTGCAGGTCGGCAATCTGTCCAAATCAGCGGCAGGCACGGCAGAAAACCCCGGCAAAAACGTTGCCCAGAAGTCCGGCTT
Source organism: uncultured Thiothrix sp. (assembly GCA_964398375.1). Lineage (GTDB taxonomy): Bacteria > Pseudomonadota > Gammaproteobacteria > Thiotrichales > Thiotrichaceae > Thiothrix. The sequence goes on from CAYNNA010000154.1 coordinate 1,040, forward strand.
AAACAAAGCCATCCTCGACCAAGGTTGGGGTGAATTTCGACGGCAACTCGATTACAAGCTGGCATGGAACGGCGGCATGTTGTTCGCCGTACCGCCGTATTACACCAGTCAGGAATGCCCCGCGTGTCACCATGTATCAGCGGATAACCGCCAGACGCAAGCTCAATTTGTGTGCGTGCAATGCCATTACGAAAATCACGCCGATCATGTCGGTGCGATCAATGTTTTAGAGCGGGGATACCGCTTGTTAGCCTGTGGAGATGCGGCGTTAAGCCGCTCGGTGAAGCAGGAACCCACCGAAGTAAGTCAGCTATCTAGCTGAATGCAGTAGGAATCCCCTTCCTTTAGGGAGGGGAGGATGTCAACACTTTATCAGACGCTATCGACTGCCTGATGTAACGACAGACACACCAGTGAAGTTTGCTGGATATTGAGCACCTGATACGCAAAGCGCGGGCGCGTTCTGCTTAATCAATCGAATCCACTTTTCTGCTATCCTAAACCCATCGTCACTTGAAACAGATCGCCGCCATGTTGCAACGCTTACCCGTCGGTATCCAAACTTTTTCAGAATTGCGTAACGGCAATTACCTTTACGTGGACAAAACCGGAGCCATCCAACGTCTGCTGAACATGGGAAAATACTTCTTCCTCTCGCGCCCACGCCGCTTCGGTAAATCCCTGCTGCTCTCAACCATCAAGGAAATTTACCAAGGCAACCGCGCCCTGTTCGATGGCTTGTGGATTGCGGATCAACGGGATTGGGCAAAAACCAATCCGGTCATTCATTTATCATTTGCCAGCATGGGCTACCGCACGATGGGGTTAGAAGCAGCGATTGCTGCCGAATTGCAAGCACTCGCCCAGCAATGGGGGCTAACACTGATACCGGGTGAAATTGACCGTCAGTTCCGTGAATTGCTCCGTCAACTCGCTACCCGTGATGGTAAAGTTGTGCTATTGGTTGACGAATACGATAAGCCGTTAATTGATTACCTCGACGATATTCCACTAGCAAAAACCAATCAACAGGTAATGAAAACCTTCTATTCGGTGATCAAAGACAGCGACCCACATCTGGAGTTTTTGCTGATTACGGGCGTATCAAAATTCAGTCGCGTGTCGATTTTCTCGGATTTAAATAACCTGTTTGACCTGACATTAGACCGCAGCACTGTCACCCTGCTGGGTTACACACAAGCGGAACTGGAGCATTATTTCACCCCCTATATGCCGGAAACCGAACAGTATCTGGATCTGGATCGTAGCGAATTGTTGACCAAAATCCGTGAATGGTACAACGGCTATACGTGGGATTTGCGCAGCAGTGTTTACAACCCTTACTCCATTCTAAGCTTTTTTCAAGCGCAAGATTTTCGTAATTTCTGGTTTGAATCCGGCACTCCCACCTTTCTGCCGAAGCTAATGCGCCGCGATAAGGTGTATCGACTGGATAAATTCAAAGTCGATGAATTGATGCTCGGCAATTACGATCTGGAAAAGCTGCAATTGATCCCGGTGATGTTCCAAACAGGCTATTTGACCCTACAAAGCAAAGACAAACATGGCATGTATTGGTTGGATTACCCAAATCGTGAAGTACGCCGTTCTATGCTGATTTTCCTGATGTCAGAATGGGCGCATGTCGAGCCAGCCTATACCACGCCGATGGTGGTACAACTCAGTGATGCCTTCGACGACAATGACGTACCTGCGGTGATTGAAGCCATCAAAACCATGTTCAAGAAAATCCCTTACCAGATTTTCCTGCAAGACCGCGAAGCCTATTACCACAGTCTGATTTACCTGAGTTTCTTTTATTTAGGGCAATATGCCGAAGCGGAAGTGAACGAAAATAATGGGCGGGTCGATTGCGTGGTACGGACACCGACCCATATCTACATCCTCGAATTTAAGCTGGACAAAACCGCGCAAGTGGCAATGGCGCAAATTAAAAGTCGCGATTATGCAGGCGCGTACCGTAATGACCCGCGCCCGAAAGTGCTGATCGGCATCAATTTCAGCAGCGAGTTGAAAAGCGTGGATGATTGGGTCATGGAAGCTGACTGATCAAAGGAGTTGATTAACCGGAAACCATCGTCCTCATCAATCCCGAATAAAATGCGTCCGGTAATACGCCAGCTCATCAATCGAATCCCGCACATCCGCCAGCGCCAGATGTTGTGATTCCTTTTTGAAACCTGCCGCCAGCCCCGGTTTCCAGCGATTCGCCAACTCTTTCAGGGTACTCACATCCAGATTGCGGTAATGAAAGAACTTCTCCAATTCCGGCATTTGCCGCGCCAGAAAACGCCGATCCTGACAAATGCTATTGCCGCACATCGGCGACGCACCCGCTGGCACAAACGGTTTCAGAAAATCGAGGGTCGCTTGTTCGGCTTGCGCTTCCGTCCATTCACTCGCCAACACGCGCTGAATCAGACCCGAACCGCCATGCTGTTTTTGATTCCATTCATCCATTTTTGCCAGCGTTTCGGCGCTTTGGTGAATAGCAATCACCGGACCTTCTGCCAATATGTTCAGATCTTTATCGGTGACGACGGTGGCAATTTCGATAATCACATCGTTGACGGTATCTAAGCCCGTCATTTCCAGATCAATCCAGATCAAATTTTCCTGATTCATGCTCATTCGGGTACACTGCACTTACTTTAAGGAAGCTGGAATATAACAGAGATTATGCAAACCTTTACCTACATTTTCTTGGCGTTTTTGCTGGCATCGACCTTGGTACAACTGTACTTGTCGTTGCGTCAGAAACAACATGTCAGCACTCACCGCAGCGCTGTTCCCAGCGCATTTGCAGGCAAAATCTCGCTGGAAGAGCACCAAAAAGCCGCCGATTACACCCTCGCCAAAGGCGGTTTAGGGCGCATCGACCTACTGATCGGCTTGGCGATCCTGCTGGTCTGGACGCTCGGCGGCGGGCTGGAATGGATGGATACGCAATGGCGCAGCTTCGGCTGGAACGCGCTATACACCGGTACAGCGGTCATGATCAGCCTAATCCTGATTGGCAGCCTATTGGATATGCCAGTGTCACTCTACCGCACCTTTGTATTGGAAGAGCGCTTTGGTTTCAACAAGATGACCCCAGCCACTTTTATCACTGACATGCTCAAAGGCGCAGCACTAGCACTGATTATCGGCATTCCGGTGATCATGCTGATCCTGTGGCTGATGACTTCGGCGGGCAGCTTATGGTGGTTGTATGCGTGGGCAGCGCTGACCGCATTTTCACTGCTAATGACTTGGGCGTACCCCAAGTTCATCGCCCCCTTATTCAATAAATTTAGCCCCTTGGAAGATGGTGAAGTCGCCGCACGCCTCAACGCCCTGTTAGCACGCACCGGCTTTAACAGCAAAGGCGTATTCGTGATGGATGGCTCGCGCCGTTCGGCTCACGGCAACGCTTATTTCACCGGCTTTGGCAAAAACAAGCGCATTGTATTTTTCGACACCCTGCTCAAACACCTCACCCCCGCACAAGTGGAAGCGGTACTCGCGCACGAATTGGGGCATTTCAAACGCAAGCACATTGTTAAGGGCATGGCATTGTCAATGCTCATGACACTGAGCGGTTTCATCGTCTTGGCATGGTTAATGACGCAGGACTGGTTTTATACTGCACTGGGTGTCAGCCAACCATCAACCTACATGGCGCTGGTATTATTTATGCTGGTCAGCCCGGCTTTCACCTTTTTTATCGGCCCGATCATGGCTTGGTGGTCGCGCAAACACGAATTTGAGGCAGATGAATTCGCGGCACAACAATCGAGCAGTACGGAACTGATTGCCGCATTAGTGGGTCTTTACAAAGAGAATGCTAGTACCTTGACGCCCGATCCTTGGTACTCGGCATTTTATGACTCGCATCCGCCCGCAGCGATACGGATTGCGCATTTACAACAACAAATGTA
>CAYNNA010000155.1:0-4836 GCA_964398375.1 uncultured Thiothrix sp.
GCATCTGATTCCGGTAACAGCTCCCGCATTTCAAGCCTTGCTGGGCAATATTCCCAACGTGCATTGGATGGGGAAAAAACCTAATCTAAATCGGATACGTCCCACATTACGTGGCAAATACCTCGCTGATACTATGCTAGAAATGCGCTAATGTTGTTAAAACAAACTGCCTTGGGCTGCTTGCTGTTGGGATGAGCGCAAGATGCCGATGATCATGAACTGCTTCTGACTGCGCATCATGTTACCCATGATGAAATGCGGATCGAGGTTCAATATGTCTTGCCCGTAAAACTGTTGCATCATGTTCAGAGCCTGCACTTGACCACCATAACGCTGTTTGTACTGGCGGTAGGTTTCCTGAACCTCCCAATCGTGTAGCTGCATCTTGTGCGGCTTGCCACCTGACTTGAAGCTGTAATAAAAGGCGAACTCTGGTTTTTCCAACGGTGTGAGGGATTTTTCAAACAAACAGGCTTGATCGTAAAGGCTGGTTTGAAACTCCGCATCATCAGCACTCTGCTCTTCAAGCCCAGAATAAGAAAACTTCAATGTGCCGGGGTCGGGGCGGATAATGCCAAGGCTTTTTTGTGACTGTTGTTGAGCTTCTTTCAGGCTACTCAATGAAGCGCAGACCAACGGCTTCCACAAGCTGACTTTGCTTTCAGGGCTGGCATTTTTGCCGGAGTTTATAACCTTGATACTATCTTCGGAAACTTTGTAACTTTCCGGGCGTGGGTCAGTAGGTGATTTTTCCAGCTTGATTTCAACCAAGTCAAAGCGTCCAAACTGCTGCTCAGGTTTCAGCTTTCGATAACGAATTGGGTACAAACGCAGCAACTCACCTTCCGTAGAAATAGCGGCGCAACACACCGTTTCTTCATATTTGGCACTCGGCTGCGGGTAGGCTTTGACCAAAATCCAGACCTTTTGAGTATGTAACTTTGCCAGCATCCTTCCTGACTCCTATGTGTAAGGGCTTTTTATGAACAAATTGCTCGAAGCGTTTGGCAACGGAAGAACGGTGGCAAATTTTGTAATCACGCTCGTAACACAGTAACACGACCGTTCCAGCCAACTGACCAGACAGATTTTCAATCAAATCCATTTGTGTGTCTATGTATTGATCAAATGCCTGAAAATAAACTGGGTAATTTGAATCTTCACGTAATTGATGACGAATATCCCGTGGCGAACCCAAGCGTTTCTCATGGTGATAAGCGATCCCATGAGTGGCAAGTTCCTCCTTGAGGATATTTTTGGAGAATCCCTTGCGACGTGAACCGGGGTACTCCCGAATATCCAGCAGCCAATTCACACCCTGCTGCTTGAGTGTTGCAATGAAATCTTCCAATGAAGAACCTTCGTAACCAATGGTTAAAATATTATCAATCATCTCTGCTTACCGTATTTGGGAACGCCAGTATTCCAAATTTGAATCGTGGGAGATACCCCTACCCTGTTAAATATAGCAGAACTCAGCAATAAAGAAACGAACAAAATACGAACATATCAAGAATTTTTGTTATGCTAATGGATAGAATCCCCGCGAACAGTCAGAATACGCGAATACCATCACTAAGGATTAGTTTTCCCTAATGCCAGCAGCCAAGCCCAAAACACCCAAAACCAAACAACCGAAAAGCATCGCCTCCATCCAGTCGTTTTCGTCTTCGGTCAAGGCGGCGTGCGACATTATGCGCCGCTCGAACTGCGCCAGTGCCTTGCAATATGTGCCAGAACTGACGTGGATACTGTTCCTGCGCATCCTCGATTTGCAGGATAGGGAAGCGCAAGCCATCGCCATGATGAACGGCGAAACGACCATCCCCGCGCTGCCATCCCCCTACCGCTGGTGTGACTGGGCAGCACCGTATTCCGACAAACCCGGTCATCCGCAAACACCTGAAGGCAAACCAGAAGGCTGGAAACGTAACGAATTGTTTGCAGCGGGTGACGGCAAACTATTTGCCTTTATCAACACCGAATTGCTGCCATTCCTGCACGCCTTTGCCACTGCGCCGACTGCCAATACCCGCCAGCGCGTGATCGGACAAATCATGACTTCAGTGGAACGGGTGCGGGTCGATTCCGAAGGCAATCTGGGCGATGTGCTTGACCGCGTGCATGACATCCACCCCGCGCACATCGACGACACCCATTTCTTCACCCTCTCGCAGGTGTACGAAGACCTGTTGCTGAAAATGGGCGAAAAGAATTCCGACGGCGGGCAATTCTTCACCCCGCGTGAGATCATTCGGGGCATGGTACGCACCCTTGAACCACGGCTGGGCGAAACCATCTATGACCCCTGCTGCGGCACGGGCGGCTTTTTGGCGCAAACCTACGAATACATGGCGCAACAACTGGGGGAAAACCCCTCCAGCACCGACCTTGAAACGCTCAAAACCCAAACCTTTTACGGGCGCGAAAAAGAAAATCTGGTCTACCCGATTGCGCTTGCCAATCTAGTGCTACATGGCATCGACCAGCCCAATATCTGGCACGGTAACACCCTGACCAAAACCGCGACCTATGACGACCTGTTTGCAGATGCGCCAGAAAAGTTCGATGTAATCCTCACCAATCCCCCGTTCGGCGGCAAGGAAGGCAAGACCGCGCAAAGCAATTTCAACTTTGAAACCAGCGCCACCCAAGTGCTGTTCCTGCAACGGGTGCTGGACGAATTGGCAGACGACGGCAGTTGCGGCATTGTGCTGGACGAAGGATTGTTGTTCCGCACCAATGAAAGTGCCTTTGTTGAAACCAAACGCAAGCTGGTGGACGAATGTGATTTATGGTGCATTGTCAGTTTACCTGGCGGGGTCTTTTCCACCGCAGGTGCGGGGGTAAAAACCAACCTGCTGTTTTTCACCAAGGGCGCAAAGACCAGCAAAATCTGGTACTACGACTTGTCATGGGTGAAGGTTGGCAAGAAAACGCCGCTGACCTTGGCGCATTTCGGCTTTTCTACACACGGCATCCTTGAGGACGCAGCCCTTCCCGCCACCTTGACCAGCGACTGGCAAGCACAAGCCGAGAATGCGGGTAAACCGTTCCCCAGTTTTGCCCGCCTGAAAAGTGATATGGGAACAGCACAAGCGGATAGCGCCTTCAGTTGGACGGTGGATTTTGCTGAACGCCGCGCTCAAGCCCAAGTAGACATGGAACCTTTCAAACAGCAAGAAACCGCTTTGAAAGAAACATTGATTACCTTGAAAGAGCAGCAAAGCGCGTTGCGCAAAGCCAGCCCTCGTGATGACAATGCTTTGGCAGAGTGTCAGACCAGCATTCTTGAAACCGAAAAGGCAGTACGCGACGCGAAGGCCAAAGCCGATGCGATTGATGCTGCCGTTTTTGATCTGAAAGCGGTGAATGCACACATTAAGGCAGAAACGGATGAACGCAGCGTATTGGAGGTTTTGGATGGCATTCAGCAACGCGGCAAGGCTATCGACACTGCATTGAACACTTTAAGACAGCTTATATTACAACCCTAAATCGCGATATACCGCCACCCGTCACGCATGTGCTCTACCACAAACTGCACCGCTGACGGGGCGACTTCGGTATCGTCAACCAACGCCACCAACTCACCGCGCTTCTTAAACGAATACAAGGTATTGCTGCACGCTACAAATTTCAGGTGTGGGTATTGCTCGCTCATGTGCAAAATGCGACCTTCATGCTGAGTTTCCCCCAGACGCAATAAGTCAATGCCTTCCGCGCTGGTAACAACATACACACTACCATCTTTAGACTCGACTTGTTGCGCCAGTTTTTCAGCCTTCACCAAAGCTTTTTCCAATTTGGCAGGCTCGTGTGAATCCAGAAACACAATGAAACGATCGTCGTGTGCTGCCGCATTTTCAAACGTTAAACCTTCGGGCTGCCACAATTGCGGTGCGTAATAGCTGCTACCGGCTCCGGCAACAAAAACGAGACCGAACGCCAGCATGACCATTGCTGCTTGTTGCCATACTAACGGGCGACGCACGGGCTGACGCGCCAAAACCGGCAAGGGATAGGCGGATTTAACCAAATGTTTGATGCGCTGAATTTCGCACAATTCTTTTTGCAGCCCTAGGTTAGTTTCTACCTGAGCTAACACTTGGCGGGCTTGTTCAGCATCCAATTGCCCGTCTGCGAGGGCGTGCAGGCGATCGTGAATGGTTAGCTGATCGAGGTTCATTTCACTCTCCGTAAATAGTGAACGTTGTCAGTTTGGCGTATGCCTTGCAGGCGTTTTTTCATGGTTTCGCGGGCGCGGCTGAGGCGGCTCATCACCGTTCCCAGCGGAATGTCGAGGATTGATGCCACCTGTTCGTAGCTACACCCTTCCAAATCCACCAAGGTCATCACTTGGCATTGACTGATGGGCAGTGATTCCACCGCCGTGCGCACTTGCCTTGCCAATTGGTCATCGGCGAAGTGTTTTTCAGGGCAATCCGTACAGCTTAGCTCGATCTCGTCAATGTCCAGCGTTGGCTTTTGGGTGCGTAAATGTTCCATCCAACAGTTGTGCAGGATTTTGTACAGCCACGCCCCCAAACGTGCCTCATCTTTCAGTTGCTCTTGTTTTTCCAAGGCTTTTGCAAGGGTGTCTTGCACCAGATCGTCGGCTAACGCGCTATCGCCACACCATGCCACTGCCATGCGATGCAGCTTGGCACGGTGTTCCGACAACTGCTGGTCGAGACGGTTAAAACGAAAATATTGGCTAAACATGGTTTTATTTTGGCTCTCCTGCGGTGCTGTTTAACATGATGCCGAAAAACGCCGTAATATACCAGTGGTAAATGAGAACTCGGTAAAGTTACACTATCCGCCGATACTTTA
>CAYNNA010000156.1:0-4669 GCA_964398375.1 uncultured Thiothrix sp.
AGCCAAATTACATAAGAATATAATTATATTCTTATTCAACATACTGGTTTCATTAAAGTTTTTTTGCGTGTTTTACCACAATCGGTTAAGCTCCCAATCCGAAAGTTGATATTTCTCAAGGTTTAGTAAAATGTGCTATGTTAGCCCTCTAACCAGCGCAGAGAATCACGTTTCGTTGAAATGTTTCGTTTAGAGAGGAGGTCGTTATGCGGAAAATTTTTCGCACTTTGGTGATGTCGGCATCAGTTTCTGTGCTGGCTTTAACCGCCGTATTCTCGTCTGCTTATGCAGTCGATGATAAAAAAGCAGACGCTGCCAAAGCGGAAGCAAAACCAGCAGAAGCTAAACCGGCTGAAGCAAAAAAAGAAATGACAGGCAAAGAGTTAGCATTTGACCGTGGGTTAGGTAACTGTTTGGCGTGCCACATGATCGCTGGTGGTGAACTGCCCGGCAACATTGGTCCACCGTTAATTGCCATGAAAGCCCGCTTCCCAGACAAGGCAAAACTCAAAGCACAAATTGCTGATGCGCGTGTCACCAATCCCAATACTATCATGATCCCGTTTGGGCCGATGGGGATTCTGACTGATGCAGAACTGGATAGAGTCGTTGACTTTATTCATGAGCTGTAATGTGGATTTGCTGAATTTTGGAGAGAGGAAACTTATGAAACGCAGAACATTTTTACAAGGCACGTTGGCTGCCAGCGCGGCAGGTCTTGCGGTCAGCGCGGGCTTGCTGACCCCACGCATGGTCATGGCAGAAGGCGGCGGCGCATTTGATGCTAAAACAATGGAAGATGCCCTGAAAACCATGGCGGTGACCCCTGAAGACTCCGCTGACATTAAGATCAAAGCCCCAGAAATCGCTGAAAACGGCGCGGTTGTCCCTGTCACCGTCACCTCCGGCGTCGCTGGCACCACGGAAATCAGCATTCTGGTTGATGGCAACCCTACCCCACTGGCAGCGATGTTTATTCTCGGTGAAGGTACGCAACCTGAAGCGTCTACCCGGATCAAAATGGGCAAGACCGCTAACGTTATCGCGATTGCCAAAGCCGGTGATAAAGCTTACACCGCTAAGCAAGAAGTTAAGGTCACTATCGGCGGCTGCGGCGGCTAATTCAGAGGAGCACACACATGTCTAGTATTAAACTTAAAGCCTCTGCGAAAGGCGATGTCGTTGAAGTCAAAGCACTGATGACACACCCGATGGAAACCGGGCAACGTAAAGACAAGAAAACCGGCGAGCTGGTTCCGGCGCATTTCATTCAGGACATCGTGGTCACTGCGGGTGACAAAACTATCCTGACTGCCAAATGGGGCGGTTCTGTGTCCAAAAACCCTTACCTCGCGTTCAACTACGCTGGCAAGGCAGGCGATAAAGTGAAGCTTGCTTGGACTGACAACAAAGGCGAGAAAGACTCTGCCGAAGCTGATGTTGCTTAACTGGAGGTTTCCATGAAAAAAGTATTAACCGCAGCATCCGTTGCATTGGCGTTAGCAGTTTCCGCATTCAGCACCGTACACGCTGGGCCTGCGGAAGAAATGGCGGCATTCCAAGATCATTTCAAGACAACATTCAAAGACGTACCGTTTGAAGATTTCAAAAATGGTGCTTATGCTTTGGATGCCAATTTAAAAGCTCAATGGGAAGAAATGGAATCATCCTTCCCTCCTTACGAGCCTGATATTGACGCTGGCAAAGAAATCTGGGAAACGCCATTCAAAAATGGCAAAACGTATGCGGATTGCATGGGTGACATCAAATCCATCCGCACTAAGTACCCTTACTACGATGCTGAAAAAGATACCATCATGACAGCAGAAACTGCTTTAAATGATTGTAAGAAGGCTGGTGATGGCGAAGGTTTTGTCGACAAAGAAGGCAAGCCGCTGCTGAACAAAGGTAAAATTGCACAGTTGATGGCGTATATCGCGATGGAAAATCGTGGTAGCAAAATCAATGTTGCCACTCCTGAAGGCAAAGCAGTTGATTGGTACGAGAAAGGCAAAAACTACTACTACTCTAAGCGTGGGCAGTTGAATATGTCTTGTGCGGATTGCCACACCAACAATGTAGGCAAAATGATCCGTGCGGATTTGCTTAGCCCTGCGGTTGGTCATGTGACACACTGGCCTACTTACCGTTCTGCGGATGGTGAAATCACCACACTGCATAACCGTTTCATGGGCTGCAACACCATGGTGCGTGCGGCTAATGAACCAGCTCAATCAGACACATACAAAGCACTGGAATACTTCCTAACTTATGTGTCCAACGGCTTGGAATGGAACGGCCCAGGCTCACGTAAGTAAGTCTGCCTTACGTTCGATCTGACAATCGACTTGAACCCGGCTTACCGCCGGATTTTTTATGCGATTACATAAAAAAGACGGAATATTTTCGGCATTACACGCATCATTACACACGAATGGTGAGAGTGGCTTGCTCTCAGCACCATTACGCTCACAACACATCTCTGGAGAGAGGAAACTTATGAAACGCAGAACATTTTTACAAGGCACGTTGGCTGCCAGCGCGGCAGGTCTTGCGGTCAGCGCGGGCTTGCTGACCCCACGCATGGTCATGGCAGAAGGCGGCGGCGCATTTGATGCTAAAACAATGGAAGATGCCCTGAAAACCATGGCGGTGACCCCTGAAGACTCCGCTGACATTAAGATCAAAGCCCCAGAAATCGCTGAAAACGGCGCGGTTGTCCCTGTCACCGTCACCTCCGGCGTCGCTGGCACCACGGAAATCAGCATTCTGGTTGATGGCAACCCTACCCCACTGGCAGCGATGTTTATTCTCGGTGAAGGTACGCAACCTGAAGCGTCTACCCGGATCAAAATGGGCAAGACCGCTAACGTTATCGCGATTGCCAAAGCCGGTGATAAAGCTTACACCGCTAAGCAAGAAGTTAAGGTCACTATCGGCGGCTGCGGCGGCTAATTCAGAGGAGCACACACATGTCTAGTATTAAACTTAAAGCCTCTGCGAAAGGCGATGTCGTTGAAGTCAAAGCACTGATGACACACCCGATGGAAACCGGGCAACGTAAAGACAAGAAAACCGGCGAGCTGGTTCCGGCGCATTTCATTCAGGACATCGTGGTCACTGCGGGTGACAAAACTATCCTGACTGCCAAATGGGGCGGTTCTGTGTCCAAAAACCCTTACCTCGCGTTCAACTACGCTGGCAAGGCAGGCGATAAAGTGAAGCTTGCTTGGACTGACAACAAAGGCGAGAAAGACTCTGCCGAAGCTGATGTAGCGTAACGCACTGCTGTTACCTCCCCGTAGAGACGCAAAATCTTGCGTCTCTACTATTGCCGTTTACCCCTACACGCCCCATCCCTCACGCATTACGGAGGATTCATGCGCATCATTGCCGCATTCTTCGCTACTCTCTGTTTAACACTGGGGCTGAGTGCCCATGCTGACGACAAACTTCCCCCTGTCGTGATGGAGTTGATTAAAGTTTCCGAACACGTGTACTACGTGCAAGGCGCACCCGGTGCAGCCACACAAAACCACGGTTTCATTTCCAACGCCGCTGCGATTGTCACTGATGATGGCGTGGTGCTATTCGATACCCTTGGCACGCCCGCTTTGGCGCAATTATTCCTGCAAAAGCTCAAAAAAATAACCGACAAACCGGTGAAAAAGGTCATTGTCAGCCACTACCACGCCGACCATATTTACGGCTTGCAAGTCTTTAAAGATTTGGGTGCGGAAATCATCGCCCCCGCTGGTGCTGAGGAATACCTCAATTCCGAAAACGCCGAAACCCTGTTAGCCTCACGCCGTGAAGACCTTGCCCCCTGGGTCAATGCTGACACCCGTTTGATTAAACCTGACCGTTATGTCGATGGCAATGAAACCATGACCCTCGGCGGTGTCACCATCAAACTGATTTTCAACGGCAAAGCGCATTCTGACGGCGACCAAAGCGTGCTGGTTGAGCCGGATGGCGTGTTGCTGATTGGCGATCTGATTTTTGAAGGGCGCGTCCCCTTCGTCGGCGATGCCAATACCAAAATCTGGCTGGAACGCTTAAAAGACATGGCGCAAGGCAAGCTCACTGCGATGGTTCCCGGTCACGGTCCCATGTCCAAAAACCCGCAAGAAGTCATCAAAACCACCGTGCAATACATCGAATTTCTGCACAAGACGATGGGCACAGCGGTAGAAGACATGATCCCGTTTGACGAAGCTTATGCCGCTACCGACTGGGGCGATTTCATCCACCTGCCTGCCTTTGACGAAGCCAACCGCCGCAATGCCTATCAAGTGTATTTGTCGCTGGAACAGGAAGGAATGCAATAAAACATTTGAATTAGAAAAATTTTATCAACCGTAGGAGGAGACAACCCATGTTAAAACCAATCATACTAGGTTTATTGATGACTGCCAGCAGTGTTGCTGGTCTTGCACACGCCGACGATGCCAAACCGGCTGAACCTAAAGCAGAAGCCGCTGCTGCTCCGGCTGCGGATGCCAAACCCGCCGAAGCCAAATTCGACCCCGGCGTGCCTGCACCCAAGGTCGCTGACGACTATTACGCGGGTGCTGAAAAAGTCGTGGTTCACGTCACGATGGAAGGTGACGAGAAAAAATACCTCGGTGTGCTGGGCAATGTCAGCAATTACATCAAAGCTTTGGAG
>CAYNNA010000157.1:0-4633 GCA_964398375.1 uncultured Thiothrix sp.
GGTGAAATCAATCAGTTTACTCTAAATTCTGACATTATTCAGAATCAGCACCCACTCTGCTGGGCAATGAAGAATGGCGCAAAGCTTTCAACGTTTACGACAATACCGTGTCCGCCTTGTACGAAGCCTGCAAACCGGAGATTTACCAGCAAGCACCGCGTCTGGACATTGCCGCCATCCAATGCTTGCGCGGGGTAGTGGATAGTTTGGTGGAAGGGGTGGATATTGAAGCGGTCAGCCAGCGCATTGCCGAACTGCTGGATGAAAGCGTAGTGGTGGATAATGCCGACGAGTTTCGTCAGCGTGAATACAGCGCGGAATACCGCATTATTCAAAAAGGCCGCAAGTGGGATTTGAGCAAGATCGACTTTGACAAGCTGCGGGAAGACTTCGGCGCGGCGCAATACAAGAATATTGAGATTGCGGATATGCGGGCGTTCATTGAAGCCAAATTGCACAGCATGATGGCGCAAAACAGCACACGGGTAGCGTTTGCGGCACGCTTGCAGGCGATTATTGAGCGTTACAACGCGGGTAGTTCCTCTACTGACAACTATTTCGACGATTTGGTACGTTTTACCCAAGCCATGCAAGCCGAAGACGAACGCCATGTGCGTGAGGGCTTGAGTGAGGATGAGCTGGAACTCTATGACTTGCTGAAAAAAGACAAACTCAGCCAAGCCGAAGAGCAGCGGGTGAAACTGGCGGCAAAAGATTTGCTGATCCGCTTGTTGCAGGAACACCCGAAAGTGTTGGTGCAGGATTGGTGGAAGGACAGCCAAACGCAACTGGCGGTGAAAAACGCGATTGAGGACGTGTTGGATAAGGATTTACCCGACAGTTACGACCGCGTGACCTTCAAAACCAAGTGCGATAACGTGTTTGCGCTGGTGCTGGATTTTGCGGCTAACCGGCGTAAGTGGGCGGTGTAACACCCGTGGCGAGTGAGCCAAGGCGAGCCATGTGGGCGCAACGTTCTCCTTATTACGTGCGTAGCATAGCCGCTTGTTGGCGAATGGCAGCGCGTTCTGCCGCCGACAAGCGGCGCAAATTACTCACCATAAACCCCATGCGCGGGTGTGCGGCAAAGCGGGTTTCGTGCTTATCCAGAAAATCCCAGAAGGGTTCAGCAGCTTGAGGTTGAGCGAACTCGCCAGCAGCGAATGATTCAAAAACGGTTGGTCTTGCCACATCGCATCCTGAAAATCGCCGAACTGTGGCAAGGCATGATCGAGAAAATGCTGCAACACCTGTTGCGCTTGTGACGAGTTAACCGCCCAGTTGAGGCTGGTGAGTGAGCCAGGGTGTGCCGGGAAGCGTTCCTGCACCAGCCTCATGACTTCCCGGCTAATATTGTCGCTTGCCAAGGTCAAGGGCGGCGGCAACTGGCTGGGGCCACTGTTGGGGAAAGTTTTGCGGTTGTCGTGGTCGTAATTCCACTTGCCGCCAAGCGGTTGTTTGCCGTCTTCCAGCAAGACATGGTGCTGCTTGCGCAGTTCGCGATACCAAAATTCCATGCGCAATTGTTTGCGTTCGCCTGCCCAGTCCCGAAAACCTTGTGGGGTGGAAAGAAAGTGGTTGTCATGCAATTGCTTGAATGGAATGCCGTAGCGTTTGCAGGTCGTGGCAATTTCTGCCAAAACGCGGTAATCGCCGGGGCGCACTACGCGCACTTCGGCAGGTTGCATCATTGGCAGGCAAATGCCCAGCACGTCTGCCAGCGAATCAAACTGGTGTTGCTCCAATTTGAGGTAGTGCAGCGGGTAGCCTTTGGACGGTGAGTTCGGCGGCGAAATGACGCATTGCGCTTAAAAACAGGGCAATGCGCTGTTTATGTGACCAGACGTGGGTGGATTCGGCGGGGACTTCCGCCATCCACAGCATATCTTGCTCACGGTCGAAATCCTTGAAAATCGCCGAATCCCGATCCAGTTGGTCGCCGAGAATGAGGCACAGCCTACGCATGATTGTCGCCTTTGTCGCGGTTGCGGCGGCAACGTTCCGAGCAGTATTTCACCTCATCCCAACACGCCGCCCACTTTTTACGCCATGTAAACGGGCGTTGGCAGGCGGGGCAGGTTTTGTGGGGGAGGTGGGGTTTGTGGTGGGTCATGTGTTTGATCGTATTAGGGAGAAAAACATAAACCCGCGAAATCAAACAATTGCCCCGAATCTTGCATTTGCAGGCGTTGCATAACGCGCAGCAAATGGCTGGCGGTGAATTCGGGTGTCTGTAAATGGTCGGGCGGTACGTTGCGCTTGAAAGGTTCGGATAACGGGGTATCGGTTGTCCCCGGTTGCAAGCCGACCACGATGGTGGGGCGTTTCAGGCGGTTGAGTTCAATCGCAAAGTTTTTGATCTGCATGTTCAGCGCGGCTTTGCTGGCGCGGTAGGAATGCCAGCCGCCGAGTTGGTTGTCGCTGATGCTGCCGACCCGCGCCGATAAAATACCGATAGTCGTTGGGTATTTGGGGTTGAGCTTTGCCAGCAAATGTTTAACCAGTAACGCAGGGCCGACGGCGTTAATGGTGTAGGAACGTAACAGGTGGTCGGTTTCCAGATTGCGCCAAGTTTTTTCGGGCTGCATGGTGTCATCGTGCAACCAGCCGGTGGCGATGAATACCCAGTCAATGTTGGCTTTGTCGGGCAGGGCTTGCAGGGCGTTGCTGATGCTGGTTGCGTCGGTGATGTCGCAGGCAATGTCTTGGGTTGGCACGTTTAACGGCAACAGCTTGGCGGTGTTTCGCGCCAAACGGATCAATTCGATGGCAGGGAATTGCGCGGCGAGTTGTTGGCAAAACGCTTGCCCGATACCGCCGGATGCGCCCGCAACCAGTACACGCTGCGGGGCGGCATTCGGTGCGCGTTGTAGAATGGATTCGGTCATAGTGGGTTAGTTAATGCCGCCGGTGATTTCTGATTCAGCCATGTCGTCGAAGATTTTCTTCAAGCCGGGGCTGTTTTCGCCGGTGTGCATGGGAATATCGAGGTATTCGGCTTTATTGGCTTCGGACTGGAAGTAGATTTTCAGGTCGCCATCCATAATGAACGGGGCGTTTTCCAGATCGGTGACATCTTCGAGGGTGATGGGGTCAAGGGTACAGACGCGCATAGTGAAATCCTCCTAACAAGTATTGTTCTGTGAGTGTCAGGATTGTACGGAAAGCTTGCAATTACACTTGCTTTGTATCTGGTATTTATACAAAAGTGTGACAAGACCTGCTGTTATTCGGATAATATCGGCATTGAGCAATTGGGCAGGTAGTAACATGGAACAGGCCGATATTAGCCGTATCATTGAAATGGCGTGGGAAGACCGTACCCCGTTCGAGGCGATTCAAACCCTGTACGGCTTGAACGAAGCGGCGGTGATCAAGCTGATGCGTGAACAAATGCAGCCATCGAGCTTTCGGATGTGGCGCAAGCGCATGGCGGGGCGTACCACCAAACACCTCAGCAAACGTGGCTTTGTGGTGGGGCGGTTTGTTTGCCCGTCACAACGCACCCGCTGAGGAACAGAATATGAAACAGAAAAATCCGAATCCGCAAGGCAAAGGGCTAGTGCCGGTGTTGGCGGCTTTAGCGAATGCGAGTGCGGGGATTCGTGTGTTGCCTAAGCATGTCGAACAAGTGTCCACCGAATTATTTACCGCGCTGTTTATTCTGGAAAGCCAGTTCAGTTTTAAGCCGGTGCGGGGGCGCGAGTACTGGTTATACCGTTATGGGGAGCGTTTTAAGTTGTCGTTGGTTGCACCGGAACAATGGAGTGTCGGCACGTTTGATCAGGTGATTGGCTGTTGCGAGTTGCACGACGATTTGACTTGGACGCTGACCTTGAGCGATGACGCGGCGCAAGACACGGCTTTTATGGCGTTTATTGCAGCGCGGCGCGAACGCTTTCAGCAGATGTTGCAGGAAAGTGAGTCGTTGGAGGTGGCGTTGCCTGTGTACCAGCAAGATTTACCGTTTTATCAACGCGTGTTTGCGTCGGCGTTGGCGAGTTCCTTGGGGCAGTCTATGCAATTGACGGGAATTGCAGCACTGAGTTACGAGCAAGCACAATTGACACAACTTACCTAATGGCTGCTTAGTCAGGTACTATTCAGCATCACAATAACGCCCAGGAACGCAGCACAATGGACATGATGGAATCCCTCAACGTACTTGGTACGCAACTCGAAGAATGCGGCGTGAAACCCATGACCGGCTTTTTCCGCGATGGCTCGTGCAATACCAGCAAGCAAGACGTGGGTTCGCACACGCTGTGCGCGGTGATGACGCAAGATTTTCTGGAATACAGCCGCGAACGTGGCAATGACCTGATGACTCCGCAGCCCGAATACGGCTTTGCAGGCTTGAAACCCGGCGACCGGTGGTGTTTGTGCGCTGGGCGTTGGTTGGAAGCTTTTAAAGCCGGAAAAGCCCCACGGGTGGTTATCCGTGCGACTCACCAAGCCTGTTTGCAGATTTTGTCGTTGGATGATTTGAAGCAGTACGCCATCGACTTGTCGTGACACATTAGGAGAACACCATGTACCGAGCCAGATTGCAAGCCCAACTCAAATCCCTCAGTGCAGTTAACTCCGAGACGCACTGCTGGGAATGGCAGGGACAAATTTCCAATAGTGGGCG
>CAYNNA010000158.1:0-4601 GCA_964398375.1 uncultured Thiothrix sp.
AAGTCGATGACGCTGAAACCGTTGAAATATTGGAAATTATTTTGCGGGATGAAATCGGGCATGTGCGGATTGGCTCGCGCTGGTTTGATTACTGTTGTGCGCAACGTGGCTTGGAACCGGCTGCCACTTTTCGACAATTACTTCGCGATAATTTGCCCGCGCCTTTGCGGGGGCCGTTTTATACCGAGGCACGGTTGCAGGCGGGTTTTAGTGCTGAGGAATTGCAGCAGTTGGTAGATATGGAAAAAAATTGGCTTTAACACACCACTTATCAGCTTAACTGACCACTACCTGAATCATTGCGGGTATTCTCTGGAATTTTCCGGCAAAGTTGAGGTCATTAGGCTATATTAATGGTCGGGCTTTTCAGTGAGTGTCTTAATTGTCATGAAAAAAATAGTGGAAAAATTGGGTTCAGTGTGGCTGGTGGTGGTTTTTTTGGGTTGGTCGCTCAGCGTGTCCGCCGCAGAAGAACCTTCCAGTTGTGCAGGTTTCAGTGCAAAAACGCTTAATCAGCACGCCAGCGCGTATCAAGCAGACATTAAAAAAGCAGCTAATCGTTACAGCGTGAACCCGTCGCTGATCAAGGCAGTGATGGCTACGGGTAGTTGCTTTAATCATGCTTATGTCTCGCCTGATGGCAGGGTGGGGCTGATGCAATTGCAGATGGACACCGCCAAGCGGTTTGGTGCATTCGATGTGTTTACCCCAGAAGCCAATATTGATGCGGGAACCCGTTACCTCAGTTATTTGCTCCGACGTTACCAAGGCAGCCAAGCAGAAGTATTGGCAGCGTATGTCGCCAACAGTGGCACGCTTTGGCATGAGCCGGAGCTGCCGGTGGCGCTTGAACTGATTCAGGAGCCAGTTAAGCAACATTTGGCGATTCTGCTCAAGCTCGATGGCAATAAAAAAGCCAATCGCCAAGCCTTGGCGTTATTGAAAAAATGGGCAAATTCCACCAAGGTTTACCACACCGCTTTAGCTGCACTCCCACAACCTGATATGAAAGCCGCCAAAACATGGTTTCAGTCGCGTTTAACCAAGGTGCATTACCCGCGCACACCCGAAGCGAGAGGTTGTGGTGGTTTTAGTGCTAAAACCTTGCAAACAAAAGCTGCGCCGTATGAAGACATCATCAAAGAATCCGCTAAGCGTCATGGGGTGAACCCTGCACTTGTGAAAGCGGTGATTGCCGCCGAAAGCTGTTACCGTGAAATGGTGGTGTCGTACAAAGGCGCGTCAGGTTTGATGCAATTGATGCCCGAAACGGCGGCGGAGTTGGGGGTGCTCGATATTTTTGATCCGCAGGAAAATATTAACGGTGGCACACGCTACCTCGCTTGGTTAGTGCGGCGTTATGACGGCAGTGTGCCTCATGCGATTGCGGCATACAATGCGGGACCGGGCAGGATAATGCCGGGTGAACCTATTACGATTACGTTTACCGAAACCCGTGGTTATATCCGTAATGTGCTGACCAACTTGACCAAGCTGGAACAGGGTAAAAAATCCATTGAGCAGGCGCGTTTGCTATTAGCGGGGTGGGAACAAACTGAATTGGAATACCAAGCGGCGTTACGCGGTGAAACGCTGGCGGTGGTTGAGCCGGAAGTTGCTCCTGTTGCAGAAGAAATTGCAGTGCCTAACCCTGAAATGACCTTGGCATTTATCCGTACTGAAAAGGCTGTGCCAACGGCGGCAAATACTGATATTACGCCTACGCCTAATGCGCACCTGATTTCAGCGATTGATCAGGGGATTGTGCGGGTAAAACACATTAAAACCACGGAATTGGTTCCTGCTGAAGTGATAGCGGAATCTGAACCGACAATAATGCCTGCCATTGCCCCAATCGCATCAGCACAACCAGAGTCGCCGAGTTTGCAAACTTGTGAGGCTGTACCAGCGGCTTTGCTTGCGCAAACGGAACAGCGTGGCAGCGGGCGTTATGGTGCTTTTTTCTATGCTGTCCAAGCGGACGATACTGTGGAGCAGGTGGCGCAAAAGCTTGGTGTTAATGCCGAAGCGGTTATGCAGCTTAACAATGTTGCGTGGGAGCAGCCATTGCGGGCTGGGGGGGAATTGAAGGTTGCGGAGTGTGCGCGGGGGTTGTAGTGATTTTCGGAAAAACTTGCGTACAGTGAATGCGTTGCATACATTACCTCGTATATTCATGGCGTGAGGTACTTAATTATGGCGATGCTAACAATCCGTAATTTGGATGATGATCTTAAAGCGCAATTGCGCATCCGTGCCGCGCAACATGGTTTGTCGATGGAGGAGGAAGTGCGGCGAATCCTTCAACAGATCTTGTTGCCCCAGAATCCGCAGAAAGGTTTTGGAACGCGTGTACATCGGCGTGTTATGGCGTTGACGGGTGGGATTGATTTACCGTTGCCGATTCGTTCGCGCCCGCGTGCTGCTCCCGACTTTGCAGGAGATCAGGCATGATTTTGCTGGATACCAATGTCATTTCGGAGTTGATGAAGGAAACACCTGATGTCAATGTATTAGCGTGGACGGATCAGCAACTGGATACGGATTTGTATTTTTCTTCGATCAGCAAGGGCGAGGTGGAATGGGGTATCGCTTTACTCGCCGATGGTAAACGCAAGCAGAACTTGGCGGATGCGGCTGTGGAAGTCTTTACGATGTTTGAGGGGCGTTGTTTGGATTATGCCTGCCATGTTTCGCCGTTTTATGTGGCGATTGCACTGTATTCAAAGCAGGTGGGGCGGCCTATGAGTGTTGAGGATATGTTGATTGCAGCGGTGGCGCAGGCGAATGATGCCGTGCTGGCAACGCGCAATGTGACGGACTTTGATTTTCTGCCGAGGCTGGTGTTGGTGAATCCGTGGGAGTGACCAACCTAACGATGATTACAATGCCCTGAGTTTTTTGCAGGCTTGTACATTGACCTCAACAAACGCTTCCCAAGTCATGAAGGTTTTGTAATTGATGGCGTATTGCTCATCCACACGGCAAATACTGGGGCGGTCAGCATAAATACTACACTGCTTGCTGTCGTCATCGTAATGCTGGCAACAACCATCGCCCCGATCCAGAGATTGGGTTTCAGTGGCTAAATGAACGTTGCGGCAACATGCACCGCAGCTATTGCAAGGAAATGCCGTCATAACACGAAGACTGAGTCTTTGTCTTTCATGAAGGCATCGAATTCATTAAATGACTTGAAAGGCAGTGACTTACCAAACGCTTGATTGACTGATTCCAAATGTTGGGTGAAATCATCGGCATCCCAACTGACTAACGATTTTTCCATGCCGTCAAAGGCTTGTGTGAGCAATTGGCGACGTTCGGCAAAATGCGTTTTGAGTAAGGCTTCCAGCTCCAAACGGTGTTGACGCATTAATGGAATACTTTCTAAACACATGGCTTCAATACGTTCGCGCCGCTCTCGCGCAACTTTGACAACAGCGACTTCGCCCAAGCCAATCAAGCCTGATTGATGCAACATTGAACCGACAAAGTAACCGACAGTAGAACCAATCATTGCGCCAACAATCGGGATGGGGATTATCGCTTGCCCCAATGCGCCGTAGTAAAAAGCACTCGCACCCGTAATCGCTGTTTCGCTGATTTCTCCCATCAGTTGGTCGCTGTCGATTTCACCTCGTAAATAGCGTACAACTGATTGCCCGCTTTTGACGACCCCAGCAGCTAAAGCAACATGGGCATTGCTTTTGGTTAATGCACCTACAGTGGTTTGCGATACGCCTGCTTTGGCAAGACCGTGAACAATGCCTTTGCTGCCTGCGGTCGTTAGGTAGCTGGTCGCAAAGCCTTTACTGGTATCGACAATGATTTGCGCCGCTACTTTTCCCGTGGTGGTTTTGCCTTGTGACAGTTGATAAAGTCCACTGACTCCTGATGAGATACTGCTAAATGCAGCGCCCATTTTTCCAGCTTCCATGCCGGACTGGTGCATGTCGGAGAGGGCGGCTTTTGTTTCAAAGGTATTGGCAGCGCGGTGGGCGTGTTTGGCATCGGTTGCTTTCAGGGCTTCGTCATAGGTTGTGCCACCTGATGAAATATTGTCAGCTTCTACGCCTTTGTGTAGTTTTTCTGAAGCATTTTTATAATCGGCTGCTTTCAGTGTGCCACTCTCAACGCGCTTGGCATAAAGCTCTTGCACTTTGTCGGTTTGGTCAGACGGTGCAACTAAGTTGACATCAGCGTATTTCTTGTCTGCAAGCATAAAAGCACTAGCACTGGCTTTATTGCCTGATTTGAGCTGGAATGCTTTGCCGTTACTAATGAGAACATCCGTTGTTTGGTGATTGATTTGCCCTAAACTGTCGGTGGTCGCAGCGTATAATCGACTGCCCTTGCGAACTGCATCCAGATTGAATTTGGTGACTTCCAGTTGTTCAAACATCCAGCCTTGCGCTTTGTCTGCAAGGACATTTTTTTTGTCTAGGGCCAGTTGTCGTAAGCGAGTAGCATCCCCGAACACCCGCTGAGTTGCCTCAGTCAGGTGCTGGGTTTGATGATTAGCTAACAAGCTGGCGTTGAGCGTACTCAGGTCATTCGTCAGTTTTGTCATGATGATGTACTCAGGCTAAACGTTCTTGAAC
>CAYNNA010000159.1:0-4598 GCA_964398375.1 uncultured Thiothrix sp.
TAAATGAACCACAGGGCTGGGTGCGAGATTTTTAGGATGCTCTGAATCGCTGTGTGAGGCTCAGGAAATTTGTATTCTTGTCATTCTGTGCTGTAATCGGCGTTTGGTTTGAATCGGGAGATCACTGTGTACCACTTGCTGGAGCAACGCCTACGTGAGATTGACACCCACGACTTGTACCCTTATCTACGCAATGCCCGCACCGGGCTGGAAAAAGAAAGCCTGAGAGTGTCGTCTGAAGGGCGCTTGTCGCAACGTGATCATCCGGCAGTGCTGGGGTCTGCGTTAACCCACCCGTGGATTACCACCGATTACGCCGAATCCTTGCTGGAACTGATTACGCCGCCGCAGGAACGTGCTGCTCAGTCACTGGATTTCTTGCTCAATATCGAAACGTTTGTGTACCAGCAACTCAACGATGAATTGTTGTGGACAACCAGTATGCCATGCGTGTTAAGCGGCGAACGCGATATTCGGATTGCTGAATACGGCAGCTCCAACGCCGGGCGCATGAAGCACATTTACCGTGAAGGGCTGGCTTGGCGCTATGGCAAGGCGATGCAGGTGATTGCCGGAATCCATTTCAATTATTCCATTGATGATGCCTTTTGGCAGCCTTGGCAGCAGGTACAGGGGGATGCAGGCACGTTACGGGCGTTCCGTGATGCGCAATACATGGCATTGGTGCGTAATTTGCAGCGCTATGGCTGGTTGATTATTTACTTGTTTGGTACGTCGCCCGCGATTTGCAAAACCTTCCTCGGTGGTAGGAAAGCACCCGAAGGCATGGAAGAGTTCAACGAATACACGCTCTATGAGCCTTTCGGCACGTCGTTGCGCATGGGGAATATTGGTTACACCAATAGCAAGGAAAATAAAATCGGGGTGAAGGTGTGTTACAACACGCTCAACAGTTACGTGAGCAGTTTGCGTCAGGCAATTAATACCCCTTGCCCGGAATACGCCGCCATCGGGGTGAAAGTGGCGGGGCAGTACCGCCAGTTAAATGCCAATATTTTGCAAATTGAAAATGAGTATTACAGCACGGTACGCCCCAAGCAGTTATTGCAAGGTTTTGAAAAACCCACCGATGCATTGGAGAGCAGGGGCATTGCGTATGTGGAATTGCGTTCGCTGGATGTGAATGCGTTTCACCCCGCAGGCTTAACGCGCCGTCAACTCTTCTTCCTCGAAGTCTTTATGCATTTCTGTTTATTGCAGGAAAGCCCGATGGTGTCTGCGGATGAGTTTCATGCCATCAACCAGAACCAAATGTTAACGGCACATCGCGGGCGTGACCCTGCTGTACGTTTGAGCTGCTTGGGTAAAAGCGTGTTATTGCGTGATCAGGCAAGGGATTTGTTGCAAGCCATGCGCCCGGTGGCAGAGCTGTTGAACACGGTACATGGGGAGGAATGTTACACCGATTCATTAGATAGCCAGATTCAGCTTGCTTACAACCCGGATATCACGCCATCGGCACGGATGCTGGAAGAAATGTGGGCTAATCAGGAGAGTTTTTTCGCGTTTGCGCAGCGTAAATCCCAAGAACACCGTGAGTATTTCCTGCAACGGACGCTTGACTCCGCGTTGACCCTTGAATTCCAGCAAGCTGCTGCAAGCTCCTTAAGCCGTCAGCAAGCGCTTGAAGCCAGTGAAAAAATGGATTTTGATAGCTTCCTAAACGCTTATCTATCAGGGGCTTTGGTTGATGTGAAAAATTAACCGGACAAATATCCGATTTTTGTTACCCGCAGCGAAAAACTGGGGTACACTGCAAATAACTTGTCTGATACTTGAAAGTTCCGTGAGCCTTGTTAGTTTGATGCCACGTTTTTACTTGCAGGTTTCACAGTGCATAACCTATCGAACCACAGTGGTCGATCGTTATCAGGTAATTTGGTGTGACTGATTATCTATAACGTAAATTTCCAAGCAGCACACGCTATTTATGAGATGACAAACAGTGAATATTTACGTTGGCAACCTGCCCTATAAAATTACCGAAAACGACTTGCGTGACCTGTTCTCCGCTTATGGCGACGTGACCAGTGTCAGCATGATCAAAGACAAAATGACGGGGCAATCCAAGGGCTTCGGTTTTGTTGACATGCCAGATGCTGCTCAAGGCAATGCAGCGATTCAGGGTTTGAACGAGCAAGCCGTTCAAGGTCGTAACATTAAAGTTAACGAAGCAAAACCACGCGAAGATCGTCCACGTGATGGCGGCGGTCGTGGCGGCTTCGGTGGCGGTGGTCGTGGTGGTGATCGCGGCGGCTTCGGCGGTGGTGGTGATCGCGGCGGCTTCGGTGGCGGTGATCGCGGCGGTCGCGGCGGTGATCGTGGCGGCTTCGGTGGCGGCGGTGGCTACCGTTAATTCTTAACGGTTTCGTGTGAGGCAGGTTGATGATGCATCAGCCTGCCTTCTCAATACCTGCCGGTAAGCAAACCGGAGATTCAATACACAAGTGTTTATTCCTGCCGGTTTCGCCGTTCTTTATCTGCACGTTTGCCTTGGCTACGCCACAGGCTTTTGCCACAAACTTGAGCAGATGCGCGTTAGCTTTGCCATCCACTGGCGGGGCAGTAATCCTTATGCGAATGCGATCTTCCTGCACTTCTGCGAATTCATCCCGGCTTGCCTTAGGCTGCACCCGCACAAACAGGTGTAACACGTCATCTTCCCAGCGGTAAAACATAGTCATTAGTACGTGACCGTCGTGTTACAGCCCGAAGGATTGCAACACAATCAACACGATATACAACAACAAAATTGCTGCCATTGGTGCCAAATCTACCATGCCAATAACAGGCACGAATTGACGAATGGGGCGCAACAATGGCTCTGTCAGGCTATTCAAAATCTCTGCCAATGGGTTGCCTTGGCTATTGCCGACCCAACTGAGTACGGCTTGAATGACCAGTGCAAAGATGTAGATGTAAATCACGGTGCGTACAAGGTCAATCACGGAATATAGCAGTACCACCGGTAAATTGGTTTCACTGCCTTGCAATGCGACCAACAAAAATGTCTGGATAATCTTTAAACCCAATGCCAGCACAATTGCGGCGGTATCGAGTTTGCCTATTGCCGGAATCATGCGCCGCATGGGTACAAGTACCGGATTGGTGATTTTTACCAGAAACTGCGACAGTGGGTTGTAGAAGTTTGCCCGCGACAATGCCAGCAAAAAACGGATGAGTACCGCGCCGATATACAGCGAAAATAAGGTTTGCACCAAAAAAATGCCGACGTTCTGGAGTGCTTCCATGAGCGACTGTCCCCTGTTTGATAGATGATGATTAGCTGTTGGCGGCTGCCAATTCGCGTGAACGGCTGGCTGCTGCTTGTAATGCTTGTGCAAATAAATCGTGCAAACCACCAGTGGTTAATACGTGTAAGGCAGCCTCAGTTGTACCGCCTTTGGAGGTGACTTTTTGGCGCAATTCACCTGGCAGATCGTCGCTTTCCAGCGCTAGCTTGGCAGCACCAAGAGCGGTTTGTACGATCAGTAAATGCGCTTCTTCTTGGCGCAAACCGAGTTGTGTGGCGGCGGCTTGCATGGCTTCCATGACCAAAAAGAAGTAGGCGGGGCCACTGCCAGAAATAGCGGTGACGGCATCCAACTTGGTTTCGTCATCGAACCAGACTGTAATGCCGACGGCACGTAATAGGCTTTCGGCTGCACTGCGTTGCGAGTCAGATACGTGCTGATTCGCGTACAAACCTGTTGCACCGGCTTGCACCAAGGCGGGGGTGTTGGGCATACAACGCACAATCGCTTGAGTGCCACCTAACCAGCGGTTGAGCGCTTCTTCGCGAATTCCGGCAGCGATGGAGACAAACAGCGGGCGGCTGAGTTGCGCGTTACTGGCAAGGTTTTCGCTCACCTCTCGCATGATTTGCGGTTTGACGGCGAGTACCACTACGTCGGCACCTTGCATGGCATCAAGGTTATCCGTGGTGGTCATGACTGCGGGCCAATGCTTGCGGATAGCATCCAATTGGTGTTGATCTGGGTCGGCAACGCGCAATACGACATTCGCTTGGTCTTGCAATAGGCCGACAATTAGGCTGCGAGCCATATTGCCTGCGCCGATGAAGGTGATGGTGGTAGGTTTTTGGGCGAGTTTAGGTGTGTCCATAAAAGCTCTTTACTGTGTATCCGTTAGCAGATTTCCGTAATAATGGGTGCATTCTACTATTTTCAAGGACAAGAATGGAAAATTTGCTGCTATTGGGGTTATTAGGGTTGGGGCTTTGGTTCTGGATCGATTCGATGAATGCTCGCGAACGGGCGGTAGCGGCAGCGATGCGGGCATGTCGGGAGATTGATGTGCAGTTTCTGGATCAAACCGTATCCTTGGAAAGCATGAAACCCACCCGTAACCGTCAGGGGCATTTGGTATGGCGACGCATCTACGGCTTTGAGTTTAGTGCCCAAGGGGTGGAACGGCGGCATGGTCGTGCGATCTTGCGCGGGCGGGTGTTGGAACAGGTGCAGTTGGATCAGGATGAGGGGACGACGATAGAGCAGTATTGAAATGTGAATTAAGGGCATACAACCAGCCATAGTGAAAGCCATTATCATACGGGA
>CAYNNA010000160.1:0-4593 GCA_964398375.1 uncultured Thiothrix sp.
CGCTGAAGGGAGAAATTTATCAACCTTGAGAAGCCAGCTTAACTGACTGGCATTAGGATGTGTTCCGGCTTTTTTGCGTTGATCGTGGGCGATGCTCCAACAGGGTTAGGGCTTATTCTTCAGTAACCAAGTCACGGTAAGCGTGCCAGCTTGCATGACCGGCAATCGGCAGTGCAATCGCCAAGCCGACAAAGAAGAAAATGAAGCCGAGGAATATCAGGGTTGCCAGAATGAATGCCCAACTCAGCATCACGCCGGGGTTTTTTAGCACGGCTTTAACGCTGGTGATCATCGCGGTCATGAAATCCACACGCTTGTCGGTAATCAACGGCACAGAAACTGCACTGATCGCAAACGCCACCGCCGCTACTGCACCACCCGTTAATGCCCAAACCAACGCGAAGGGAATGAAGTTGGGATGCCCCAGCAACGTATCCAGAAGATTGCCGCCAAAAGTGACGTTGTTGAAAAACAGTGCGACTGACAGAGAGGATAGCACTGCCCAAATGCTCATCAGTACACCCAGCACTAGGGCGAAGCTAGCGAGACCGAGCGCATTGAAACGCAGCCCGTCAATACCTTGCATAAAATGCGGTGTGCCGCCCTGCTCCAAAGTACGGCTGATGCAGTAAAAACCCACTGCCACAACCGGACCAATCAGCAGGAAGCCGGTTGCCAGTGAACTGATGAACAGAGGCTGTTCCCACGTCATCCATGCTAGGATTAACCCGATGACAACGTAGACCATGCCATAAGCCATGCTTGCGCCCATCGCGGCTTTGAAATCCTTGATTCCGGCATTCAGCCAGCGCATGGAGGCTTCGGAATCAACCTTGTGCACAACCAGACGTGGTGGAGCCTCGGCAATTTGGTCTGTATTAGTAATTGTGGTCATAACACTTTCTCCTGCTAACGTGATTAAAATAAAAGCCGTGTGGCTTTGGCTCACCCCACCTGCGACACTTTACAGTAGGCGGCGTAAATCTTTGATAATCAACTCTCCATTAAAATTAGGTGGATACGACATGATTGCATTGCCCAAAGGGGCGAGGATGTAAATACCATCCTGTTGAT
This sequence comes from uncultured Thiothrix sp., assembly GCA_964398375.1. Classification (GTDB taxonomy): domain Bacteria; phylum Pseudomonadota; class Gammaproteobacteria; order Thiotrichales; family Thiotrichaceae; genus Thiothrix. The sequence goes on from CAYNNA010000160.1 coordinate 1,075, forward strand.
CTAGAAGTGCGTGATTCCATACGCTATGTAGGTAATATATCTTAATTTTTGATATTTATCATTGAAACTTGCGTGTGATGTTAAAAACTGTCTGCAACTCACCTTTATCCGACGCACTAAGAAAGCACTTGACAATGCACTAACTTAGTGATTGACAAACTGAAACGCCTTCCCTTATAGTCTTACGCTTTCTCGCAAAGGCAGCCTGTCTGGGCTGCCTTTCGCATTTATGGCTGTTGTGGCGGATTTTTGGAGGTTTTTGCCGTGACCAATGCAGTAATGCCGACGTATGCACGTATGCCCGTGACTCTCGCGAAAGGCGAAGGTGCGCTTCTGTGGGACACCACAGGTAAACAATACTTGGATGCCCTGAGCGGTATTTCCGTGTGTAACGTGGGTCATGCGCGACGTGAAGTGGCGGATGCGATTTGTGCGCAAGCCCATGAGTTGCTGCATACCTCTAACCTCTATCAAATCGAACACCAGCAAGCGTTGGCGGAAAAGCTGTGTGCGCTCTCCGGTTTCGATAATGTTTTCTTCGGCAATTCCGGCGCGGAAGCGAACGAGGCAGCTATTAAGATTGCACGTTTGTACGGTCACAATAAAGGTGTGGCAATCCCGACTATTATTGTGATGAGCAATGCCTTTCATGGGCGCACGATGGCAACCGTGACCGCAACCGGCAACCCGAAAGCGCAAGCAGGTTTTGCCCCGTTGGTGGATGGGTTCGTGCGGGTCGATTACGGTGATGCCGATGCGGTTGCCGCACTGGCAAGCAACCCGAATATCGTGGCGGTGCTGGTGGAGCCGGTGCAAGGCGAGGGTGGGATTCGGATTCCCGCCGCTGATTACCTGCCACGTTTACGCGCTATCTGTGATCAGCACGATTGGTTGCTAATGGTGGATGAAATTCAGGCAGGCATGGCGCGTACTGGCACGTGGTTTGCCTTCCAACACAGCCATATTCAACCCGATGTCATGACGCTGGCAAAAGCGCTCGGCAACGGTGTGCCGATTGGCGCGTGTTTAGCCGGTGGTAAGGCAGCCCATGTTTTCGGCCCCGGCAATCATGGCTCGACGTTTGGTGGGAATCCGCTGGCGTGCCGTGCAGCCCGTGCTGTGATTGAGGTCATGGAACACGATAATCTGACCGCACGAGCGGCAGAATTAGGTGACTATTTCCTGTCACAATTCCGTGAAAAACTCGCGGGTGTGGCAGGGGTGCGCGATATTCGCGGCAAAGGCTTGATGATTGGCGTGGAGCTGGAGCGCGATTGTGGTGAACTGGTGAAACAAGCTTTGGAGAGAGGGCTACTCATCAATGTGACGGCTGGTAATGTTATCCGCTTATTGCCGCCATTAATCATCACGAATGAACAGGCGGATCAAATAATAACTATGGTCAGTGAATTGGTGCAGGCATTTTTGCACCCCGCTGCTGGAGAGAGACCTTCATGAGCAATAAATCGGTCAGACATTTTCTGACGTTATCCGATTTTACCCCGGTGGAATTGTATGCCCTGATTGGGCGAGCTATTCAACTTAAAGCCATGTGGAAACGTGGTGAGGCGTATGAGCCGCTGCATTTGCGCACCTTGGCGATGATTTTCGAGAAATCATCCACCCGTACCCGCGTATCGTTTGAAGCGGGGATGACGCAATTGGGTGGACATTCCATGTTTTTGTCACCGAATGACACCCAATTGGGGCGTGGTGAGCCGATTGAGGATTCCGCTCGCGTGATTTCGCGCATGGTGGATGTGGTGATGATTCGCACCTTTGAGCAAGAAAAAGTGGAGTTGTTTGCTGCCCATTCACGTGTGCCGGTGATCAATGCGCTAACGGACAAACACCACCCCTGCCAATTGCTGGCGGATATAATGACCTGGATGGAACAGCGTGGTTTGCCTCACGGGAAAACCGTGGCGTGGATTGGCGATGGCAATAATATGTGCCATTCGTGGATGGAAGCGGCTAAATTGTTTGGTTTCCACCTGAACGTGGCATGTCCTGAAGGCTATGACCCGGATGCGGATGTGGTCGCCGCAACAGCAGGTTCAGTAACGTTTTTCCGTGAACCTAACGAAGCGGTCAAAGGCGCTGAAGTGGTGGTGACGGATACGTGGGCAAGCATGGGGCAAGAAGCGGAAAAGAAAATCCGTGAAGCTGCGTTTGCTGGCTATCAAGTGACTACCGAGATGATGCAATTGGCAACGCCGAATGCGATTTTCATGCACTGTCTACCTGCCTATCGCGGCTTGGAAGTGTCCGCTGAGGTCATGGATGGCGCACAAAGTGTGGTCTGGGATGAAGCCGAGAACCGCTTGCACGCGCAAAAAGCCTTGCTGGAAGTGCTGGTGTGCGGGTTTCCTGAAGGGTTGCCAGCATAGTGCGTATCATCTCCGCTAACACCAACGGTATCCGTTCCGCCGCTAAAAAAGGTTTCTTCGACTGGATGAAACAACAGGCGGCGGATGTGGTGTGCATCCAAGAAACCAAGGCGCAAATCCATCAGTTGGAAGAAGATCGCGCCTTGTTTTTTCCCGAAGGCTACCACTGCTATTACCATGATGCCGAAAAAAAAGGCTATAGTGGCGTGGCAATCTATGCCCGTACTGAGCCGGATGCGGTGGTTAGTGGCATGGGTAATGCCGAGTTTGATGCGGAAGGGCGTTATATTGAAGCGCGTTTCGGTAATCTGAGCGTGATTTCCTTGTACTTGCCATCAGGCTCGTCGGGGGAAGAACGCCAGCAAGCCAAATACCGTTGCATGGATCATTTTCTGCCGTTAATGGAGCAGATGATTGCTTCCGGGCGCGATTATGTGATTTGCGGTGACTGGAATATTGCGCATCAAAACATTGACATTAAGAACTGGAAAGGCAACTTGAAAAATTCCGGTTTCTTGCCGGAAGAACGCGCTTGGTTGGATAAGTTATTCAACGAAGTCGGTTTTGTGGATGGTTTCCGTGAAGTGAATCAGGAAGCCGAGCAGTATACGTGGTGGTCAAACCGTGGGCAGGCGTGGGCTAAAAACGTCGGCTGGCGGATTGATTACCAGATTCTCACTCCCTCCCTCAACGGTAAGGTCAAGGCTGCTGCCATCTATAAGGATGAGCGCTTTTCTGACCATGCGCCGCTGATTCTGGATTACGCTTACTGCCTGCCAGCCCGTTGATACAGGGTTCTCCCTAGCTTTAGTGTATGATTTCAAAACAAATAGGACATTTGTCCTACACTATCCTGCATATTCAAGAAAACCCGACAAAACAGTTGAGAGGTCAGGGGGAGCGCAGTGCGTATTCTGATCATTGATGACCATCCTTTATTCCGTGAAGTCCTCCGTCAATATATGGAGGATAGTTACCCCGATGCCCGTATTTTTGAGGCAGGTTCTATGCAGGAGGCGATGGCGGTGCTGACCGAGTACTCCGGTTTTGGCTTAATTACCTTGGATGTTTCTCTGCCGTAAGCGGTCATTCTAGCACGTCGAAGACATCGCCAAATAAATCCGAGCGC
>CAYNNA010000161.1:0-4392 GCA_964398375.1 uncultured Thiothrix sp.
GGTAATTGCAAACACGGCGGTTTTGCCGCTGCCGGTTTTGGCTTGCCCGATGACATCAGCGCCTTGCAAGGCGGGGGGTAGGGCTTTGGCTTGAATCCCTGTCATTAGTTTGTAACCCAGCTTACCCAGATTGGCGAGTTGTTGGGGGGGTAGGTTCAAATTCGCGAAAGAAGCGGGCATGGGGTAGCTCTTGGGGTCAGGGGTTAAGAGCACACTATAGCGGATTTTACGGCGGAAAGCCCTTCTCCCCGTGCAAGAGAAGGGCGTGAGGCAATTATTCTTTGCCTTGCAACGGTGCGGCTTCACAAATAGCCGCAGACACACCTGCACTGTATTGCGCAAAGTTCTTATGGAACAGTGATGCCAGATAGGTTGCTTTCGCGGTATACGCCGCTTTATCCGCCCATGTCGATGACGGTTCCAATACGTCGGATGGCACATCCGGGCATGAAACCGGGATGTTCAAACCGAAAATGGCATCGCGGCGGGTATCCACCTGATCCAAATCCCCATTCAGCGCGGCATTCACCATGCTGCGGGTATGATGAATATTCATGCGCTTACCAACGCCATAGCCACCGCCTGTCCAGCCAGTATTCACCAGCCAGCAAGACACGTCATGTTCATTGATTTTCGCACCGAGCAAATCTGCATACACCGAGGGGTGCAATGCCATGAAGGGTGCACCAAAGCACGTGCTGAATGTTGCGGTGGGTTCTGTCACGCCTTTTTCCGTACCCGCGACTTTGGCGGTGTAACCGGAAATAAAGTGGTACATCGCCTGTTCGGTGGTGAGCTTGGAAATCGGTGGCAATACGCCAAATGCATCGCAGGTCAGCATGATAATATGCTTAGGATGACCGGCTTTGCCGGGATATAACGCGCCCGGAATTTGCGTAATTGGGTAGCTGGCACGGGTGTTTTCGGTGAGGCTATTGTCGTTCAGATTCAGTTCGCGGGTCGCTTGATCCATGACCACGTTTTCCAGCACTGTGCCGAAGGTTTGGGTGGTTTTGTAGATCATCGGCTCTTGTTCTGCCGACAAGTTAATTACCTTGGCGTAACAGCCGCCTTCCAAATTGAACACGCCGTGATCGCTCCAGCCGTGTTCGTCATCGCCGATCAGAGCGCGATTCGGGTCGGCTGACAGCGTGGTTTTACCCGTGCCGGACAAGCCGAATAGAATCGCGACATCACCATCTTTGCCGACATTGGCAGACGCGTGCATCGACATAATGCCGCGCTGTGGCAACAGATAGTTGAGCACCGAGAAAATAGATTTTTTGATTTCGCCTGCGTAATGCGTGCCACCAATCAGGATCAGCCCGCGTGTCAGGTTCAAAAGCACGAATGCGCCCGAATGCGTGCCGTGCTTCGCAGGGTCGGCTTGCATATCCGGTACGTGGAGGACGGTGAATTTGGGTTCATCTACGCCTAAGGTGCGGTTCAAGTCGTCGGGGCGAATGAACATATTCCGTGCAAACAGGGCGTGCCAAGCGTATTGCGAAATAATGCGTACCGGTAATTCATCGGCTTCGCTGGCGCCTGCTAGTAAGTCTTGGACGAATAATTCACGACCTTCCAAAAACTGAAGGGCATCCGCTAATACTTGGTCGAATTGTGCTTCGGTGAGTGATTTGTTGACTTTGCCCCACCACACTTTGTCGTGTGAACCAGCGTCATCCACAATGAATTTGTCATTGGGGGCGCGACCCGTAAACGTGCCTGTGTAGGCGACAAATACGCCATCTTTGCTGATTTTGCCTTCGCTGCGGTTGAGGGCTTGTTCGTATAGAACCGGGGAAGACTGGTTCCAGTAAAGGTTATTGGTGTTTTTTAGCCCCAACGTACTGGCGAGGTGTTGTGCCAGTGTAGCAGTTGTACTCATATTACGCCTCCGGTAGCGCCGTATAGTGTCGACAATATGTCATGTGAACGGTAAGAAGGCACAGAATGATAGCGCACGATGTCGACTATTAGAATACGCTTAAGCATTATTTCATGATAAAAGGCAATGATTGTCGACATTTTAAGAAAAGCCTGTCGACAATGTGAAGTGACTTAGGGTTTTCTTGAAAAATCTGTAAAAGTTGTTGAGCTTTTTGTGCTGACTTGCTGATTCATTGTGATATTCTCGCACAATGGAAAATTTCTACTTAAGTCAAACACGTTTCGATTCTTTCCCGCTGGATGAACGCTTGCTGGCGTCATTGCGCGAGGCTGGCTTTGAGTTTTGCTCGCGCATTCAGGCGGAAACCTTGCCGTTGGCATTGGCGGGGCAGGATATTGCTGGTCAGGCACAAACCGGTACGGGTAAAACCGGCGCATTCCTTGTCGCCATCTTTCAGCATTTGCTGAAAAATCCTTTGCCGGAAGCAGCGGCAGGCAGTGTGCGCTGTTTGATTCTTGCGCCAACCCGTGAATTGGCGATTCAGATTGCGCGGGATGCGGAAGAACTAGGCAAACACACCGGCTTGCGTGCGGTGCTGGTCTACGGCGGGGCAGGTTACGACAAACAACGCCGCCAGTTTGAAGCGCCAGTGGATGTGCTGATCGGCACACCGGGGCGGATTATCGACTATTACAAGCAGCATGTGTTTACCTTGAAACACGCGCAGGCATTGGTCATGGATGAAGCTGACCGTATGTTTGATATGGGCTTTATTCAGGATGTACGTTATTTGATGCACAAATTGCCACCACCGTTTGAGCGCTTGAATATGCTGTTTTCGGCGACCTTATCGCAGCGCGTGTTGGAATTGGCTTACGAGCACATGAATAACCCGCAGCAGGTGAAAATCGAAGCAGAATCGGTGCGGGCAGATAATATCGCCGAACAAGTGTATTTTCCGGCGAATGAGGAAAAAATTCCGTTGTTGATTGGCTTAATTCGCAAGCTTCAGCCGTTCCGGGCGATTGTGTTTGTGAATACCAAGCACATTGCGGAAAAGATTGACGATTATTTGCGGGCGAATGGCATTACTTCGGATTTGATTTCCGGTGATGTGCGCCAGAATAAGCGGGAAAAGCTGTTGCAGGCGTTTGAAGCGGGTGAGTTTCAGGTGCTGATTGCCACCGATGTGGCTGCACGCGGTCTGCATATTCCTGATGTGTCGCACGTATTTAACTTCGATTTGCCGCAATTGGCGGAAGATTATGTGCATCGTATTGGACGTACTGCACGGGCGGGTGCATCCGGTGAAGCGCACAGTTTTGCGTGTGAAGATACCGCGTTTTACTTGCCGGATATTGAAGCTTATACCGGTAAATCGTTGCCGGTTGCCAAGATTACGACCGAATTGCTGCCGAGTGAGTTGCAGCGCCCACAACGCAGCCAGCGTGAGCGGGTAGCGCATCATGGCAGCGATCACCGTCGCCATCAGCAGGGTGGCAATCGCGGTGGTGAACAGCGACGCAGACGACCACGTTCCACCCATTAAACAGGTTAAGCCATGAATGCCTATGCGAAACGTTTACACAATCCTTTCAGTGGTGTTTTGCAAGTCGTGGCTAATGAGCAGATTCGTGCCTTAAGTTTCAATGGGATGGAGTGGGAACTTCAGTTCCAATGTGTCACCCCGCGTGGTGTCCAGTATGCGCGGATAGGGCGCTGGGAACGCACGGCTGGTTTCAAACCTTATCCTCTCGACCCCAGTATTGATCGCCTCGCGGTGGAAGCGGCGTATTTACTGGCGGTAGCGGCACTGGAAACGGCGCAAGTACCGTTACCACAGGACGATTACTACGAATTTTGGTTACTGGAAGACCGCACCCGCCAGCCATTGGCATTACTCGCCAGTTGCCGCCAGCCGCAGGAAATGCGTCAGGCAACCATTCACCCTATCTGGAAATGCATCAGTGCCAGCCAATTGGAGTTAGACAATACCCCTGAAGAAGCGCGGCGCGGGTTGCCCCCGCTCAGTTACCGTTTGGAGCAGCAGGTTAAGGGGCGTGCTGGGCAAAATCCGCAGGCTTGTTGGTTTTTACGGGCTGCTGACCTTACCGGGCAGGCGTTGGATAAAGAGGCGCAGCTTGTCGGTGAGGTGTTGGCAGCCGATCATTTCCCGCCGTTGTTAGTGCGTGACACTTGGGATAAAACCGCAGAACAGGACTTGTGTCACCGCTATTTGCAGCGCATTGCCCCGCGCTTACTAACTTTGCAAGCCTTGTCGTTGGAAAGCCGCGATAGGGTGGAGCAAATGGCGAGTGGCTACGCGCAGGAAGTGGCGGCACATTTTCACCTATACCCTGCCGTGGCGGATGCCCAGCGCATGACAGCCTTACGGGTGGAAGCACGTTTGCGCAGTGCTTGTTTGTAGTGCCAACCGATACCCCAGCCCCGCCAACGCCAAAAACCACACAATACTCGCCCCGGTCGGCAAATCCAGCCAC
>CAYNNA010000162.1:0-4390 GCA_964398375.1 uncultured Thiothrix sp.
AATGCCTTTAACTCATTGATCCGTGAATCAAAGGGCTAGGCTCTGAATCGCTGGGGTAGTCAATCGTACCCCCGAAATGTTGGCAAACTTGCCCAAAAACGATAGCAGCTTGCGTGACCCTGCTTCAGACATTGCAGCACAACAACCGGCTTACGCACAAAACCCGCACCGTTCACGCAAGTCGGAATACTTGGTGTTAATTGGGATTTGCACCCACTTGGGCTGTTCACCGACTTATCGCCCCGAAGTTGCACCGGAAGATTTGGGTGCGGATTGGAAAGGCGGCTGGTATTGCCCGTGCCACGGTTCGCGTTTCGATATGGCAGGACGTGTGTATAAAAACGTTCCGGCTGCCACTAATTTGGTCGTCCCACCCTACCATTTTAAAGATGACAACACGTTATTGATCGGTGAAGACGGCGGCGTTGCCTAACCAATTCCAGCGAGGTATTTTTCATGAAAGTGGGTTCTTTAAAAATTGGCGTCAGTAGCCAGAATTTCCGCACCATTACCGGACATGCTGGGAAAGGGCGGCGTTTTATGGTGTACGAAACCTATGATGGCAACGACATACAGGAACTGGAGCGGCTGGATTTGCCCAAGGAAATGGCTTTGCACGAATGGAATGGTCAGGGCGAACACCCTCTGTTTGAGCTGGACTATTTAATCACCGGCGGCTGTGGCGAAGGTTTCGTGCGTAAGATGAGCAGCCGGGGTGTGATGGTGCGGGCAACGGCGGAAACCGACCCGGTGACAGCGGTAAAAGCGTTGCTGTCGAATACCCTGCCACCCGCAGCGCCGCATGAACACGATCATGAGCATCATCATGATCACGACCACCCCTAATTCATAATTCAGGACTTGTTTACATGGATGTATTAACCCGCTCAGCAGCCATCGCCTGCCTCGCCTTAACCAGCATCGCCCCCGCCCATGCACTAGAATTGCGCTACGGCAGCGGTGATTTCGACATGGGCGCAGCCGCCAAACCCTTTGTCAGCATGGATACCTCGCTGGAAGTGGATACCTAGATGCTGGCAGAGCCGCATCGCAATATCAACGGCTCGCCGCTGTATTACCAATTCCGCGCCGATTATTTCGACTCGGATACCGTGAACCAGATGACCGACCTTGCCAGCGTGCCGCTGACCAGCAGCCTGCCCGTGATTGGCAGCAGCGTCACCAATTTGATTGCGGACAATACCGCGATTCCCGTCCCCGCCGATTACCGCACCCACGGCGTAAACCTTGATGCAGGTGTGGGTTACGATGTGCTGAAAACGGCTCAGGGGCATGTGGGTGTCGGCGTGAATACGGGTGTCAGCACGCCATTCATGAAAGTGCGCAATACCCTGCCCGCCGCCAATCTCGCCTTGGATATGCTGGATACCTTTGATACCGAAGTCACTACCTACAAAGCGGGTGTCGCAGTGCAAGGCAGTTATCAGGCAACCCCTTGGCTGGAAGTCGCAGGCAATGCCTCCCTCAACCACCAAACGGGTAAAATGGATAACGGCTGGGTCGGCTCCGACATCGACATGGATGGCACGTACCGCACGCTGGAAGTCGAAGCCAAGCTCAAACCCGCCAAACTGCTGAACCAGCCGCAATTGAAAAATGCCTTCGTCAGTATCGGGCGTAGCCGCAGCGACTGGGATTACGACAGCGCCGCGATTAACACCCCCATCGGCAGTGCCAATGTTCCGGGTATGTTTGATGCGGATTTTGCGCATGACAGTACGTGGATCGGGGCAGGCTACGACTTTTGATATTGGCATTGCTGATCTGCATTGCTGGCTTTTTTACAGCAAGCGGGTTTCAGGCTATCGTAGCGGCTATTTTATCTTCTGGAGTCCCGCTGATGTTACAAGCCAAGCAACCTGCCCCCGCGTTCAGTTCCCCCAATCAGCACGGCAAAACCGTGTCACTGGCTGATTTCGCAAGCAAACAGCATGTCGTGTTGTACTTTTACCCCAAAGACGATACCCCCGGCTGCACCATTGAAGCGAACGAATTCACCGCACTGGCAGCCGAATTTGCCGCGCACAATGCCGTGGTAATCGGGGTCAGCAAGGATGATTGCGGCAGCCATCAAGCCTTCTTCGACAAATTCGGGCTGAAAGTGGAACTGTTGGCGGATACGTCCGGTGAAGTCTGCGCCGCGTATGGCGTGTGGCAGGAAAAGGAAAAGAACGGCGTGAAGAAAATGGGCATTGTGCGTTCCACCTTCGTTATCGACAAACAAGGAATGCTAGTAGAAGCGTTGTATCAGGTTGACCCGAACGGTCACGCGCAAGCGATGTTGGAGGTGGTGAATAAACTTTAGACCGCCAACCCACGTTTGGCTGGCGATCAGTACTACGATTAATTGCGACCAGCGATTACACCACCATCCACATCCCAAATCGCGCCAATGACCCAGCTTGCTGCGTCACTGAGCAAGAAATCAATAACACGGGCAACATCATCCGGCATACCAATTCGTCCTATTGGGTGAAATGCATCAAATGATGCCAACACATTATCCATCACAGCCGGATCAATAAACGCTTGGTAAATCGGTGTTTTCACTACCGCAGGCGACACTGCATTCACCCGAATATGACTGTTAGCAAGTTCCATTGCCATGTGCTGTGTCAGTGCGTGCAGACCCGCTTTCGCCATCGAATAAGCGGAAGAAGGGGTAGCCTTGATAGCCTGCTGCGCCCACATGGAACCAATGTGTACAATTGAACCACCACCATGCACCATCATATTCTTAGCTACCGCTTGAGAAATGAAGAAGATTGCACGATTCAACTCCATATAGGCGTCATAATCTTTTTGCTCATGGTCAATAAATGGCGTTGGGTTGAAGTAACCTGCTGCATTCACTAAATATTGGATATGTCGATCATGATTGGCAGCGAAGTCCACCACACGTTGTACATCGTCTGCGAGATACAAATTAGCCTGAAGCGTTTCTACTTTGCCTGATGCCGCCAGTTCATACTTCGCTTGTGCTAGTTTTTCAGTAGAATTGCCCACGATTACAGTGTCTATGCCACGTTCAAGCAGCCGTTTTGTAGTCGCAAAACCCATACCACTGGAACCACCTACAATCAATGCCAAAGCGTGTGTTTTGTCGTTCATAAATTTATCTCCATACGTTATTGCTCGATCGAAAACAGCTTACTGATGGTGTAAACTCATGAAAAGTAGGTACAAATTAGTAGAGTAGGTACTTATTGGTGCATCTTGATGGAAAATCAGAATAAACATTTTTTAAGAAAAATAGCGCCACAACAAAGCGCCCGCATGGTCGAAACCATTTACGGTTGTAAGTGGTCACTCACTGTGTATCATTTGCTGGCAAATGGCATCAATCGACCGGGAGAAATGGTACGTAGTGTGGAAGGTTTGAGCACCAAAGTTCTCAATGAATGCCTCCGCAAAAACATGCAGTTTGGGATTCTGGATCGCATCGAGTACGGCGAAATCCCACCGCGTGTCGAATACGTAGTAACACCATTTGGAAACAAATTCCTTCGTATTCTCGACGAGCTTGAAAAGCTTCAGGATGAGATTAATGAGACGCAGAAATAACCTATGTTTTCAATCTTTCGCCGCCCCACTCCGCGCCTGACGCACATCTACATCACTCCGCAAGGTGGCGGGAAAATCCTTACTGTTAAATCTGCCAGCGCCGGGATCGGCAAGGGCTTAGAGGGCGACCGCTATCACGCGGGCAAAGGTTACTGGCATCCGGTAGAAAGCTGTCAGGTTACGCTGATTTCAGAACATGACCTGCAACAAGCCCACAAACGGCTCCCGGTTCCGTTAAAAAACGGTGAACATCGGCGCAATCTAGTGATTTCTGGTATACAAACCAAGGTATTGCGTGGCAAACGTTTTCGGATTGGCTCCGCCCTGTTCGAGTATCACAAACCGCGTCCGCCCTGCGGCTACATCAACCAATTGACCGGGGAGAACATGACCAAGGCAATGGGCCTGAATAGCGGGGTATGTTTGCGGGTTCTGGAAAGTGGGGTTATCACGGTTGGTGATGCACTGCTTGTCGAAGCAGACAAGCTTTGAAAACCGAAAAATCATTTTGCAGGAATATCGGCCAGAACGCCGGAGCAAGGCGCACAAGTTTGACTCCTACTAGCGCGATACAACGACGTTCACTGACATCTGTTTATAAGGCGTAGTCTGCGGGGCGGGGCACGAATCAACCTTGCTAAATCGCAAGGTTTTGCTGAGTATTTATTGACTTACATCATGAAACCACCGATTGCCGCGCGGCGATAAACGGCACAATACCTTAGTGTTTTAGTTTGCTATTTTTCAATGCCAAACCGTTTGCCAAGCCTTAGAATCTCACCACTTTTAGCTGTTCACTCTTTAG
>CAYNNA010000163.1:0-4376 GCA_964398375.1 uncultured Thiothrix sp.
GCAGATCGAAATGCTGCACCGGATTGGTAAGCTACGCGGTCACTGAGTTTCGACGCACGTCCGCAAAACACAGAAAGGCTCCTTCGGGAGCCTTTTTGCTATCTGTCCCATCAAAAAAATGATTTATCGTGTTCCCACATCACATTTTTTTGCTTTGCGATAGCCGCTTTGAGTAATTGTAATAGCGGGTAAGCGCGGACGTTGGCGCTGACTGCTTTATCTTCGGCATTATCCATGAGCGCTTTGTTTGGGGCTTCTGTCTGGGCAGCTTCGGCTTGCAAGGCAGTTTCGAGGTGTTGCAGGGCGGTGGCAACGTCTTCAGCGCGGATAGCACTTGGAATCGTACCGCTATGCCCCATCAAACGAATGAAGGTTTTGGCATCCTTTTCAAACATGGAAACGCTGGCGGCGGCGGGGCTGGTGAAGCGGATCATGGCTGGCTCCTTGTTAAAATCAGAAAAGTCATGCGTCAATCATATACCCAAAGTCGGTCATACTGGCAGGTTTGTCACCCACTGACGTGATGCCTGTCGTTTTCTGACAGCATTGCCAAGCCAAAACGTGTCATTGTAATTCGCTAAGAAATATAAAAATCAATAATATTAATTACTTGGTGTTGATGGTCAAGGTTGGCATAGCCATTGCAATATGTTTCTCAGTCAGAACAGCGCAACAAGCTAACAATAAAAATAGTATTTATCAGCAAGCCCCAAGAGGCAGAGAGCAGGCTTAACCATCAATAACAATAACTTGCCTGACCATGCTTCGACTCCTCTAACCCCCGGCTCCATAGCGGGGGTATTTATTTGGGCGAGTTTTCTAGTATCCTGCACTCCTTGAAACCGTGCCACCCACGCCAGCAGGAATACCATGTATACCCACAACACTTGGAACATTGAAGCCGCCCGTCGCCTATACAACATCCAGCATTGGGGTGATGGTTATTTCGACATTAACGCGGGGGGCAATGTCGCCATGTGCGTTCCCGGTAATCCTGCGCAACAAGTCGATTTACATGCCCTTGCCATGCGCGTCCATAACGAAGACGGGATGCGTTTTCCGCTATTGGTACGCTTCGTCAATGTCTTGCATGATCGGGTGCAGCGTTTGCAAGGCGCTTTCAACCAAGCGATTGCCGATTGCGGGCAAAGCAGCCAATACACCGCGATTTACCCCATCAAAGTGAATCAGCAACGCAGCGTGGTTCAAGAAATCCTCAAAGGTGGTGGCACACAGGTCGGCTTGGAAGCAGGTAGCAAACCCGAACTCATGGCAGTTCTCGGTTCTGCCCCTAGCGGCACCACCATTATCTGTAACGGCTACAAAGATCGGGAATACTTGCGCCTCGCCTTGATTGGGCGGCAAATGGGGCATCGCATTTTCATTGTGGTTGAAAAACCCTCGGAACTCGCCGAAACGCTAGAGGAAGCCGCCAAACTTGGCATTGAACCATTGCTCGGCATTCGCACCCGCTTGTACACCCTCGGCAAAGGCAAATGGCAAAATACCGGCGGTGAAAAATCCAAATTCGGTCTCTCGGCGGCGCAAGCCCTGCACATGATTGAGCAATTGCAAGCCGCTGGGAAACTTGATTGCTTGCAATTGCTGCACTTTCACATGGGGTCGCAGATTGCCAATATCCAAGACATTCAACGTGGGATGCGCGAAGCCAGCCGTTATTTTGCGGAATTGCATCGCTTGGGTGCCAACATTCGCGTGGTCGATGTCGGCGGCGGGTTGGGCGTGGATTACGACGGTTCACGTTCGCGCAACGAATGCTCGATTAACTACAGCTTGCAGGAATACGCGAATACCATCGTGCGCAGTGTGCAGGACGTGTGCGAAGAATACGAACTGCCTTTCCCTGATTTTATCTCCGAATCCGGGCGGGGTTTAAGCGCCCATCACGCGGTCTTAATCACCAACGTCATTGACACTGACCCGGAACAGCCGGAAGCACAGCCGACGCTAAGTGAGCCGGATGATGATGACCCGATGATCTTGCACAATCTGTTCCGCCTGTATCACAACCGCAAGCGCTTGCCACCGTCGGAAATCTACCACGACGCGGCGTATTGGCTGGACGATGCCCACGGCATGTACGCGCACGGTTCCATCGACCTCAATCAGCGGGCTAGGGCGGAAGAATTCCATCGCGCCATTTGCCGCAAATTGCTCAGCCAGCCGGAACTGTTTGAAGCGTTGGAGCCGGAAATTCAAACCAGTTTGCAAGAGAAACTCGCTGATAAGTATTTCTGCAATTTCTCGCTGTTCCAGTCCATGCCCGATGCTTGGGCAATCGAGCAGATTTTCCCGATCATGCCGCTGCACCGTTTGCAGGAAAATCCGGATCGGCGTGTCACCATGCAAGATTTAACCTGCGATTCTGACGGCACGGTGTCGCATTACGTGGAAAGCGGGCGGCTGGCAAGCACGTTGGCGCTGCATTCGCTGCAAAAAGGGTCGCCGTATTTGCTGGGGATTTTCATGGTGGGCGCGTATCAGGAAATCCTCGGCGATTTGCATAACTTGTTTGGCGACACCGATTCCATCAATGTGGAATTATTGCCGGATGGCAGTTACAAGCTGTCTGAGCCGGAGCGCGGTGACACCATTGATGAGCTGTTGCGTTATGTGCATTTCGAGCCGAAAGACTTGCTGGCGCAATGCCGCCGTAAACTGGCTGCTGCGGTTGACGATGCTGAGCGCCAAAAAATGCTATTGCGTGAAATAGAAGCAGGTTTAATCGGTTATACTTACCTCGAAGATTAATGTGCGGCGGATAGGAAAATCATGGAATACGTATTGTTAGGTGTGCTGCTGTTAGGTGTGGCGTTATTTTTGCTGGGTTGGTTGGTGATGGCGGGCTTGTGTTTCCAGCGGCATCCGGTCACGGGCTTGGTGGCATTGATTCCTGGCGTTAATGTGCTGACCTTGCCTGCGATGTGGCATCGGGTAGGTGGGTGGGTGATTACCAGTTTTATCGGTGTGTTATTGGCAGCGGTGGCATGGTTGGCGGGTGCGAACCAGCATGTGTACCGCCATGCGCAAGCGATGGGAATGAATGTGTCTGCGCCGGTGAGTGCGGCTGCACAAACGGTCGCAATACCAGCAGAAGCCGCGCCGGTTACGCATACCATCGACATTCCGCCCAATGTCCGTACTGAGCAGCCAGCGCTTGCCGCAGCCGCACCAACAACGCCTGCGCCCGCTCCTGAGCCTAAACCAGCGGATGTGTTGGCTGGAGCGAAAAGTTTGCCTTCCAGCGCCTTATACCACGTGGTGTTCAAGCCTTTGGAGTTGGGGAAATTGTCCAGCAATATCGGGCAATATGTGCGCATTACCCAGAAAGATGGGCGTCAGCGAGAAGGCAAGCTCATGACGGCATCAGCCAACGACATCGGTCTGGAAGAGCGCATGGAAGGTGGCACGGTAACGCGCACTTTGAAAATGGCTGACCTCCGCGATGCCGCCATTATGACACATGAAAAGGGTAAGGAGTAACGTTATGCAATGCTACGTTTACCGCAGTCGGCGCAAGCAGGGTTCGTTCCTGTTCCTGCCGGAAAAGGATAATTTTGCGCGAGTCCCTGAGGTTTTACTGAAAATTTTTGGAGTGCCTGAATTTTCGTTTGAGTTTTTTCTGGATGAGGAGCGCCAGTTGCAATTCCAAGTTGCTGCCAGCGAAGTACGGCGGGTGATGCAGGAAAATGGGTTTTTCTTGCAATTGCCGCCTAACGAGGAGCTGTCTTGCTGACTAGTGTCAATCACTAAGCCCCTAAACGTGGCATAATTACTCCATGCTTAGGGGAGGAGACAGATGGGTCAGGAAATTGCACACGACCATTTTAGTCCTGAAGACCGGCGGGAATACGCGCGGCGTTTGGATGCTGAAACCCGCTTGCTGCGTGAACAGCTAACGGCAGGGAAGTTTTCACGGCAAGCGGCAATGGGTGGCTTTGAATTGGAAGGCTGGCTCACGGATGCACATCTACGCCCCTTGTCTTGCAATACCGCTTTTTTACACGCCTTAAACAGCCCGCTGGCGACCACGGAACTGGCAAAGTTTAACATCGAACTGAATACTTCCCCGCGCTCGTTGACGGCGTTGGCGCTGTCTGAATTTGAAACCTCGCTGCGTGAATTGCTGGATCGTGCCAATACGGTAGCGAAAACTCTCGATGCCAACTTAGTGCTGATCGGTATTTTGCCTAGCACCGCACAAAGTGATTTTGGATTGGCGACTATGACCGATTCCAACCGCTACCACGTGTTGAATGCTGAAATTCTCAAAGCGCGGCAGGGGCGACCGTTGCGCATGGAAATTGATGGGCGCGAATCGCTGCATATTCAGCATGATAGCGTGATGCTGGAAG
>CAYNNA010000164.1:0-4365 GCA_964398375.1 uncultured Thiothrix sp.
TACGCCCAGACGCTGGAAGTCGTTGTTTGCGGATAAGCCATTGCGCTCGGATTTGTTTGGCGATGTCTTCGACGTGCTAGAATGACCGCTTACTCCAAATGACATGTTTGGTTTTATTGCTGAAGATGAGGGCAATGTCATTGGCTGCATATTTTTCACTCGAATAACATTTGAGAATGAAATCAATGCCTTTATCTTGTCTCCAGTCGCCATTGCAACACACTATCAAAACAAAGGCATAGGACAGAAACTAATAAAATTTGGCATCGACTACTTAAAAAATAATAATGTTGATTTGATTCTCACATACGGAAACCCCAATTTTTATTCAAAAGTCGGTTTTCAAAAAATCACTGAGGCTATAGTTAAAGCGCCTTTAAAGCTGACTTATGCTGAAGGCTGGTTAGCACAATCACTTATCAGCTATGAGATTACGCCAATCAAAGGCAACTCAACGTGTGTCACTGCATTAAGCAATCAAAAATATTGGTAGATCACACATAACGATTGATTC
Source organism: uncultured Thiothrix sp. (assembly GCA_964398375.1). GTDB lineage: Bacteria > Pseudomonadota > Gammaproteobacteria > Thiotrichales > Thiotrichaceae > Thiothrix. The sequence continues at coordinate 515 of CAYNNA010000164.1, forward strand.
AACTACCTGCCAAAAAATCGAGATCACCAAAAAGGTGCTTGTTGTAAAATTAATGCACTATTTTGGTGAAAAAGCTAATCTGATCAATCAAGGGGATGCTGCGACAAGCGTCTCGAAACCCCGTGAGTATTTCCGCCGCTGGGGTTGCGTTCAATACCACGTCCAATTGCAATTTGCCGCCGTTGTAATGCAGGGTGAGATCGTCGATGTTGCTTAACAGCGATGCCGCCGCCGGGAGTGTTTGTAATGTGTTGAGTAATTCGGCGCGTGAGGGCAGGTTTTTACACGGATGCACGGTTTCATCGTCTTCGGGGTCAATGTGGATCACCACATCGCTGATGTTGGGAAACTGTTTGCGTAAGCGATACATCACGGTTTCGCCGATGTGATGCCCTTCGGATACGCTGATACGCCCATCCACTTGTAAATGCACATCCGCTAATACGCGCCCACCCATACGGCGTGTGCGTAGTAAATGCACGTTTTCCACACCGTTGATGGCGCAAATGAATGCGTGAATATCCTGCACTCCCTGCGCATCCAGCCCGGTATCGACCAGTTCGCTGGTGCTTTCCAGAATAAGTTGGATTGCCATGTAAAAAATCATTGCGGCAACAATAATGGCGGCTAACGAGTCCAGCCAAGGATAGCCCAATTGCGCCCCACCAATCGCCAGCAACACCAACACCGACGAAATCGCATCGGAACGGTGATGCCAAGCACTGGCTTTTAGCATGGGGGAACTGATGCGTTTGGCAACATGAACGGTGTAATGGTAAAGCCCTTCCTTGCCGATAATCGCTAAGGCTGCGATCGCCATTGCCCAAGGTTCGGGGGTGATGAGTGGCGCGTCGCCGGAAAGTCTGTCCCATGCTTGCAAGAAAATTGCAGCGGCTACACCGCCCAGTAATAAACCGAGAATGACGGTGGCGAGTGTTTCAATACGCCCATGCCCATAAGGGTGGTTGGCATCGGCGGCTTTGCCTGCGTGATGCGCCGCAAATAACACTACGACATCGCCAACCAAATCCGACAGGGTGTGCATAGCATCCGCTATCAAGGCTTGCGAATGGGTGAGGATGCCGCCGATGATTTGCACAATCACCAGAAAAACATTCACTCCCATGCCGACGAAGGCGACGCGCTGGGTAACGGCTTTGCGGCTATTATCATCAGTACGCGCATCGGTTATGGGGTGATGATGTGCGCTCATGGTGTCCCACCTGTTTGCAAAACGATGACGTGTTCGCGCCCTTCGCTATAGGTTGCCAGTACCGTATGCCCGTGAATCCGCGCCCAAGCCGGAATGTCGTGCAATGCGCCGGGGTCGGTGCAAATAGCCGTAATATTAATCCCAGCAGGCAGATTTTCGACCGCCGTTTGCACCCGAATGACGGGTAGAGGGCAAAGTAAGCGTCGTGCATCGACGGTCACGTTGCTTGCATCAATGCGCTGTAATAATTTGTGATGGAATTCGGTGGGATCTTTTTGCAAAACAGTGTCACCTGCACGTGGATTCATCTGAGCGTCCAGACGTGATAGCCAGAAACGCAGGGCGGCAGCACGTAACAGTGCCAGCCAGTAACGGTGTTCAAGCGCCTGCCAAGGGCGCACTTGCTGGTAAGCTTTGAGGCAAGCTTGCACCCGCTCGGTATCTAAAGCGCCATTCGCATGACAACACCAATCGTTCACCACAATGGCGAGATCGTATAGCCAACTGTCGGTGCAGGCAAAGTAGACATCCAAAATGCCACTGACTTGCCCGTGATGAAATAGCACATTATCACGGAATAAGTCGGCGTGGATCGTGCCTGCGGGCAGTTGGGCAAACGGGATGGTTTGCTGGAACGCGAGTTCTGCTTGCAAGAGGGTTGCTGCGGCTGGTTCCAAGCTTGGCAGCAACCGCGTTGCCGTCTGCATTCGCCAGTCATGCCCTCGGTCAGGGGAGCGTTGTTGCGGGAAAGTTTGCCCGGCAAGATGCATGTGTGCGAGCGCTGTGCCGAGTGCCGCGCATTGTTCGGGGGTAGGGTGCTCTATATGTTGCCCCGCGAGTCGCGTGACCAACGCGGCGGGTTTGTGGTTGAGCGTACCCAGTAATTGACCTGCATGGTTGGGGATAGGGCGAGCGACGGGGATGCCCGCATCCGCCCAGTGTTGCATGAGGTCAAGAAAATAGTCCAGTTCTGCCGGGGTATGGTGCTCAAACAGGGTGAGCACAAATTTCCCTTGCGTGGTGGTGACGAAAAAGTTGCTGTTTTCGACCCCCGCACTGATACCAGCATAGTCCGTCAGCGCTCCGACGGGGTATTCATGCAGAAAGGTTTGCAGTTCGGCGGCGCTGACGGGGGTATAAACTGACATGCATTTACCAAGAAAAGACGTTCCAGCTTGGAATCATCATGTCACGGTTTTGGTGGGCATTTTGACTTTTGCCTTGGGAGCTAACCGAATCGACTAAGTTGTAACCGCCTTCGCCATCAGCCGGTACGTAGCGGATTTCGCTGCGCATGGCGGCGACGCGCTCTTCTTCAATCGTGCCGAAATTGTCGGTGATACGGATCGTTTCTACCTTCATTTTGCTGGCAACGTCAGCGTCGGTAGTGGTTTCTTCGGCATGAATCGTGGTGCTGAACAGTGCGATGAATGCCAGTGTTAGCCATTGTTGTGTTTTCATTGTTGTTATAACTCCATGAATTTAGCGCGTTCTTCTGCGGATGGACCCGATACCGCGCGTTCGTAGTAACCAAAAATGTGATCGACGATTGCATCAGCATCGTCCAAGAGGACAAACAGATCCAAATCGCCTGCGGAGATTGTACCTTGTTTTATTAAGGTGTGCTTGAACCATCCGACCAAGCCTTCCCAGAACGGGGTGTGTACTAGCACGATGGGAATTTTGCGGGTTTTGGCGGTTTGCACCAAGGTCAAGATTTCCGCCAATTCATCCAGTGTGCCAAAGCCTCCGGGCATGACCACATAGGCGGAAGCGTGTTTCACGAACATGACTTTGCGCGAGAAAAAATGCCGAAAATACAGCGAAATATCCTGGTATTGGTTGGAATGTTGCTCGTGCGGGAGTTGAATATTCAAACCAATGCTGGGGGATTTACCGCGTTTGGCACCTTTGTTTGCCGCCTCCATCAAACCTGGACCGCCACCGCTGACGACGGCGAAGCCTGCATCCGAGAGTTTGTGGGCAATCGTTTCTGTCAGGTGATACAGCGGGTCATCCGGCGGGGTGCGAGCAGAACCAAAGATGCTAACCGATGGGCGCAAGTGGGCAAGGCGTTCAAAGCCATCCACAAATTCGCCCATGATTTGAAAGATTTTCCAGCTTTCGCGAGCTAATTCCTTATCACTGATGGGTTGCAGCACAGGGTGTTGGGTGCGGGTTTTGTCATCCATCAGGCGACTTCCGCCGGGGTTTTGGCGCGAATGGTTAACGCATGAAGTTGACCGGCGGTAATCGCCTCATTAACGGCGGCGTAGACCAGTTGATGGCGTTTAAGTGTGCTCAAGCCAGCAAACGCATCACTGATCACATCGGCTTCGTATTTGTAGCCATCACCGTTGATGGTTACTTGAGCGTCGGGCAAATGAGCTTGAATCATGGCGGCGACGGCTTCGTTACTGATGCTCATAAAAGGTATTCCTGTTTGGGTTAAAGCAAAGGATTATACGCTGTGCTTGCCGACAACGCTTATTTCAGCGCGTATAATGCAGATAATTTCATTTATTGCCGGATGACGCACCATGAACCATGTAAATTCTCAATTATTACAGCAAATTAAAGATACTTGCCCGGAGTTTTGCGCCGCACTGACCGATGATGAAGTCGTGCGATTTTTACG
>CAYNNA010000165.1:0-4341 GCA_964398375.1 uncultured Thiothrix sp.
AATGCCTTTAACTCATTGATCCGTGAATCAAAGGGCTAGGCTCTGAATCGCTGCTGCCCAACCACATTATCCACCGCAAACCGCGCCATGCGGGTAAAGGCTTTAAGCACAATGTACACCGCTCAAGCTTGCCCCCGATATAGACACCGAATAGCATCACCCCAAACCAAGGCAAAAACGGCGTATAGTCTTTGGTATTCGCCACTTCTGTCCCCAACCCGACCCATTGCAAACCCGCTGCATTGAACACCGATGAATCAATCCACCAAGGCAACAACAATGCCACACATCCCAACCAGACATTCCAACCACCTAGGCGCAAAAACGGTAATGCTAACACACTGGCAAGCGCCATAAAGTGCAACACCCCAAAAAATATCCAACTCGTGGGAAATAACCCATAACTGCCCACGCTTACCAACCCGGCACTCGCCACCAAAGCCGCTTCACGCCGCCAAAAACGTGACCATTTCAAACCTTGCCTAGCAGCTAACGCCAAACTGACACCGGCAACGCCCACAAACAGCGCCACAATAACTTTTTGAAAAGCAGGCCAGAAATAACCGTGTAATAAATCCAAGGAGAGAAAATTGAAATGATTCAGGTCATACGCAATATGGAAGACCAACATCAATAAGACTGCTAAACCCCGTAAGGCATCGGGTAGCTCAAGGCGGGAAATCGTAGGGGCGAAAACATTTTCACCCCTACTGATTGGCGGAACGATAGACTTGAACCTTAGTTCTTCGACTTGTCCACGATCTTCTGAATCCAGGGCATCATTGCACGCAGCTTCGCACCGGTTTGTTCAATCGGGTGCGCGGCATTGTTACGACGGTAAGCCGTCATAGATGGGTAGTTAGACGCGCCTTCCAGAATGAAGTTTTTCGCGTATTCGCCATTTTGGATGTCTTTCAGTGCTTGGCGCATCGCCGCACGCGATTGCTCGTTGATGACTTTCGGACCAGTCACGTACTCACCATACTCGGCATTGTTGGAGATGGAGTAGTTCATATTGGCAATGCCGCCTTCGTACATCAGGTCAACGATCAGTTTGAGTTCGTGCAAGCACTCAAAATAAGCCATTTCTGGCGCATAACCGGCTTCAGTCAGGGTTTCAAAGCCCATTTTAACCAGTTCAACCGCACCACCGCACAATACCGCTTGTTCGCCGAACAAGTCAGTTTCGGTTTCGTCTTTGAAGGTGGTTTCGATAATACCCGTGCGACCGCCGCCGATAGCCGAAGCATAAGACAAAGCCACTTCTTTAGCTTGACCTGATGCGTTCTGGAAGATAGCAATCAGATCAGGAATGCCGCCGCCTTTGACGAATTCGTTACGCACGGTGTGACCCGGTGCTTTTGGCGCAATCATAATCACGTCTAAATCAGCACGCGGCACGATTTGGTTGTAGTGAATCGCAAAACCGTGCGCGAACGCCAGGGTCGCACCTTGCTTCAAGTTCGGCTGAATTTCTTCACGATACAATTGGCTTTGGAACTCATCAGGAGTCAGGATCATGATGACATCAGCAGCAGCAACAGCTTCCGCAACCGGTGCTACTTTCAGACCAGCGTTTTGTGCTTTTGCTACTGTCGAGGAATTGCTACGCAAACCGACAGTAACATCCACGCCAGAATCTTTCAGGTTGCAAGCATGGGCGTGACCTTGTGAACCGTAACCAATGATGGCAACTTTTTTGCCGCGAATGATAGAAAGATCAGCGTCTTTATCGTAATAAATGTTCAGTGCCATAAAGCCTTTTACCTTAAATCCAAAATATCATAAGTCAATTAAACGTGTAGGGACGCTTCGCCACGGGCAATGCCCATGCCGCCGGAGCGCACCACTTCAATAATGCGGTAATCTTTCAACGCATTCACAAACGCATCCAACTTACTGCGGTCGCCCGTCAGTTCAATTGTGTAAGTCTTATCGCTGACATCAATGATGTTACCCCGAAAAATATCCGACAAACGCTTGACCGCTTCACACGCAACGTGTTTATCCACGGCGACTTTGACGAACATTATCTCGCGTTCAATGTAGGAATACTGCGCCAGATCCATAACCTTGACCACATCAATCAACTTGTTGAGTTGCTTAATGATTTGTTCCACAATTTCTTCGCTACCGCGCGTCACCAGCGTCAAACGCGACAGGGTAGCGTCATCAGTCGGCGCAACCGTCAGGGATTCAATATTGTAGCCACGCGCAGAGAATAACCCGGCAACACGCGACAACGCGCCCGCTTCATTCTCCATCAAAATGGAAATTACATGCCGCATTTTGTTACCTATACCAAAATCATTTCGTTTTGGCCTGCACCAGCAGGCACCATCGGGAATACATTATTCTCACGCTCGGTGATGAAGTCCATAAAGACCAAGCGATCTTTCATCGCCAGCGCTTCTTTCAATGCACCCTCCACGTCGCTCACCTTTTCAATGCGCATCCCAACATGACCATAAGCTTCCGCGAGCTTCACAAAATCCGGCAACGCTTCCATATAGGACATGGCGTAACGCTTCTGATAGAAGAATTCCTGCCACTGCCGCACCATACCGAGGTAGCCGTTATTCAACGAAATGATTTTGATCGGCAAGTGATATTGCAGGCACGTCGCCAATTCCTGAATACACATCTGGATACTGCCATCGCCGGTAATACAGCCAACGGTCTCCTCAGGGAATGCCATTTGCACACCCATCGCGGCTGGCAAACCAAAGCCCATCGTGCCTAAACCACCGGAGTTAATCCAACGGTTAGGCTGACTGAATTTGTAGTATTGCGCTGCCCACATTTGGTGCTGACCCACGTCAGAACACACGTAAGCGTCGCCATTGGTTGCTTCCCAGAATTTTTCTACGACAAACTGTGCTTTGATCGACGCATTCATATCCTGATTGTATTTCAGACAATCTGCACTCTGCCATTCGGCAATTTGCTTCCACCAATCAGCGAGTGCCGCCGCATCAGGGCGCTCAGCACGGCTACGGAGTTCTTCCAACATGTCCACGATGACGTTTTTGACATCACCAACGATAGGTACATCCACCTTAACGTTTTTGGAAATCGACGCGGGGTCAATATCAACGTGGATAATCTTGGCGTAAGGGCAGAATTTTTCAATATTGCCGGTAACGCGGTCATCGAAACGCGCACCAATGGCAATCACCAAATCGGCATGGTGCATAGCGTTATTGGCTTCATACGTACCGTGCATCCCTAGCATACCGATGAATTGCTTGTCCATTGACGGAAAACCACCCAGCCCCATCAGGGTGTTGGTAATCGGGAAACCCAACTCACGGGTCAACTCGGTCAATTGATGCGCCGCACCTGACAACACTACGCCACCGCCGGTGTAGAGCACTGGTTTTTTGGCTTCCAACATCAGGTCAATGGCACGGCGTACCTGACGCTTATTGCCTTTCACCGTGGGGTTGTAGGAACGCATGGTGATTTCTTTCGGGTAATGAAACTCACAACGTGCCGTGGTAATGTCCTTCGGAATATCCACCAATACCGGGCCGGGGCGACCTGTGCTGGCAATATAAAAGGCTTTCTTGATGGTCGTTGCCAATTCTTTAACGTCTGTCACCAAGAAGTTGTGTTTAACACAGGGGCGGGTAATACCCACGATGTCGACTTCCTGAAACGCATCATTCCCAATCAAATGGCGCGGCACTTGCCCGGTGAAGACCACCAGTGGCACAGAATCCATGTAGGCATCCGCAATGCCCGTGACAGCATTGGTCGCCCCGGGGCCGGATGTTACCAGCGCCACTCCGGGCTTATTACTTGCTTTGGCATAGCCTTCGGCTGCATGGACAGCCCCCTGTTCGTGTCTTACCAGAATATGGTTGATTTTGTCGTGTTGTTTGTATAGTTCATCGTACAAAAACAACACCGCTCCACCAGGATAACCGAAGATGGTATCAACCCCTTCTTCCTTAAGACACTCGACGAATATCTCGGCACCAGTCAGTTCCACAGTTAACTCCGTAAATCGCGTGGGCGAAGGAAAAGACTCGCATCATAATACGAATGCATGGGGGATTACACCCCAAAAAGCATGTGAGTATTCATTTTTTCAAGCTAAAAACGGCGGGCATAAAAAAAGCCACATGGCGTGATGTGGCTTTTGAATTTCTTGGTGGCTACACCTAGATTCGAACTAGGGACCCCATCATTATGAGTGATGTGCTCTAACCAACTGAGCTATGTAGCCAAGAGGGCGGTATCTTAGCGACCTTCACGGGTGTTGTCAACCGGCTTTCAACATTTCAGCGATTCAGAGCATCCTAAAAATCTCGCACCCAGCCCTGTGGTTCATTT
>CAYNNA010000166.1:0-4141 GCA_964398375.1 uncultured Thiothrix sp.
TAATTAAATACCTCTTGTGTAATGGATGGCATCAGATGGCACTCTTCAATCAGCTCTTTAGCAGCAATTTTAGCGATTGCGTAAACCCCAAAACCTTGCCCGTCACAATCTTTAATGACACACTTTCTTGCCGGTTTCAAACTAAAGGACTCCTCATTCGAGTGTACAATTTTGCTTTCATCGCTTGGGACAGTAGCAGCGGTTATATCCGCAAGCTTCATTTCCTGTGTTACGCCGTTGCACAGTGTCGGGGCATTATTCTCCTGCAAACTGGTTACTGACTGGGTAATCGAATAGGATTGACAGAACTGAAATAATAAATCTGCTTTTTCAGCATGGTACTGCCAAACTCTATTCTTATAGAACCAAATAGATTCACCAATAGCGTTAAGACGTTGCTCAAATGTTAAAGGTGCGGATTTGTCCGTGTTTAAATCTGGCCCGCTCGCAAAGTAAGCCAAATTTTCAGCCGACATATCTGCATCAGCACGCGAAAAATCCATGGCTATTGAAATTCTCGGATGTTCAGCAAGTTTACTGCTTTTGGAACCCCAATGAAGAATATTAGCGTTCCAAGCCAAAACTGAACCCGCCTTGGCAGGCAAAGCACGTATGTCACTATAATTTTCAATGGTTTTTCTGGTTAAATTATCAGGATAATTGGGTTCCAAATGAATCGGCAACATATACATGCAACTATTGTGGGGCGTAGCATCAGTAAAGGGAATCCAAATAGTCAAATGCGCCGGACGCCCATCATCGCGAGTATCTTTAGCGTAATTATCCCGATGCATTGAAAAACCTTCCCCATCCTTATCAATTCGCCATGCCCACATGCCTGTAATAGTAATTTTATAATTTTCATCCAGAATAGGGGAAACCAACCGTGATAATCTTTTAAAAATCTGCCAAACCTCATCATAGACATAGATAAATACCGGCGGCAAACCTGATTCAACTATTTTTTCAATTGCTTCCGCAATCAGCTTTACTTCGTTTCTCGGTATTAATGATTCAGCTATGAGATACCCCTCTTCCACAATGGAATTCAGGTAATAAGCTGCATCATTACCACTGACTTCAAAGTCATCCGGTTGATTCAAGAACGGCGTCTCGGTGATTGACAAGCCGGGATTCATCTTTTCCCAAGCTGTTTTTTTTACAATTTCTTCAATAGAATTCATCATATTTCCCAACATAAACAACTTAGATGACAAAGCACTTATTATATGCCTGAAACCTAAAGCATTATGGCGACGTTTTGACAAGTGGTTAGTTTTATCAGCCTAAAAGTTATTGAGAAATTAATAACCACGGGTATCATCCAAACAACGCTCTACCGTAGAATGTCTGCCTGATCATCACCCGATAGAGATAAAACATGGAAGAATCATTACCCCTACGTGACCGCTTGAACCTAGAAACAGCGCGAATCACATGGCCTGAGCTGGAACGCTATTTTGCAGGCGGCAAGGTCATCCACGTGGATGCAAGCTTGGATCTCGTTACCGTTGCCACTTGCATTGCCGAAGACAACACCCACGCACTCCAACAATGGTTAGCCACGCAACAAGTCGGGCAACTTCGCGATGAAACCGCCATCGACTGGGCAAACCGCCACCCCGATCATTTATGGGCAGTCGTAGTAGCCCCGTGGGTTTTGGTACAGGACCGCTTAAGCCCCTAAACACAAAAAGCCAGCAGAAGCTGGCTTTTTGTTATTCAGATTACACTGAAGGGCTTACTTAGCAGCGGCTGGCTTAACGGTAGTCAAACCGAGAATCGCCCAATCCTGCATGCCACCGCGATACCACTTGATTTTATCCGCAGGGTAGCCAAACTTCAGCAAAGTTTTGATGTTGGTTGGTGATTGACCACACCACATACCGTTACAGAACAGCACCAATGTTTTCGCACCGGAATAGTCAAATACTTTACTCACTGCATCACCACCAGCAGCAACCGCTTCGTCCACCGCCAGCGAGTCCTTACCATCTGCCAATTTCGCACCAAACTGCTCAGACAGGATTTTGATAATGCCTTCAGTAGTAGCGCCTTTATCCGGTGCTAAGCCTTCCCATGGAATATTAACTGCACCAGGAATCGTACCTTTTTCTACCCAGTCAGCAGTGCGGGAGTCAACGACCAGAACACTGGCATCGCCACCACTCATTTTTTCGAGATAACCCAGCATACCCATTTCAGCAATGGTTTCAACACCGTCGGCAATAGTATCCGGCTGGATACAGAATGGCGGGCAAGGGCGCGAGGTTTTAGCAAAATCATCAATCACTACGGCTTTATTGTCTTGATTGCGCTTGATTTCTACTGATTCACCACCGTGTTTAACGGTAATGCTCATTTTATCTGCAGTAATGCCTACAGGCTTAGCCTCGTCAGCCAATAACGCACCAGAAGCACTCAAACCTGCAACCAAGGCAGCCATACCGAATAATTTTGTCAATTTCATGCATATCCTCCAATTAATAAACGTTCGTTTCCACGGCGGAATCCCCTCACTCTCCTTTCAGGAATTCAGCCACAGCATGTGAGCATGAACCTAGTTACAATCAGGTTCACCACCTTCTGCTTTTTTCTCATCTTTAGCTTCAGCCGGAGCTACCGCTGCATCACCGTCTGCTTTCTTTTCAGCATTCTCAGTGGGTGCAGGTGCCTGCGCAGCATCAGCAGATGGTTTAGCGGCAGCGTCTCCCGTTGCTTCCGCAGGTTTTGCGACTTGTTCAGTCGCTTGTTTTGGCGCTGCCTCAGTCGCTACCGGTTTAGCGGCTTCCTCAGTTGCTTGTTTTGCCGCTTTCTCTTCTGCGCAAGCGGTAAGATGTAAACCTGAAAGTATGGCAACTGTTGCCGTCAGCAAAGGTAATTTTTTCATCATTTTTCATCCTAACGCACTGTGATGCGTGCTGTTTTTGAATATCGCACATTTTTAACAGAAGCGATTCCCATATGCAAGAAATCTTTTATGAATCAGTAATTAAGAACATACTTAATTACTGACTTCAGACATACCACTCCTCACTCTCACCCTGTTCCACCAATAAGTCCACCATTTCCATAACATATTGCTTGAGGTATTTGTTTTTCAGCCACGCCACGCGGGTCGTCGACACCGGCAATAACGGCGATAAATCCCGCAGCACCAAATCGTCATCGTGAATATGCGAATACGCCATTTTCGCAATAATGCCCGCCCCGAACCCCAGCCGCACGTAGCTGATAATTACATCGGTATCGGTCGCCGCAAAGGTCACATCCAGCGTCAACCCCGCATTGCGAAACGTGTCGTGGATTTTGGAACGCCCCGTAAACCCGAAAATGTAAGTCAGCACCGGGTGCGCCGCAATACGTGCCAAGGTCAGCTTCCCTTCCGCCAGCGGATGCCCATCCGGCAGCACCAGCCCGTGATTCCAGTCGTAACACTTGCGGCTATCTAGTGAAGAATCTTTATCCAACTCCTCAGTACACACCGCAATATCCGCTTTACCATCGTGCAGCATTCGCACCAATTCCACCGGCGTACCCTGCAAGAAATGAATCGCCACATCGGGGTAACGCTGGCGAAACTCCAACATCACTTCGGGCAAAAAATACTTGGCTTGGGTATGCGTGGTGGCGATGCGGATTTCACCACGGGTTTGCAGGCGGTAATCATCCGCCACCGCACGGATGTTTTCCAGCGACTGCTCGATACGGTCAAGTTCCTGCACGATGGCTTTGCACACCGGGGTCGGTTCCACCAGCCGTTTGCCCTTGCGCTCGAATAGCGGCATTCCCAATTCCTCTTCCAGCAAGCCCAGTTGACGACTCACAGCAGACTGCACAATGTAATGCTGATCCGCTGCTCGCGACACGTTCATGCCGTTATTCAGCAAGGTTTTGAGTAAGCGCAGTTGGAATAATTTCATACTTTATCGCTTTTTAAGATAATTATAGCGAATTATAGCGTTTTTAATTGTTTATGCATTATCCCATACTTGCCTGCAACCAAAGACTACCCAGAGGCACAGCCCATGAGCATCCTGCATAGAATCGTCAACCACAACGAAATCAGTACATTAGAACTGCTGTTGAATGGGTGCTGATTCTGAATAATGTCAGAATTTAGAGTAAACTGATTGATTTC
>CAYNNA010000167.1:0-4077 GCA_964398375.1 uncultured Thiothrix sp.
ATCAATCTATTGATTTTAAAGTGATTTAAAAAGTCAAATGCGGTCGCCCTGGCTGATTTTGGCAACAACGCTCAGCTTGGCAGGCTTGCTGGTAATATCCAGTTTGAAGATACGGTTTTGCTGATAGAAGCTGTCTTCGATGGCGTACACGGTGTTGGCATCATTCGATGCAGCCGCCAGACCCGACATCGCACCCCAAGCTACCGGCTGACCACTGGCATCATCGGTGGAAATAACCGTCGGGTACGCAGCGGCTTTGTCTTCATAACGGTAAATGTTCAGGGTTGAGCGAATAATGTCTGCACGTGCATCCACTTCACTGGCAGCAATCAACAAATTGCGCGACGGAATGGCTAGCACGCCTTCAGGCCCTGTTCCCGCTGGCAACACTTGTTTCAGCACGGGTTTGCTGTTGTTACTTGCATCGTAAACGAAGACGGAGTTGGAACGCTCAGAGGCAACAAACAGGAATTTTTTGGCATCAAATGTGCCAGATTCGGCATTTTCCGGTTCGTTGCCTTTGTTTTTAGAGCGGTCATCCGGGTAATGCCCCATGCGGATGGCTTGATGTTCCATACTATTGCCCGCAGCAAACACCACTTCGCCTTTGGTATTGAAAATGGTGAAACCACGGCTACCGCCCAGCCAATCGCCTTCGTCAGCAGTGGCGAACAAGTCGGTTGATAACCAGGTGACGCCATCCGGTTCACGCGCTACCGCACTCAATGCGCCATCGGTGGTAATCAGGGCAGGGGCTTCTTCTTTGGTGTCGATTTTGTCGAGGTCTACTGAGCCTGCATTGAAATGGTTGATGATTTTGCCATCGACCAGATTTACCAGCGCAATGTGGTTATTTTCTTGCAGGGTGACGACCGCAACGTTATTGCTGTTGATGTCGACGTATTCCGGTTCTGGGTCGCCGGGGGCAACGGGGAGCCAGCCCTGCTGGCGATTCTTCGGGGAATCGCTTGCAGGGCAAGCTCCTACAGCGGGTTCAAATTACGTCTTGCGTTTACCCCTAATCCAGCCTATGTTCAGGGGCGGGAAGGAGGCTCACAGAGGAATCCATCATGCACGCCATGAAAAAGTTACCGATTGGTATTAGCACCTTACAAAAAATCAGGGATGACCAGTGTATTTACGTGGACAAGACGCCGCATATACAGCAATTGATCGAATCCGGCACGTATTACTTCCTGTCACGCCCGCGCCGCTTCGGCAAATCGCTGCTGGTCGACACCTTGCACCAATTGTTTGCAGGCAATGAGGTACTGTTTCGCGGCTTGCACATCCATCCACATTGGGATTGGTCGGTATCCTATCCCATTATCAATATCAATCTTGCCTCCGGTGACTTTAGCAGCCGCGCAGGGCTGGAACGCCACCTCCAGCATATCCTGCGGGTGAACCAAGAGCAGCTAGGTGTCCAATGTCTCGACCAAGAGGACATAACCAGTTGTTTTAGCGACCTTATCCGCCATGCCAAAGCCAAATACGGGCGCAACGTCGTGGTGTTAGTCGACGAATACGACAAACCGATCCTGGATAGCATCGAAAAATCCGCTTCAGCCCTTGCCACGGAAATGCGCGATACCTTACGCAGCTTTTATTCCGTCATCAAAGGGCAAGATGCCAATATCCGCTTTGTTTTGCTTACGGGGGTTAGCAAGTTCTCCAAAGTCTCGCTATTCAGCGGTTTAAACAACCTCAACGACATCACGATTGATGAGCGTTATTCGGCGTTGTGTGGCTACACCCAAACCGAGTTGGAACACAGCTTTGCCGCCCGCCTGCAAGGGGTTGATTTAACCTTGATGAAACGCTGGTACAACGGTTATGGCTGGCTGGGTGAGCGCGTTTACAACCCGTTCGACGTGCTGCTGTTTTTGGATAAAGGCAAAAAATACTTACCCCATTGGTTTGAAACAGGCACACCTACGTTTCTTGTCAACGTGTTGAAACGACGGCGTTTCCATTTGCCCGACCTCGAAGCGGTGCGTATGGATTACAAAAAGCTGGGCGATTTTGATGTAGGTCGTATCAATATCGAAACGCTGCTGTTCCAAACCGGCTATTTGACCATCAAGCAAGAGTTGGATAACGGCGCGGGAAGAGCGCCGGATTACCTGCTGACCTATCCCAACCACGAAGTCCGTTACAGCCTGATGAGCTACTTCCTGGATCATTACCTCACGGATACGTCGCACACCTTAGGCACGGTAAGCGAAACCTTGTATCAGCACGATTTGCCAGCATTTGAGCAACATATCCGCAGCCTGTTTGCCAATATTGCTTACGAAAACTACAACAATAATCCCATCGCTCAATACGAAGGCTATTACGCCGCCGTCATCTACGCCTTTTTGTGCGCGTTAGGCATGGAAACGCGGGTAGAAGTCAGCAATAACAGGGGGCGGATTGATATGGCGATACGCTTCCCGCGCCGTGATGGACAAAAACAGGTGTACGTGATCGAGTTCAAAATGGTCAAAGGCACAGTGGGCGATGGCAGCGCCATGCAGCAAATCAAGGACAAGGATTACGCCGCACCTTACCGTGACGGACAACACCAGATTACCTTGTTGGGGATGGAATTTAGCGCAGAAGCGCGTAATCTGGTTGGGTTTGAATGGGAGCTGGAGTAGGGGTAATTGCGAATGGCGTTGGCGAAATGGTTGCTCAATGGAAAGCCCTGCCCGATCGCAGGGCTTCCGTTTCTGGAGGGATTGTGCTTTTACGCCCGCACAATACGACGATTGCCCGTACTCGCCAATGTCTTCAAACTCTTCTCCAGCTTCGTGGTGTAAGTGCTGGTTTTGACGCTGGAAACAAAATACCAGTCGGCTTTGGCTTCAGTCGCATTCACGCTGAGCACCATGTAACCGCGTTGTGCGGTATCGGCGTAAGCCAGCGTCGGGATCAGTTGCTGCACCCCGGCTGCCAGTTCCGCCGGTTTGGTGTCGGGAATGTATTCTTCCAAACCCGGTGATGAGACGGATGGCGTGGCGAATTCCACCCCGATGGCATTGCCGTTCACGTCTTGCAAATCGCTTGCCCAAGCATTGTGGGTATCGCCGCTTAATACCACCAGGTTTTTGTCCAATGCCCGTGCGGTGCCGAACACGGTTTCGCGGGCTACGGCATAACCATCCCACGCATTGCCCATCAGGATTTGTTGCCCCAATACCTGCCAGATCGCGCCGGATGCTGCCAATTGGCTTTGCAACCACGCCATCTGTTCTGCGCCCAGCAATTGGCGGGTCGGGTCTGCCATGTCAGCGGCAAACGTTGTGGCATTGAATGCGCCCGTGGTCGGGTCAATGTAAGTGGCGTAATCGAGTTGCTTGTCGCGCCCACCCGCACGGGTATCGAGCATGTGCAAGCTCAGCAGCGTACCGAAGTTGAACGAGCGGTAAGCTCGCAGCGGGTTGCTGGCGTCTTGTTCGCGTACTGGCAACCATTCCTGCCATGCTTTTAACGCAGCCGCACGGCGTAGGGCGAAATCGCCTTCGGTCGCAGTCGTGTGGTTTTCTGCGCCGTCTTTCCAAGTGTCGTTGGCGATTTCGTGGTCATCCCAAATGCAAATGAACGGGAGTTTGGCGTGGACAGCTTGCAAGTCCTTATCACTGCGGTATTGCGCGTAGCGTTGGCGGTAATCGTCGATTTTCACCAATTCATTGGCAGGGCTGGAAACTCGCCCCAATTTAGCGGCATCCGCCGACGCATACTGATCAGCACCCGCCGGGTATTCGTAGATGTAGTCGCCCAAGTGAATGGCGGCAAATAAGTCATCGCGTTTGGCGGCTTCGGCGTAGACGTGGAAATAGCCAGCCGGGTAATTGGCGCATGAAAATACCGCAAGTTTCACTTCATCCGGTGATGCTTGCGGTAATGTGCGGGTTTTGCCGACTGGCGATACGCTGGTATCAGCCTTGAAGCGGTAATAGTAGGTGTTGCCCGCGCTCAAACCGCTGGCATCGACTTTGACGGTGTAATCGCGGGCGGCGTCAGTTTTGGTTTCACCTTTGCTTACGACGTTGGCGAAGGCGGCATCGCTGGCGACTTCCCATGTCACGC
>CAYNNA010000168.1:0-4035 GCA_964398375.1 uncultured Thiothrix sp.
ATGTCTTAAAAGTAATCAATCTATTGATTTTAAAGTGATTTAAAAAGTCAAATGTGGTCGCCCTGCCGGCTACGCTTATCAGAACACTCCCCGCCGGATTAGCTGCTAAACTGTCGGGGAGAACCTTAGTAACGAGCGATCGATGAAAATCCCCTACGGTGAAAGCAATTTCAAAAAAGTCATCAGTGGCGGTTATGTCTACATTGACAAAACCGCGTACATTGCACAGTTGGAGGCAGCGGGTAGTTACCAAATCCTGCTGCGCCCGCGCCGTTTCGGTAAAAGTCTGTTTGTGTCGATGCTGGAACACTACTACGACGTAAAGCGCAGCGGTGAATTCGATGCGCTATTCGGCAAGCTCTGCATCGGGCAACACCCCACCCCGCTGAAAAACAGCTATCAGGTGCTGCTGATGGATTTCAGCGGTATAGCCACGGGGGCACATGAGCTATTGATACAAAATTTTGACCACAAAGTATCAAATGCGATTAGGGCTTTCCTGGTACGTTACGGCTACCCGGATTCTGCACAACGGGAAATTGATACCGAGACCTCGCCTCAGGCTCGCATCTCGGCTTTTTTCCGCTTGGCCAGTGCTCATAAAATCTTGCTGCTGATCGACGAATACGACCACTTTGCCAATAGCCTACTGGTGGAAGACCGTACCCTGTTCCAGAGCGTTATGGGCAAAGGCGGTTTTGTGCGCAGTTTCTACGAAGTGCTAAAAAGTGCCACCATGACAGGGGTGCTGGATCGCCTGTTTATCACGGGCGTGACCCCGCTGATGCTCGACAGCCTTACTAGTGGCTTTAACATGACTGAAAACCTGTCCACCCACAGGGATTTCAACACGGTAATGGGCTTTACCCACGCAGAAACCCGTCAGTTATTGCAGCCATTGGTGAACCAATGCGGCTTGGACATGGATACGCTGATGAGGGATGTCTCCGACTGGTACAACGGCTACCGTTTCTACCCCGATACCAAGGAAACGGTGTTTAATTCGGACATGGTGCTGTATTTCGCCAAAAACTTCGACAGTGCCAACTGCACCTACCCCGAACGGATGCTGGATGAAAACATTGCCTCTGATTACCGCAAAATCATGGCACTGTTCAACATCGGCGACACGGATGCTAACTACCAAGTCTTGGACGCTATTATTAATGGCGGCGAAGTGGTTGCCCTGCAACAGCGCAAATTCGAGCTTGATAGGCACTTTGGGCGCGATGAATTCATCAGCCTACTGGCGTACATGGGGTTTGTGACCATCACGGGCAAACGTTTTATGGCGACGGTGTTTACCATCCCCAACCATGTGATCCGCGAACTGTATTTCAGTTACTTTAAGGTAGAACTGGAACAGCGTAATCAGCTACGCATTGAGGAATTGCCGTTACGGGCGGCGATCGAAACCCTTGCCTTGCAAGGTGAGCTACAACCGCTGGCAACGGAAATGGAGCGGGTATTGCAAAGCTTGTCGAACCGCGACCTGATCAAGCTGGATGAAAAGCACATCAAGACCTTACTACTGACCTTGTTGTACCAGTTCCCGATTTACTTCATCCAAAGCGAACGGGAAATGGGGCGCAAATACCCGGATGTGATGCTCATCGAACGTAGCCCGTTTGCGGTCAAGCACCAGCATTTGATTGAATTGAAATACGCCAAAAAGGGCGATGGTGACAGCGCGTGGGAAGCGAAGCGACTAGAAGGCATTACCCAAGTGCAAGGCTATCTGCAACTGCCTGCGATTGCGGCACTGCCCAAGCTCAGTGCGTGGCTGTTGGTGACGGATGGTGAACGCATTGGGGTGTATAAACAATCAGCAACAGGTATTCTTCATGGTTGATGCGCAACATTATTTTTCACACCCACACGCCTATCGTTACCTGACAAACCACCGTAAAAATTATGTTATGCTGACCGCTTAAAAATAAGAGGATAGAAAATGCGTGTATTAATCACAGGGGTAGCCGGTTTCATCGGGATGCATTTAGCCTTGAAACTCTTGGAGCGCGGCGATGAAGTCATCGGTATCGACAATTTCAACGACTATTACGATGTCACGCTGAAAGAACACCGTTTGCAACGCGTGATCGACGCGGATACCGCAGGCCATTTCACATTCATCCGCTTGGATTTAGCCGACCGCGCGGGTATGGCGACACTGTTTGCTGAACAAGGCTTGGATGCGGTGGTGAACCTCGCGGCACAAGCTGGGGTGCGTTATTCCATCGACAATCCGCTGGCTTACATCGACAGCAATTTGGTAGGGTTTGGGCATATTCTGGAAGGCTGCCGCCATAACGGCGTGAAGCATTTGGTGTATGCGTCCTCCAGTTCGGTGTATGGCGCGAATGAATCCATGCCGTTTTCGGTGCATGACAACGTGGATCACCCGCTGTCACTGTACGCCGCTTCCAAAAAAGCCAATGAGCTGATGGCACACACTTATTCGCATTTGTACGGTTTGCCGACCACAGGATTACGCTTCTTTACGGTGTATGGCCCGTGGAGTCGCCCGGATATGGCGATGTTCAAATTTACCAAGGCGATTTTGGCGGGTAAGCCGATTGATGTGTTTAACTACGGCAAGCACCGCCGCGATTTCACCTACATCGACGACATTGTGGAAGGCGTGATTCGCACACTGGATCATACGGCGACAGGCAATGCCGCGTGGAGCGGGATGCAGCCCGACCCCGGCACGAGCAAAGCGCCTTGGCGCGTTTACAATATCGGCAATCAGAATCCGGTGGAATTGATGGACTATATCCGTGCCATTGAGGATGCGTTGGGAATGAAAGCCGAGCTGAATTTGCTGCCATTGCAACCGGGTGATGTGCCGGATACTTACGCGGATGTGGATGCGTTGGTGCAAGACGTGGGCTATCGTCCTAGTATGTCGGTTGACGAAGGTACGCGCCGCTTTGTGCAGTGGTACCGCGATTATTATCAGGTTTGAGCCATTAACTGCCATTAACGAATGAGGCTTTCCCATGCAAGGTACGCAACGTGCGCGTTTCGTTGAGCAACTGCTAAACCGCGCCCCGGACTACACCAGTTTGGTGCTGGTAATTCTCGGTGGTTTTCTGCTGGCAAAGCTGGTGTGGATGCTGTTTCCCGCCGAGCCGCGCCCCTTGCTTACCAGCAACGATAGCGGTCTGGTAAACAGTGCTGCGCAAGCGCAACCCAATCTGGGCGATACCTTGGCAAGCTACCATTTGTTTGGTGTGTATCAAGCGGATAGCGCCAAACCCGCGCCGACGAATATTCAAAACACCCAATTGGCGCTCAAACTTCAGGGGGTCTATGCACCACCCAATAACAACGGCTACGCGGTGATTGAAGAAAATGCCCAGCAAAAAGCCTACGCGGCAGGTGAGACTATTGGGAATTCCGGGGCAGTGTTAGAACAGATTCTGGCAGACCATGTGCTGTTACGCCGCAATGGCTTGCTGGAAAAGCTGGCACTACCCAAACCCGAATTAGGCGGTGGCGGCAATGTAGCTGCGGCAAGTGTGGGCGATAACATGCCAATGGATATGCCCCCTACCGACTTCACGACTCCGCCTGCTCCTGACATCATGCCACCGCCGGAAATGTTCACCCCTAGCGAAGGGGCGGTGCCACCGCCACCACCGGAAGAAATGCCACCAATGGAACCACAGGGTGCAGCAGAAGCAGCCCCCAATCTGGGTGAATTTCGTCAGTCGGTGATGAACAATAATATGCGCTTGCTGGAGGTCGCCAGCCCCCAGCCTTATGAGCGTGATGGAAAATTTCTAGGGTTCCAATTAAGCCCCGGTAGCAATGTGGCGCTGTTCAACCAATTGGGCTTGCAATCGGGCGATATTGTGACCGCCGTGAATGGTACGGCGCTGGAAAACCCAGCCGTTGCCATGCGTGTACTTCAAGAAGCCGCCACTGCCAACCAAGTTAACCTCAATATTACCCGCAATGGGCAAGAAGTTTCCCTGCCAATCAACTTTCAATAGTTACATGACTTTAGGCAAGCTTTAGGTCGCGGTG
>CAYNNA010000169.1:0-3863 GCA_964398375.1 uncultured Thiothrix sp.
CTAGCTTTCTGCTCTAAACTACACTTTAGACCAAAGCTACTTTTCACTAAAACAGGTTTTACAGACGATGATCTCCCCCATCCTCCGTCAGACATCCGCCTTGATCCTCGCTCGACGGCAACCAGAATATCGCCGTTTCCTGCACACTCGCATCGACTTCGGCGAACAACTGATCGGCATCAAGGGCGCACGCGGTTGTGGCAAGACCACCGTGCTGTTGCAACACGCACAAAGCTGCGGCTTGGAAGCCTCTACAACATCGCCCCCGACAAACTGGATAAGCTGAAAAAGCTGCTGTACATGCTGTGCAGCACTGACCCGGTGGAATTGAACATTTCCAAACTGAGCACCGGGGTGGGTACGTCCTGGCCGACGCTTTCGCGCTATCTCGACAGCATGAGTGCGGGCAGTTTGGTGCATATCGTGCGTGGCGGCAGCGGAATGCGTACCGTCAATAAGCCGGACAAGCTATTGCTGGACAACACCAACTTGTTTTACGCGCTGTGCGCCAGCCCCAATGTCGGTTCGCTCCGCGAAAGTTTTTTTGTCTCGCAACTGAATTACCAGCATCAGGTGCATTACCACGACAAGGGCGATTTTGTAGTGGACGAGCGTTGGGTATTTGAAATCGGTGGTGCAGGCAAAACCCTCAAACAGCTTGCCCAGCACCCAGAAGGTTATGCCGTGGTCGATGATGTGGTCATCGGCGATGGCAAGCGGATTCCATTGTGGTTGTTTGGGATGTTGTATTGAGCGTTTCCTTAAGCCTCCACCAACCCCACCCAAGCAGCCCGCACCGCCTCACGCTCGCGCACCAACTGCCCCGCATCCACCACCGCTTCTTGGTCCTGCAACGATAATTCGTGGATACGATCACGCAAGGTGCGATAGGCATCCGCCAAGGTTTCCGCCGTGTCCGCTGGCAAAAGCCCCGCTCCCTGCAACGATTCCAATTGGCGGATATTGTCGCTCCAACGCACCAATTCCGGGTGTTCGTGCGCATGAGCCAGAATCAGAAATTGCACAATAAATTCAATATCTGTCACTCCGCCGGGGTCTTTTTTCAGGTTAAACACGCGGGCATCCTTACTCGCCATGCTGTCCCACATTTTCTGGCGCATCGCAATCACTTCCTTGCGTAATGCCGCTTTGTCACGCGCCTGACACAAAATGTCGTGACGTACTTGCTCAAATTGCGCCCGCAAACTGTCCGTTCCCGTGATCACCCGCGCCCGCAACAACGCCTGATGTTCCCACACCCACGCTTTTTCCTGCTGGTAGGTACGAAACGCATTCAAGCTACTCACCAGCAAACCCGAAGCCCCACTAGGGCGCAAGCGCGTATCGGTTTCGTACAAGCGTCCCGCTGGCGTAAACGTCGTCAGCGTATGAATAATTTTTTGGGCGAAACGCGCATAAAACACCGCATTTTCCAGCGTCTTTTTACCGTTGGTTTGCTGCGCCGTGCCGTGGCTGTCGTGCAGAAAAATAATATCGAGATCAGAGCCGTAACCCAGTTCCAGCCCGCCGAGTTTGCCGTAAGCAATAATCGCAAACCCGGCTTGCTGCATTTCCCCTGATTCATTCTGGTAACACGGCACACCGGTTTGTGCTGTCATCGTGTCCCACACATGCCGCTGGGTTTCTTCCAGCACTGCCTCGGCAATCCAGGTCAACTGATCCGACACCTTCATCAGCGGCAATACGCCGGTAATGTCCGCCGCCGCCACCCGCAACACTTGCGCTTGCTTGAACTGGCGCAAACGTTCCATCACCTGTTCGGTATCACCCTGATCAATGCGCTCCAGTTCCAGCCGCAACGCCGCGCCCAGTTGCTCACGATCCAGCGGCGTATACAACTGACGCGAATCCAGCAGTTGATCCAGCAAAATCGGGTGATCGGTCAACTGGCTGGTAATCCACAAGCTATCACTAACCAAGCGCACGAATTGTTCCAGCGCATTCGGGTGATCCGCCAGCATCGCAATGTAGCCGGAACGCGGCGCAATCTTTTGCACAATCCGTAAACAACGTTCCAACGCCTGTTCAGGGTCAGCCAAAGCATTACACGCATCCAGCAAGGCAGGCAGCAAGCGGTTCAAACGGCTGCGCCCCGTATCGGTCAGCGTGTTGTATAAACGGCTGTGTAACAGTGCCTGAATCGCGGGATGTTCCGGTATCGGCTGACTTTCCTGCGTTTCAAGCGCAAACACACGCTGGAAAATCTGCGCTACCGCCTGCTGATGACGATTCAGTTCCGCTTCAAAACTCGCCCAATCCGCAAACCCCATTGAGCTGGCAAGGCAGGCTTGACGTTCCGGCGTGGTCGGCAGCGAATGCGTCTGTTCGTCGTTCCACATTTGCAGGCGGTTTTCCGTGCGCCGCAGGAAATGGTACGCCGGTTGTAACACCGCAAACTCTTCCGCCGACAGCA
Organism: uncultured Thiothrix sp.; assembly: GCA_964398375.1. GTDB lineage: Bacteria > Pseudomonadota > Gammaproteobacteria > Thiotrichales > Thiotrichaceae > Thiothrix. Next base: position 2,435 of record CAYNNA010000169.1, read on the forward strand.
ATTGTTGCGCCAGCAAGGCATCCAACGTGGGCAGCAAACTAGGCCCGCGCAATTCAGGAATGCGCCCGCCGCGCATTAACTGAAACACTTGTGCGGTAAATTCGATTTCGCGGATGCCGCCCGTGCCGAGTTTCACGTCAAGGTATTTGCCCCGGCGTTCAGCTTCGCGGTTGATCATCGCTTTCATGTCGCGCAATTGCTCAATCGCGCCGTAATCGAGGTAGCGGCGAAACACGAACGGGCGCAAGCGTGCCATCAATTCCGCGCCATTGTGTTTGTCGCCTGCCATCACACGCGCTTTGATCAGGGCGTAACGTTCCCATTCGCGCCCGTGGGTTTCGTAATAATGCTCCATCGCATCGAACGATAAGGCGAGTGCGCCAACCTCACCGAAAGGGCGTAAGCGCATGTCGACGCGGTACACAATGCCCTCAGCCGTGGTTTGCCCCAGAATAGCAATCATCCGTTGCCCGATACGGGTGAAAAAGGTTTGGTTATCAAGGTCGCGCTTGCCATCGGTTGCCCCTGCTTCGGGGAAGGCGAAAATCATGTCGATGTCAGAGGAAAAGTTGAGTTCCTGCCCGCCGAGTTTGCCCATGCCGATAATCACCATCTGCTGGGGTTCACCGCTGCGGCTGCGCGGAATGCCGTGTTTGGCGGTGAGTTCGGCGTAACTCCAACGGTAAGCGGCATCCACCAAACCATCGGCGAGGTCGGAGGTAGTTTGCAAGGTTTCGGCGAGTTCCGCCATGCCCATCAGGTCGCGGTAAGCGATGCGCACCATTTCGCGGTTGCGGATAAGCCGTACCGTGCGCAAGACGCTATCGTAATCGGGTTGGGCGAGGACTTCGGCAACAATATTTGCCACCAATGCACCCACAGCGTAGGGCTGGCTGGATTCCGCGTAGGCTTGCCATTCGGGGTGGCGGGCAAGCTGGTGTTGCAGGTAAGGGCTATTAGCCCAGATGGCATCATTGATCAGTGGCATTGTTGTTCTCACATGGCTACGTACTGCCCCAGTATACGCCCCATCATAGTGCGCGGGGAATGACCGACCTGAATGCTTGCTATATGGATTGCATCACCCCCTGACCGTGCTGTATGATTCAGCAGTCATTAGAAAAATTAATCATGCAGCAGCATTTCAGTAGCGGGGGCTTGAGAAACATGCAGAAACATAGAATCGCATTGGTTGCGCACGACAACCTAAAATCGACACTTATTCAATGGTCGAAAGCCAATTATCCTATCCTAGCCGAATGCACGTTGTTTGCCACTGGCACAACAGGGCGTTTGTTGGCGGAACAAACGGGCTTGAACGTAACCTGTTTATTGAGCGGGCCATTGGGTGGTGATCAACAAATCGGCGCACGTATTTCAGCGATTCAGAGCATCCTAAAAATCTCGCACCCAGCCCTGTGGTTCATTT
>CAYNNA010000170.1:0-3846 GCA_964398375.1 uncultured Thiothrix sp.
TTGCGCCAGACCCTCGAAGAAGCCGCAGGCATTTCGCGTTACAAAGAACGCCGCCGCGAAACCGAAACTCGGATGGCGCATACCCGCGAAAATCTCGAACGCCTGAGCGACTTGCGCGACGAACTCGAAAAACAACTGGAACGCCTCGACAAACAAGCCAAAGCCGCGCAACGTTTCCGCGAATTACGTGACCAAGAGCGCCAGCTCGAAGCCAGCGTGTTGTTATTGCAATGGCAACACCTGCAAGCGGATGGGGCGCAACGCTTGCATGAACTGAGTCAGCTTTCCAATACGTATCAGGCGCACCTCACCCAGATGCACCATTTGGAAGCGGTTGTCACCGAATTGCGCGAAGGTTATAGCGATGCCAACGAAACCCTTAATGCGGTGCAGGGCGAGTATTACCAAGCCGGAGCAGAAATCGCCCGCATCGAACAAAGCATCCAGCATCAGCGTGACATTGAACGCCGCCAGCAAGATGCCCTGCGCACTGCCGAACAGAGCATTGCCGAAACCTTGCGTCATGCCGCTGAAGACCGCACCAAACTTCGCGTGAGTGAAGCGGCGCTTGCCGACCTTATCCCGCGTGAAGACGATCTCAGTACGCAACTGGCATTGGCAGAGGAACGCTTTGCCGAAGCCGAAGCGCAACTCAACGATTGGCAGGAACACTGGCACACGTTGCAACAACGCATTGCCGATCCCACCCGTCAGGCGCAAGTCGAAAAAGCCCGCATGGAACAGCTCGAACGCCAATTGAGCCAAACCAACCAGCGCCTTGAACGCTTGCAACAAGAAGCCAGTAACCTCGCACCCCAACGTTTTGTTGAGGATTTACAACTGCTGGACGCACAACGCGAAGCGGCTGCCGAAGAACTTGCACTGGCAGAAGATCAGCTTGCCAGTCTTAGCACCACCTTGAGTGAGCAACAGCAAGCCTACCGCGACGCTAACAGCCAGCTTGACGCGCAGCGTTCCCTTCGCCAATCCTTGCAAGGGCGCTTGGCTTCGCTGGAAACCCTGCAACAATCCGGCTTGGACAAAACCAATAAGGCACGCCAACAATGGTTACAAGCCCACGATTTGGCAAAAGCCCCGCGCATGGCGGAAATCCTCAACATCAAACACGGTTGGGAAGCCGCCTTTGAAACCGTATTAGCGACGGATTTGGATGCGGTTTGCCTCGACCAATTGTGGCTGCTGGAAGCCGATGAGGTGTTAAACGCCGGGATTACGCTACTGGAAATCGCGACCAATACGCTTACGCCGTCGCCACAAGCGCCGGTTTATCTCGCCAGCAAACTCCACGCACCCGAAGCCGCGCGTAGCCTTGTAACGGGGATCCGTTGTGCCGAAACCTTGCGTGAAGCCTTATCCAAACGCCACAGCCTTGCGCCCGGTGAAAGCATTGTCACCCGCGACGGTCTATGGTTAGGCGCAAACTGGTTGCGGACGCATCGTCAACACGATGCCCAAAGCGGTATCTTGCAACGTCAACAAGAGATTGACAGCTTGCGCGAACAGCTCGAACAGTTGGAAACCACACTCAGCGACTGGCAAGCCAACGCTGACACCTTGCGCACCCGCATTAGTACGCTCGAACAGCAGCGCCAGCAAGCGCAAGCCGATGTTAACCGCTTGCACCGCAGCGAATCCGAACAGCGTAACCGTTTGCACACCCTGCAACAGCGCATCGACCAGCTCAGCCAGCGCCGCCAGCAAATTGACAGTGAATGCACCGAACTCGCCAGCCAGCAACAGCAGCAAACTGCCGAACACGAACTCGCGACCACCCAACGCAACGCAGCCCTGACCTTGCTCGAAACCTTGCAATGCGAACGCGACCAGCTTGCGATCACCCGCGAAGACTGGCAACACGCCGTCAGTGAAGCACGTCGCACTCAGCGTGACCTGCAAGATACGGTGCAAGACGTGCGCTTGCAGATCGAAACCCACCGTACCCAACGCGACAATAGTCAGCGCCAACTCGAACGCATCCACAGCCGCCTTGAATTGCTGGAGCAACAGCGCGATACCTTGCTGGAACAACTGCAATTACAAGACGATCCGCTGGCAGAACTGGAAGAAGAGCGTGAGCACGCGCTTACCCAACGTGCTGACGTGGAGCAACGTTTGACCCAAGCCCGCCAGCAGTTGCAGGCGCTCGAAGCCGATATTCGCCAGCAAGACAACGCCCGCATCCAAGCCGAACGCCTTGCCGACACCTCACGCACTGCCTTGGAAAACCGTAAGCTGGAATGGCAAAGCGTACAGGTACGTGAACAAACGCTTGCCGAACAATTTGCCAAAACCGAGTATAACGCGGCGATTTTGCAGGCTGAATTTCCGGCAGATGCCAGTGCCGAGACCTTTTTACAAGCATTGGAAAGTGTGCAACGCAGTATCCAGCGTTTAGGGGCAATCAACCTTGCTGCTATCGACGAATTCCGTGAACAACAAGAACGCAAACATTACTTGGATCAACAAAATGCGGATTTAGTCGCCGCATTAGAGGTTTTGGAAACAGCCATCCGTAAAATTGACCGTGAAACCCGGGCGCGTTTCAAAGAAACGTTCGACAAAGTGAACAGCCGTTTGGGGGAAATGTTCCCGCGCTTGTTTGGTGGGGGGGAATGTTATCTGGAAATGACTGGCGATGACCTGCTTACCACCGGGGTGGCGATTATGGCACGCCCGCCGGGTAAGCGAATTTCGACCATTTACCTGATGTCGGGTGGCGAAAAGGCGTTAACAGCGGTAGCCTTGGTATTTGCGATTTTTGAACTGAATCCTGCTCCGTTTTGCCTGTTGGATGAGGTGGATGCGCCCCTTGATGAGGCTAATGTTGGGCGTTTCTGTGAACTGGTCAGGCATATGTCAGAACAGGTACAATTCATATTTATTACCCACAATAAGACCACGATGGAACTTGCTGAAAATCTTATCGGTGTTACCATGCGTGAAGCTGGGGTGTCACGGCTGGTGACGGTAGACATGGCAGAAGCTGTCAAATTGGCTAATAGCTAATGCTGGAAATAAACAAGGATTAAAGGATTTTAAATGGAACTGGTAAGTCTGATTATCATGGTGCTGGGTCTAGCGGCTCTGGTGGGTATTTACGTGATTAGCCGTATTTCCCGGCAAAACTCTCCCACTAAGCGGGATGAAACCGTTCCCGTGCTGCGTGATGCCGATGGCAACGAGCTTTCTAGTGTTGCCGATGACGTGCCTGCCCGTGATGGTAAACGCCCTGCTGCCAATGCCCGTGATATGTCGGATGTGATGATGTCGAATGTTTCTGGCAAGTCACAAGAACCGCCAGTCACGCCGAGTGCTGCGCCTACTGCGATCTTGCCACCGCAATTGATTTTGTTCATTGCGGCAGATATTGAGGTGGGCTTTGGGGGTGAAGAAGTGCTGCAAGCGCTGGACGATGCAGGCTTGGGGTTTGGGGAGATGGATATTTTTCACCGCTATATTCTGACTGAACAGGGCGAAACCAGTTTGTTCAGCGTGGCAAATGGGGTCAAACCGTGGACATTAGTGCCGAATGAATTGGTGATGCAAGCGACACCAGGGCTTTCCATGATTCTGAATTTGCCCAGCCCGATTGATGACAACGAAGCAATCAATGACTTTTTGCGTACCGCCGAACGTTTGGCTGAATCACTAAATGGGGTGTTGAAAGACCACAACCAACAACCGATTACGCCGGATGTACGTTCCGATTTGTTGGCATTAGCGGCTTAAAAGAAGAACCTCATCCCCAACCCCTCTCCTTGACAGGAGAGGGGCGAAGAAACAATGCAACTCTTGCTCCCCCTCGTCTGTCAAGGAGAGGGGCGG
>CAYNNA010000171.1:0-3813 GCA_964398375.1 uncultured Thiothrix sp.
TAACACCCGCCCCAACGCATTACGGCGCGATACGCACGTAGGGCACGAGGTTCATGATTCTGAATAAACCGTTTCTGGGGGCACTCGTGCTGCGCCTGCCGTTACAGGTTGCGAATCCGGCATGGTGCCCGACCACCGGTACGGATGCGCGTAAGTTTTATTACAACCCCGAATACGTGCAGGAATTGCGCACCGACGAGGCGCAGTTTGTCCTCGCCCACGAAGCCCTGCACTGCGCCCTATCGCATTTCGCCCGCCGCGCCCACCGCGTCAAACACCGCTGGGACTTGGCTTGCGATTACGCCATCAACCCTATTCTAATTGCCGACGGCCTTAAACCGCCGCCCGGCATGATCATGATGAAGGAATACGTCGGCATGAGCGCCGAGGAGATTTACCCACTCCTAGACGACAACGACATGACCGAAACGATGGATCAGCACCTCTACGACAAAGAAACCAACCCCAACGAAGGCAGTAGCGACAAAAGCGAAAACCCGCTGGATAACCGCGACAAACAAGACAACCCGACCAACGCGGATGACACCCCCGAAGAATCCGATACGGATACCGAACCCGACACCGACACCCCACCGCAACAGCCTGACGAACAAGACACGGGCGAATCCGGTGAAGCCGAATCCCAACCACAAGATGCCAACGAAGGCGACGGCAACACCCAACAACAATCCCCCGATGAACCCGCCGAAGAGGGCGAACCACCCCCGCCCCCGCTAAACCAGCAAGAAGCCGAAGACCTCAGCGTACAATGGCAACAACGCCTTGCCGGAGCGGCTCAACAGGCGCAACAAGCCGGTAAACTCAGCGGCATTATGAAGCGTCTGGTGGAAGAATTGCTGCAACCGCGCTTACCTTGGCGCACTTTATTGGCGCATTACATGACTGCGGTGGCACGCGACGACTACAGCTACGCTCGCCCCTCGTCACGGCGTGGCGACCCGGCGATTTTCCCAACCCTGAAAAGCTATCAAATCAATGCAGTAATCGCGCTGGACGTGAGCGGCTCCGTGAACGACAAAGAATTGTTGGATTGCCTCACCGAAATCAACGCCATCAAAGGGCAAGTTCGCGCCGCCGTCACCTTACTCGCGTGTGATTCCGAAGTAGTCGCAGGCTTTCCGCGCCGCTTTGAACCGTGGGAAGAAGCGACGTTACCGCAAGCCATGCCCGGCGGTGGTTCGACCGATTTCCGCCCCGTATTTGAATGGGTACAAACCCAAGATCAGCAGCCGGATATTTTGGTGTATTTCACCGATGCACAAGGGTATTTCCCAAAAGTGCAGCCGAATTATCCGGTTATTTGGCTGGTGAAAGGCAAATCACCTGTGCCGTGGGGGACGCGGGTGCAGTTGAACTAACACCCGCCCCAACGCATTACGGCGCGATACGCACGTAGGGCACGAGGTTCATACCACCATCCGTTGACTTACCAGGTTGTGCAATTCGGGCATTGCCAGTTGCCAGAGCTTGTATATTGCTGGATGAGCACAGTCTGCCATAGCCTTGCAGGACGCTAAACGCCGCAACCCGATTGGAGTATTGGTTAGCACTGAGCTTTTCGACGTACTGACGTTGTAAATCATGCACGGTGTGGCGTGCGGCAATATCCGCATCGCCTTTCAGTGTGCTATTCAAATAGCTTTCACACTTCTGGTTGGAATATTGCACACCCGCCATAATGAACTGGTTCCATTCGGCTGGGGAAGCAGGCTCACCGGCAAGATTAGCCAACCGTAATAAGCCTTTGTAAACATCATCCTGATTACTGACATAAGTACCAAGATTATTGGGATTAATCTCCGCCGCGTCGTCAGATATTCCTAACAACGGCAGGCTTGAACAACCAGCGGATAAACCGGCACATACCAACACCAAATAATTTAATAACTTAGATGAAAAAACTGCTCCGCTCGCCACATGACTTTTCTTTTTCATGAACCTTGTCCTTTAATAAAAACCTCGCAGCCGCAGTTATAACACGAGTAGCAACCTTAACAAGGACTGAATGAGAAAAACTAGATTCAATTTTTTCTATTAGGATAGTTAGCGTTTAATGAATCAGCTCCCGTTAGTATTCAAGGCCAACAACGCCGCCCCAAACGCCGCCTCATCGTGTTGAGAATGCAGCATAGGCACACCAATCAACGTTTCCCGCATCTGCATCCACGCCGGATTACGGCTACCGCCCCCAACCGTGCGCAAAGTGCGCGGATAAGGCGCACCCAACTCGTGCAAACGCTGCCAACCCTCCTGCTCAATCCGGCTCATGCCTTCCAGCATCGCTTGCAGGAATGGCACGTCATCAGCAGGGCGTGGGGTTAAGCGCGGTAGCCATTGCGGATCAGCATGAGGAAAACGTTCGCCCGGTTTGCTCAAGGGGTAATAATCCAATCCCGTTGGCTTATCGGGCTGGAGTTGCGGCGTCAAACGCTGCAAATCATCGCGAGAAAAGTGCTGCAACAACACAGCCCCACCGCTATTGGATGCGCCCCCTGCCAACCATTTATCGCCCAAACGGTGGCTGTAAATGCCGAATTCAGGGGCAAAGATGGGCTTGTCGCTGATGATTTTGAGCGCAATGGTACTGCCTAGTGAGGTGACGGCATCGCCTAATTCGCTTGCGCCAGTGGCAATGAAGGCGGCGATGCTGTCGGTGGTTCCAGCGCGAAGAAGAACCTCACCCCCTAACCCCCTCTCCTTGACAGGAGAGGGGGGACAAGAGCGGGCTTTTTCTTCCTCCCCCTCGCCTGTTAAGGAGAGGGGGGCGGGGGGTGAGGTTCTGCGTTTTGTAAGAATTTTGTCACCCGGCGCATAGACCTTAGGCAACAGGTATTCCGGCACTAACCCTTTCACCCACTTAGGCCATTCGCGTTTCACTGGGTCATAGCCCAGTTTCAGGCAGTTATTCTCATCGCTGAAACCAAATTGCCCTGCCAATTTTCCCGCTATCCAATCGGCTTGATGCAGCGCGTAAGCGTGCGGTTGATCTGGGTAATGTTCCAATAACCACAGCAGTTTAGCGAGGCTGCTGGTTGCGCCATGCGCCCCACTCTCTCGCGGCGCAATCGCGGCAATCCGTCGGGCTTGTTCCAGCGCACGCGCATCGTTATACATCAATGCAGGCGTAGTCGGATTGCCATCTGCATCCGTCAACAAAATCGTGCCAGACGTACCATCTACCGCAATCCCTTGCAGATTAGCACGGATAGTTTCAGGAATTTCCGCCATGACTTGCTGCACAGCATCCCACCACAACGCCGTCTTCCCCCCCTCTACCTCTGGGAGAGGGGACGGGGGTGAGGGTTCTTCTGGATAAACCACCCGCGCCTCCGCTCGCACTACCCGATTGCCGTCAATCACGATCAAGCGGCAACCGGACGTGCCTAAATCAAGACCGGCGTAAAAACAATTCTCTGGCAGTACTGCGGGCAATTTCAAGCTCCTCATTAGTCGGGATAACCAAAAGCTTGAGCGTAGCAGTTTCCTGTTGGAATTCCAGGATGCCCGCTGTATGCACTGCATTTTTCGCAAGATCAGGGTACACGCCAAACACCTGCAAATTCGCACACACTTGCGCCCGAATGCGTGCCGAATGTTCGCCAATGCCGCCGGTAAAAATTACCGCATCGACCTGACCTAAGACCGCACTGTATGCGCCAATGTACTTTTTCACCCGATACGCAAACATTGCTTCAGCCAATTGCGCATCGGTATCGCCGGTATCCGCCAGTGCCTGCACTTCACGCATATCACCGACACCGCACAGCCCTTTCAAACCACTTTTCTTATTGA
>CAYNNA010000172.1:0-3731 GCA_964398375.1 uncultured Thiothrix sp.
ATGCCTTTAACTCATTGATCCGTGAATCAAAGGGCTAGGCTCTGAATCGCTGAGACGGCGCAGGCGGCGATGGATCAGATTAAAGCGCGGGGGTATGCGGGTGGGTACGCCACAGACCCGCGCCCAAAAGTGCTAATCGGCATCAATTTCAGCAGCGAAACCAAGAGCGTGGATGATTGGGTGGTGGAGGAAGGGTGAGTGTCGTCAAAACCAGCAGGCGAAGATTTTCCCCTGCTGGTTAGCTTTTTTGTCAGGCGGTTCCGCGCAACACCTTGGCGGCTTCCACCATGTTTGCCAATGCCGGAAGCACCTCTGCCCATTGGCGCGTCTTCAGCCCGCAATCCGGGTTCACCCACAAGCGTTGTGCGGGGATGTCCTGGCTGGCTTTGCGCATCATCCGCACCATGCTGTCCACGGTCGGTATGTTGGGGCTGTGGATGTCATACACACCGGGGCCGATTTCATTGGGGTAGGCAAACTCACTGAACGCCTCCAGCAATTCCATATCGGAACGTGACGTTTCGATGGTGATCACATCCGCATCCATCGCCGCAATCTCCGGCATGATGTCGTTGAATTCCGAATAGCACATATGGGTGTGGATTTGGGTATCGTCTCGCACCCCTGCGGCACTCAGGCGGAAAGCCTCCACTGCCCATTGCAGGTACGGTTTCCAGCCATCCTTGCGCAGTGGCAAGCCTTCACGGAAGGCGGGTTCATCCACTTGGATAATGCCGATGCCCGCAGCCTCCAGGTCAAGAATTTCATCGCGCAAGGCCAGCGCAATCTGGAACGCGGTGTCACGGCGTGGCTGGTCGTCCCGCACAAATGACCATTGCAGCATCGTTACCGGGCCAGTCAGCATCCCTTTCATGGGTTTGGCGGTCAGGGATTGGGCATAGGCCGACCATTCCACCGTCATGGCCACCGGGCGCGACACATCCCCGTAAATGATCGGTGGTTTCACGCAACGGCTGCCGTAGGATTGCACCCAACCCAGCCGGGTGAAAGCGTACCCGGCAAGCTGTTCGCCGAAGTATTCCACCATGTCGTTGCGCTCGGCTTCGCCATGCACGGGCACATCCAGCCCCAGTTGTTCCTGTACCTCGACGGCGTGGCGGATTTCGGCCTGCATGGCGGTGTGGTAAGCCGCCCCGTCCAGTTGGCCTGCTTTGAAGTCGCGCCGTGCCTTGCGGATCTCGGACGTTTGTGGGAATGAGCCAATGGTGGTGGTTGGGTACAGGGGCAGTTCAAAGCGTTGGTGCTGCACCTTGGCGCGTTCCGGGTAGGTGGAAGCGCGTTGCAACAGCGCCGGGGTAATGCTTGCCATGCGCTCCGCCACTGCCGGGTTATGTACCCGCGTGGAGGTCTGGCGGCTTTCGATGGCGGCGTGGTTGGCTTCCAGTGCCGTGCGCACGCTGCCCCTGCCTTGGGTCAAGGCTTGGCTGAGGATGCGCAACTCGTCCAGTTTCTGTACGGCGAAGGCCAGCCAGTTTTTCAGTTCCGTATCGAGCGTGGCTTCCAGTTGCAAATCCAGCGGCACATGCAGCAAGGAACAGGACGGGGCAAGCCACAGGCGTTCCCCCAGCCGCTGGTGGATGGGTTCAAGCCATGCCAGCACCTTGTTGAGGTCAGTTTTCCAGAGGTTGCGCCCGTCTACTACCCCCAGTGACAGCACTTTGTAGGGGGGCAAGTTGTCCAGCACCCGTGCGGTTTCTGCCTGCCCGCGCACGGCATCCAGATGCAGACCAGCCACTGGCAGGTTACACGCCAGCCGCAGGTTGTCGCGTAACTCACCGAAGTAAGTGGCTAACAGCACGTTCAGGTTGCGGGTCTGCAAGTGGTTGTAGGCGGATTCAAACGCATTTTGCCAAGCTAACGGCAAATCCAGCACCAGGATGGGTTCATCCACCTGCACCCACTCCACCCCAAGGGCAGCAAGGTATTGCAGGATTTCAGCATACACGGGCAACAGGCGGTGTAGGAGTTCCAGCTTGTCGAAGTCCTGCCCCTTGACCTTGCCCAGCCACAAATACGACAACGGCCCCAGCAAGACGGGTTTGGGGGTGAACCCGGCGGCTTTGGCTTCTTTCACCTGATCCAGCAATTGGGTGGAAGCCAGGTGGAAATCGGTATCGGCTGCCAGTTCCGGGACGATGTAGTGGTAATTGGTGTCGAACCATTTGGTCATTTCACCGGCAAAGGTAGGTTCGCCTGTGGGAGCGCGTCCGCGTGCCATGCGGAAGTATTGGTCGAGTTCGTTGTCCGCCCGCCCTTGCTGGAAACGCGGCGGGATATTGCCCAGCATCAGGCTGGTGTTCAGCACATGGTCGTACAGGGCAAAATCCCCAACAGGTACAAAATCAAGCCCGGCCTGTTGCTGGGTGTTCCAGTGTTGTTGGCGCAAGCCGTAAGCGGTGGTCAGCAGGCTATCGGCATCACTTGTGCCTTTCCAGTAGCTTTCCAAGGCAAATTTCAGTTCACGGCCTGCACCCATGCGCGGGAAGCCGAGGTTGTGGAGTCGCATACAGATTCTTCCATTGAATGACAGGAAGGTGGATTGTGCAGCGTTCAAACAATGAATAAAATCGCGTTTTTCTCAGCAATTCATGAGCAAATCTCATTATGGACATCGCCCACCTACGCATTATCCATGCCCTGTACCAATACCAGACGCTAGGGGCAGCCGCAGAAGCCTTATGCCTGACCCAATCCGCCCTGTCACACCGCATGAAGGCATTGGAACACGCGATGGGTATTGCCTTCTGGAACAAACAGGGGCAACGCCTCAGCCTCACCCCGGCGGGACAGGAATTATTACGGCTGGCGCAGCGGGTGTTGCCGGAAATCGAAGTCACCCGCAGCCGCCTCCGGTTGATGGCGGATGGGCGCGGTGGACGTTTGCACATTGCGGTGGAATGCTTGCCATGTGCGCAATGGTTGAATCCTGCCCTGACCACCTTCATGCGTGATTACCCCGACATTGACGTGGATGTGTTGGGACAATACCGTTTTTCCGCATTGCCCGCCTTGCTGGACTACCAGATTGATGCCTGCCTGACTCCCGACCAAATGCCACATGGCGACTTGCACCATGAGCCGTTGTTCCGTTACCCGCTGTGTCTGGCGGTGGGTAAGCAGCACAGGTTGGCGGTGAAACAAACCTTTACTGCCCGCGACTTGGCAGAAGAAACCTTGCTGACTTACCCGGTGGAGCGTAGCCGTCTGGATGTGTTTACCCACCTGTTGCAACCGGCAGGGTTGGAGCCGCGTTATCACAAGACCGTGGGGGATACGGAGTTGATGTTAGGCATGGTCGCCAGTGGGCGTGGGGTAGTCGTTATACCTGAGTGGCTGGCGGAACGCAGTGTCTGTCGGGAGGATTTGTGCCTGTTATTTCCTGCTGCCCCCTTGATCAAGCAATTGTGGCTGGTGGTGCGCAAAGAGGATATGGGTAAGCCGTGGTTGATGAACTTCATTAAGTTGCTGAGCGGGTGAGGTATCAATTAAGCAGCGTCACGTGCGCCTAGTATACCATCGGCAATTGAAAATTCGGTTCTCATATTTTGACAACCCTAAAATTATCGGTCATCAATGTACTTAATTCTTGGTGATACTTGCCAATATCCCGAAAGAAACTCAACGTGGCATTTTTAAATTTCACGAAAGTCTCGTAGTGTCACCACCGATGTAAAACTGACCCACCCCATCAATTTAAAATTGACCCACCT
>CAYNNA010000173.1:0-3703 GCA_964398375.1 uncultured Thiothrix sp.
AAATGAACCACAGGGCTGGGTGCGAGATTTTTAGGATGCTCTGAATCGCTGAAATTCACTTTTAAAGTGGTGAAGGCTCTGGTATAAATCAAGCAGCATGATGTCCCTTGGTGGAATAGGTGGTTGGTAACTCCTACTCTAAGGGATTTCATGCTGCTTGGGGAAATGGGAAGAACTTACGACTGTTGAGTAAAACCTGAAACCCAAGGCATGGATGTGTTCGTGGACGGGGTGAACAATATCGTCGAAGCGCAGCAACAAGTCGCACAAACCTATCTGAGTGACGGTAGTGTTGACGATGCTTGCCCGCCGCTGAAAGCCTTGCTGCACATTATGGCAACCGGGCAATACGAGGGTAAGGACGCTCATCACCCGGACATTCGGGCAATGTTTACCCGCGAGGCATTACTGGCATCCACTTGGTATCAGCAGCGCTTAGAAACCAAGCAGCAACGTGATGCGGCGTTGTGGGAACGCCATTGCGCGTATCTGCAAGCGTTCCTTGCCAAAGAAACCCATCAGGATGTGGCGGAACGGCTGGATATTGCTGGAAAGCTGCAACAAGCGCAGGATAAACTGGCACGGATTCGCACGGCGGCGTATCTGGAGAGCTTGCAGGGGACGATAGGGGCGGATTTGTTGAGCGTTTATTAACGGGCAGCCAGTGTAGGAGCGAAAAATTTTTCGCCCCTACGCCTATCGTGCATAATCGGTTATGCTGCATGTTTACCGCACCGACGATGAAGTATTCATGCAGACCACCTCAATAGATACCCCCGAAACTGTAGTAGTTGCAGCCTCGTTACCCACTTTTGCTGATTTCGCACTCGCAGCACCGCTGTTGCAAGCCGTGCAAAAAATGGGTTTCACCCAACCCCGCCCGGTACAGTTAGCCGCGATTCCCCGCGCCATGACGCGCCGCGATTTGCTGGTCAGTGCGGAAACAGGCAGTGGCAAAACCGCTGCGTTTTTGCTGCCGACCTTGCATCATTTGCTGGCAAACCCTTCCGAGTATTTCGGTACGCGGGCGTTGGTACTGGTGCCGACCCGCGAATTGGCGAAGCAAATTTACCAGCAATGCCTGCAACTGGCGGAATTCACTAGGCTGAAAGTGGGGCTGATTACGGGTGGAGCCGATTTCCGCGTGCAGCAAAACATGCTACTGAATAATGCCGAAATCGTCATCGCCACACCGGGGCGTGTGCTGGAACTGATGGAAACGAAAACCCCGGAATTTTCACGGCTGGAAGTGCTGATTCTCGACGAAGCCGACCGGATGCTGGAAATGGGCTTTAGCCAAGAACTGCAAACCATTGCAGCGGCGTGTAATCCAGAACGCCAAACGCTGCTATTTTCCGCCACGCTTCAGCAATACAGCATGATTAAAATTGCCGACAAGCTGTTGCGTGACCCGGAAATGTTGCGCCTGAATACGCTGCAAGACGAACACGACAACCTTGAGCAACACGTCATCATTAGTGACGATGCTGCCCACAAACAGCGTTTGCTGGCGTGGTTGCTGGTGAATGAAACCTTTGATAAAGCGGTGGTTTTCACCAATAGCCGGGCGCGTGCCAATGATTTAGTGGGTGGTTTACAAGGTAAGGGAGTGCGTTGCGGCGTGTTGCACGGTGAGTTGGATCAAAAAGAGCGCAACCGGATTATGGCGCTCTTCCAGGCGGGTACGATTAAAGCCTTGATTGCCACCGATTTGGCGGCACGCGGCTTGGATATTCCGGGGGTGGATTTGGTGATTAATGTGGATGTACCGCGCACCGGTGTGCATTATATACACCGCATTGGACGCACTGGGCGTGGCGCAACACCGGGAACAGCGATTACGTTGGTGCAAAGTTCCGAATGGAATTTGCTGGTGAATATCGAGCGGTTTTTGAAGCAACGCTTTAAACGGCGCAGCATTGCAGGCTTGGAAGGCACGTACACCGGTCCCAAAAAGCTCAAAGCTTCCGGTAAAGCGGCAGGCAGCAAAAAGAAAAAGCTTGCTAAAAAAGCAGCGGCAGCTAAGAAAGGCAAAAAGCGCTAGGGTTTACGGTTCGACGCGATACGGTAAATGCTCGCTGGCAGAGCGCATGTAGTCCGCCACACCGCCCTTTTCATACTCGGCGTGACGCGCCACGGCTTGCCGGAAGGTGTCTTCCCGCAACCAATGCGCCGAACGGGTCAGGGTGGGGATAAACCCACGCGGAATCTTGTGTTCCCCCTGCGCCCCCGGCTCAAACACCTGTAAACCGTGTTGGATGCAATGCTCAATGCCTTGGTAATAACACGCTTCAAAATGCAAGCTGTCGATGTCTTGGGTGCAGCCCCAATGCCGCCCGTACAAGCGCGTGGCACTGGCAAACATCAAGGAACCGGCGATGCATTCGCCCTCGCGGTTATCCGCCAGAATCAGCAACACTTGTTCGCCTAACGCTGTTGCCATTTCGCGGAAAAAACCCACGTTCATGGTAGGAATGCCCCACTTGCTTTCAAACGTGTGTTGGTAGAAAAACGCGAAACGCGCCCAATCCTCTGCGGTGGCGGTATTGCCATTGAGCAGGCGTAACTTAACCCCCGCATCCACCACTTTGCGGCGTTCCTGCTTAATGTTTTTACGCTTTTTCGAGGTAAGGGCGGCGAGGAAATCGTCAAAACAGTGATAATCCGCATTGCGCCAATGAAACTGGCAATCGTGCCGCACCGTCAGCCCTTGCGCTGCCAGCCATTCCAGTTGTTCAGCCGGGGAAAACAGGCAGTGGAAACTGCTGCATTGCAAGGCTTCTGCCACTTGCCTCACTGCCGAGAGCAAATAGGGAAACAGTTCCGCCTCGCGCCCGACTTGCACCAATAAGCGTTGCCCGCTGGCAGGGGTGTAGGGAATAGCGGAAACCAATTTGGGGAAATATTTCATCCCCTCGCGTTCATACGCTTGCGCCCAAGCATGATCGAACACGAATTCGCCATAGGTATTGTACTTTTCGTACAAGGGCATGGCAGCCACCAAGACATCGTGCTCGTAAACCGCAATATGGCGCGGCAACCAGCCGAACGCTTCGCCGACACAGCCGTGGTGTTCCAGCGCTGCTAGAAATTCGTGGCGTAAGAACGGGTTATTGTCCTGCACCAGTGCATTCCACTGGTCGGGGGGGATGGCATCAAGATGATCGAGGATTTGAATTTGCATGAGGGCGGATGCTACCGGTTTCACGCGAGGGGGACAAATTCCCTAGTAATTATTGGATTCACCAGTAGAGATTTTTGGCTTTTGTCATCTAACGAGGCTGTAGAAAAACCCGAATCTAATCATCCCATCCAGATCGGGCAGTCATTTTTTTGAACACCCCACACGACTGGGAGGCTTTTTCACCGTTGCCAACTTCTGGTTTCCCCATAACGCCCTGAATGCCGTCTGATACGCTCAATACGGTGCATTTTTGCGTGTTTGGCTGCATCACTCGTTATGCCTTTGATTGATTATGTTATTTTAGAACCTTGAAAGCAGGAGTCAGCCCTGATCTGCTGGCGGCCTTGCAAAATTGACCATCAAAAGTATGCATTAATCTCTCACCACAAATGCACAAGTGCAGGGCGTCAGCAAAATCAGCACCTAATTTGTACCATTCAAGGGCTTGTCCAATTTCTGTTGGGTTCTCAGCGATTCAGAGCATCCTAAAAATCTCGCACCCAGCCCTGTGGTTCATTT
>CAYNNA010000174.1:0-3464 GCA_964398375.1 uncultured Thiothrix sp.
TCATGGAAAATAATAACGAATAGTAGACCATGCATCACTTCCGGTCACACCCGCCCTGACATTTGTCAGCAATTCTTTGCCTTAGGTTTGCTAACATGGGAGGGTTAAAATTTGATGACAAAAAGGTGGAGTGCCTAATGGATAAAGAGCAAATTAACGCAACCGAACCGATGGAAACTGACCCGATTACCGCCGAAGCGGTGGAAACGTTTGCCGTGTTGCAAGCCAGTGCGGAAGCGTCTGATGCCCAGATCAGTGCTGCTGAAGATATTTTGGAACACATCGATCCGAGACCAACCGATAGTGCGGCTGCTTTCAAAGCGCTGGAGTCGATTTTGGAGGGAGCATCTCCCGATGATGCTGCTGCCCTTAAAGCCGCGTTGTTACGTTGGCAAAAATACGAAGCTAGGATGCCCGTTAGCCCCGATGATGAATTAGTCGATGACTGGCGTACAGCGGTTTACCCCTACAAAAATCGCCTCTCACGCAAAGCTTACGAAAAGCAAAAATACCACCTGCAAGTGGAATTGCTCAAACTGCAAGCGTGGGTACGTGAAACTGGGCAGCGGGTGGTAATTCTGTTTGAAGGTCGTGATGCAGCGGGCAAAGGCGGAACCATTAAACGGTTCATGGAACACCTCAATCCACGGGGTGCTCGCGTTGTGGCACTGGAAAAACCCACTGAAATGGAACGCGGGCAATGGTATTTCCAGCGTTATATCCAACATTTACCGTCTGCCGGTGAAATCGTGTTGATGGATCGCTCTTGGTACAACCGTGCAGGCGTTGAGCGTGTGATGGGCTTCTGTAGTGAAGCGGAATACCTTGCCTTCATGCGCCAAGCACCGGAATTGGAACGCCATTTGGTTAACAGTGGGATTCACCTGATTAAATTCTGGTTCTCGGTCAGTCGCAAAGAGCAACGTCGCCGTTTCAAAGAGCGTGAAATTCACCCGCTCAAGCAATGGAAACTTAGCCCGATTGACCTAGCCTCCCTCGAAAAATGGGACGAGTACAGCAAGGCGAAAGAAGCGATGTTCTTCCACACCGACACGTCCGAATGCCCGTGGATCATTATCAAATCAGACTGCAAAAAGCGGGCGCGTCTCAACGCCATGCGTTATGTGCTGAACAAAATGGACTACAAAGGCAAAGATGTGCGCAACATCAGCCAAGCTGACCCGCTGATCGTTGGGCGAGCCAGCTTTGGCAGTAACAGCAACAACTAAGGCTTACTTTAGCTGCAATACCTGTCCCGCCTTGATGGTGTAAGGCGCGGATAGGTTATTCAAACGCACCAACTTTTTGACCGGCACGCCGGTTTGGCGCATTGCCTCGTATACGGTGTCACCGGCTTTCACCTGATACGTGTCCGTATGCAAATCAGCCCAAGGCAAACCATGATTAACTAGCGTAGTCGCTGGTTTTACCGAGGGCTTCAGTGCAGCTTGTTTCACGCTCACCGCAGCATTGGTGCTGTTGCCAGCAAACTTGCTGTAAGCTTGCATCACTTTGCTCACGTAGGCTTTATTGGGAATACGCCCACCGGGTTTAATCCGACCTTCTCCTGCGTTATAAGCGGCAACTGTTCGTTGTAAATCACCGTCATAGCGCTTTTGTAGAATACTCAGGTAGCGTGTGCCGCCGAGGATATTTTGCTGGGCATTATAGCCATTTTTAATGTTGAAACGGCGGGCGGTTGCAGGCATGAGTTGCATCAAGCCTTTTTCCCCCAGCGTGCCACGCGCTTTAGGGCGGAAGCAACTTTCCACGGTGATCACCGCTTTCACCAGACTGGCACTTACGCCGTGTTGATTGGCTGCTTTTTGTATCAAAGGCTTATACGCACTGGCTCTGGCTTGCAGGTTATCACTACCAAGGGTTTGGCAACCTGCGGCATGGGCAATATTTAAGGTGGCAGTTGCCAGTATGACCGAAGCACACGCCAACGGCACGCCGACGGCGCGATGGATCGTTTTTCTCATAAGATGGACACTCTTTGCTCAAAGTCGATGTTTTAAGCAAGAAGCCACTAATGGTCAATAAAAATTTATTTATTTATATATAGATAAAATTTTTTATTTGCAATAATTAAGCAAGTGCACGGTAACGTTCCATCAGGGTTTTCGTCACTTGCGACACCATTGGCTGTGCTTCCGGGTCAATCAGCTCATGAATGAAATCCAATTCATCCAATACGCGGTCAATTTTGTCGCGGGTATCGTAACTATCCAATTCCCCTGAGATTTTTTGCAAATGCTTGTAGGGGTTATCAACAATATTGGAAATACCTTTCATGCCATCTTGAATAATGCCGTCTTGCATGGTGTTTGCTCCTTAGGTTGTATGATTTGATCAAGTAGAGCTGCCGCTTCACTGGCTCCTGTGGGGGATACTAGCGGTTTTTCCCAGGGCATTTCCAGTAATGCCAAGATTTGTTGGGCAAATGCACCTGTTTGTATCGTTTGCCAATCGGTCAAGATCAGTTCGCCGTGTTGTTGATGCCAATTCGGTATATTGGGTTCTTCCGGCCAGCCGGGGCGGTTAATGCACAGGGTTGGGATTCGATTTACCACCGCTTCGGTTTGGGTTCCATAGCCGGTTTTGGTAATAACCGCATCACACGATGCCAGCAAATCCACATACTCCAATCCAAACCGTGATGCCGTCATGAAATCAGACCGTGGCAGGGTCAGCGCCCCTTCTGGAAAAATCCAGCAAACTCCGGGAATTCGCGGCCAGTTTTCCAATGGATATTCCATACCCAAGCCACCGAGTGCTACTAACACGCAACGGGTGTGATCGGGCAACTCTGCTTGTTGCCGTAACCAAGCGGGATTGCGTTTACCCAGCGCAGCAATGGGAGCAATGGGCTGGGTGCGGATGGCGGGATGCATCGCCATTGACGGTGTGGGTTGCAGAAAGCATTCGGCTTGCGTGTAAGCGTGTAAGATTTCCTCACGAATACGCGCCGCGCCCGGCAAATCGCCGCAGTAAGCGTGGAACACATCAGCCCAATTCAGCGAACACAATGCGATGGCGGGTATGCCAGTTTCCCCCGCCGCATCTAGGCTCAAGTAAGGGACGTTGGCAAATAGCAGATCGGGTTGAAGTTGTTCCAGCTCACTCGCTGCCCGTGCCTTGCGGGCAGCATAATTGGCGTGGAAATCGGCATACCAACGCATACTCGCAGCAACATCAACCCGCAGCGCATCGTGCATCAACATGCCCGAATCCTGCTGGTAGGGAATCAGCGTGAAGGGATGGCGAATGCGTTCGCGCAGCATGTTTTCAGCGGCACTGGAGCGAATGGTGAGGCGGATATTGGTGCAATCGAGCGCGTTCAATACCGCTGAGGTTTGCGCCACATGACCGAAGCCGTGGGCGGAGATGTCAACAACAAGGTGTTTCATCAGCGATTCAGAGCATCCTAAAAATCTCGCACCCAGCCCTGTGGTTCATTT
>CAYNNA010000175.1:0-3418 GCA_964398375.1 uncultured Thiothrix sp.
TGCCAGTGTTGCCAGTGTTGCCAGTGTTGCCAGTGTTGCCAGTGTTGCCGCCCTGACCTTGGCTGCCGCTTTGCATTTGTTGCAGCAGTTGCATGATCATTTGCAAGAGGCTCATCAGCAGTTGGGTGCTGTCGCCACCGGCTAAGCCAGGCATCC
Source organism: uncultured Thiothrix sp. (assembly GCA_964398375.1). Lineage (GTDB taxonomy): Bacteria > Pseudomonadota > Gammaproteobacteria > Thiotrichales > Thiotrichaceae > Thiothrix. The sequence goes on from CAYNNA010000175.1 coordinate 157, forward strand.
CGCCCATTGCACCCATGGATGAAGTAGGTGAACCTAAGCCAGAGGTGTTGCTGGTGTTATTGTTGCCATAGCTACCACTGATCACTGAGTGATTGGAGGTATTGTTGATAGAGTTGAGATTGGACATCGATTTGCTCCTTTGCTTTCACTAATCGTGGCTGAAGTCATTTCAGCCGCTTTTTATTATTCCGGGCGCAACAGCCTGAGTAGCTCAGGGGTAACAGACGTGCCAGAAAATCCATATCAGACGTGCCGTTTCTGTTTCACTCGGAATAAATTTTGTTGCGCTTTGTCTTGAGGTCGGGTGTGTTGCGCGATGTTCTGGAGTATGTGTCAAGCTTTTTTAATTCGTGATGGCAGAGGGGATGAAAGTTGCAAACTCACTTACGAGCGGTTCATATGCAGGTGTTGTTTGGGCGTTTACAATGCGGAATGATTCGCTGATGATGCGGTCTTATGCATTAATCCACCTCACCAGAAGGCCATTTTCTCATGACTGACTCCTTTCTTCCCAAGCCGTTGAGCTGGGCTGAAGCGTTGCAGGCGTTTCTGCATCCGCGTGTTATCACCATGTTGTTCCTAGGGTTTTCGGCTGGGATTCCGATCTTATTGATCTTTTCTTCCCTGTCGTTGTGGTTGGGCGAAGCGGGGGTGGAGCGCAAGGCGGTGACGTTTTTCAGTTGGGCGGCGTTGGGGTATTCGTTCAAGTTTGTGTGGGCACCGTTAATCGACAAGCTGCCATTGCCCTTTTTAACCGCATGGTTAGGGAAGCGGCGGGCGTGGTTGTTGGTCGCGCAGGCTTTGATTATTGTGGCGATTGTGTTGATGGGGAGTATTGACCCGGCGTTGGGGCAAGACCATTTGGTGTTGATGGCGTGGGCAGCCGTGTTGTTGGGCTTTTCATCGGCAACGCAAGATATTGTGATTGATGCATACCGGATTGAGGCGGCGGAAACCCGTTTGCAGGCGATGATGTCCTCCACCTATATCGCGGGTTATCGGTTGGGAATGATTGTGGCGGGTGCTGGCGCGTTGTTTTTGGCATCTTGGCTGGGGTCGGAAAAAGAGCATTATGTGTTTGCCGCATGGCAGTGGACGTATTGGGCAATGGCAGCGACGATGTTGGTGGGAGTGGTGACAACCTTGGTGATTCCCGAACCGGTGCAAAAGCAGGCGGATCGTTATCATTACGCCGCACTGGATTATCTGCGGTTGGTATTGGTCTTTGCGGCAGCGGTATCCGTGTTTGTGTGGGTATTTGCTTATACGAAAGGAACGTTTGGGGAATGGCAGGCAGTGGTGGATGATGCGTTTGCTGGTTTTGGTTTGGAAGCATTGCATTTGCTGATGGCGCTGTCGATAGCGGTGTTAATGGGCTGGTTATTGGTGACGCTTGGGGCGGTGAATCGGGCAATGGCGCGGGAGACGTGGTTTGAGCCGATCGTGGATTTTTTCCGCCGTTACGGGGTGCGCACGGCGTTGTTATTGCTGGCATTGATTGGTTTGTATCGGATTACGGATATTGTGCCTGGGGTGATTTCCAATCTGTTTTATCAGGATTTGGGGTTTAGTAAACCGGAAATTGCGACGGCGGTGAAAACTTTCGGGGTGGTGGTGAGTATTGTGGGGGGCTTCTTGGGTGGCTTGTTTGCGACGCGCTACGGGGTGATGCGCACCTTGATGTTAGGGGCGATTCTGACGGCGTTTACGAATTTGGTGTTCGTGTGGTTAGCGTATGTCGGGCATGATGTGACAGTCATGTACATAGCGGTGACAGCGGATAATCTGGCAGCCGGGTTTGCGAGTGCGGCGTTTGTGGCGTTTTTGTCGTCACTGACGAGCGTATCGTTTACGGCGGTGCAGTACGCAATTTTTAGCTCCTTGATGACATTGTTGCCGAAAACCATTGGTGGGTATTCCGGCACGATTGTGGATAATATTGGCTACCCCGGCTTTTTCACGTTTACTACATTGATTGGTATTCCTGTATTGTGGTTGGTATGGGCAGCGGGTAAACACCTGAAGGTAGACTGAAACGGCTGCACACATTATGAGCCGTCAATGCAGCGGTCTAATGACGGGTGTAGCTAATTCACTGTAGTGTTTTTTCGATATATGGCGATGATTTTGCTTGGGGTCAGCGCTATGTGAATCGTAAATGCTGTAAATTATGCCTAAATCTTGTTCGATTTCAACCTGGCGATAGTGATGTTGATGCCTAATTGTTTCAATGGTGGTGGTGTAGGGCAGTGGGCCGGTGGTTCTGACCACGCCCCAGAAGCCCACCCCAACGGTGGTTACGTCGTAGTGTAAGATGTTGTGAATGACTTGTTGGATGACTGCGAATAGAAAGGGATGACCGGCAGCCGCGATGACATGCCATTGTTGGAACTCGCCACCGTCAATCTCCGCGAGTTCTGGGTGCAAGCCCCATGCATGGTATTTGCGTTGATCCCACTGGGAGAGGATATAACGATCAGTGGGCAACAATACGTCACTTAGCGGGCGGGTTGTGGTGCTTTTCATGTCAAGGTAAACCCCGCCTTCTGCATAAATAAGCAAATACCGAAAAAAATCAACCCGTGCGGCTCCGTAAGCGGGGTCGATCAAGCGATAAACGTCTAGTATTTCTTGCCCATAATGTTCTCGGATGATGGTCTCAATATCCGCGTCATCATACAGTCGGTACTCCCAGTCAGGATTTAGCTGCATGATGCTAGTGATGTTGTCTTGTAGCGGCGTTGGCAAGCCGGTTTTGGAATAATACGTTTGATGTATTACTTTGGCTATGCGGTTGGCTTGGGGGATTGTGGCTATCATTGGTAGGTGTGACATGTTTGCCCTCGTCTATTAACACACAAGTCATGTTGAAGAATGCTAAGGCAAGGGCTTGTAGCAGGCGAAGTGCTTAAGGGATAAGTGTTATTGGTTTGTTTACTAGTGGCATTTTTGTTTGTTATTTGTTCAGAAACTGAAGTGCTCGTATCTCTAAAGTAATAGATGTCATGGTACAATGCCCCCCGAATTGTATAGCTAGGAATAACCATGATGACTCAATCTCCCAAGATTATTTACACGTTAACGGATGAGGCTCCACTCTTGGCGACTTATTCGTTATTACCCATTATCAAGCGGTTTACGGCAGCGGCAGGTATTGAAGTCACGCAAAGTGACATTTCAGTGGCAGCGCGTATTCTGGCGGAATTTCCCGATTACCTGACTGAAGCACAACGTGTGCCGGATAATCTGGCGGAGTTAGGGC
>CAYNNA010000176.1:0-3375 GCA_964398375.1 uncultured Thiothrix sp.
CCCTGTTTGAAAAGGGATTAAGACGCTATTGGTGTGGCCCAGTAATCTGGGCCATTTTTGTTTGAATACCGCCCTGTTTGAAAAGGGATTAAGACGGTGTAGACCGAGAGCACTTAACACGCTTTTTATGTTTGAATACCGCCCTGTTTGAAAAGGGATTAAGACGGGGTTTACCCCAACCATCGCACTCCGAACCTCTCCCCCATCCCCAACCCGTCCCAGACGCTTAAGCGCGTCGCTTCGCCCCCCGCAAGGGGTGAAGGGAGTAAGAGGTGCATTCTGTCAGTGCGTTTTGCATGACAAAATAAAATTGCTGACACTGGCAGGATGGAAAGACAACACAATAAGATGCTTCGTGATCTTGCCAGAAATCTGCGCAAGAACATGACCACGCCAGAGCAGCAATTATGGGAAGCATTGAGAATACGTTTCTGGAATCACGAAATCTCGAACCATCAAGAAGCCGTCATACAACAAATTCGCCAAGTCTTGCACAAACAGCCGTAACCCTGCTTGCTCCCTTCACTCCTTGCGTGGGGCAAAGCGACGCACTTAAGCGTCTGGGACGGGCTGGGGATGGGGGAGATGTTCGGAGTCAGACAAACTTGCTGATAATAATGGGGGTGACGAACGGTAACTTCGCAAGCTTGTGACAGTAATCAATTAAGGCAACGCCATGACATAATTCGTCTTATCAATCAACACTGCAACACAGGAAGCCCTTAATGAAAAAGCCAACGCTCAATATCAAAAAACCACTCATCGACATCAAGGTGAACCCGAATTGTAAAAAAGACTGCAAGCTGTTCACCATTGTCATCAACACAACCTGCAAGCCAAAAAAATAACCCCAAATAGCCAATAAACATAAACAAGGATACCCCATGCCCAACCTGATCGTTTCCACCTGCGGCACTAGCTTGCTCACCAACAACGCCAGTAACGACGTGCGCCCTTTGCTGATTCGCCACGCCAACCTGAAAAATGCCACGGATTGCCCGACAACCGAACGCCTGCTGATCGACAACCACCTGCGCCAACGCGCCAGCGACGTTAAACAAGCCAGCGATACCGAACTCGCCAAACTCAGTGCGGAAATGAACGCTATTTTCAAATTCTACGACGGTAAATTCACCTCTCCAGACATGCACATCCTCATTCACACCGATACATGGCTGGGGCGTGAAACGGGCAATATGCTGCGGGAAGTCTTGAGCCAACGCGGTTTCAGTGTGGATACGCCCACCATCAGTGACTTGCGCACCCAAGACCTGGACAGCTTCCAACTTGCCCTATCCGAGCTAGTGAAATGGGCGGTGGAAACCTTGCCTGCTTACCAGCAACAGCAATACAGCATCATTTTCAACCTTACGGGTGGTTTCAAAAGTATTCAAGGCTTTATGCAAACCCTCGCCATGCTTTACGCTGACGAAACCATTTACATTTTTGAGAGCAACAAAGAGTTGTTGCGCCTGCCACGTTTGCCCGTGCGTTTGGATGGCGAACAAATCGTGCGCGAACACCTTGCCGTGCTGCGTCCGCTGGCACTCGGTTTGCCCGTCTCGCGTGACGCGGTGGATGCTTTGCCCGAAACCTTGGTGCTGCGCCTTGAAGATGACCGCGCTTTGTCGCCTTGGGGGGAATTGTTGTGGCAACAGCATAAAATGGCGGTCTACGGCAAAGGCTTTCACGCCGCGCCCTCTGCCAAGATTCAATTCACCGATACGTTTCAGCGCTCCATTGCAGGGCTATCACCGGATCGTTACGAACGCCTGAATCAGCAAATCGACAAACTCGCGCAATACCTACACTCTCAACGCGCCACCAATCTCGCGTCTTTGGATGTGAAGGTCCTGCGTGTGCCGCGCCACGGTGGTTGTACCCACGAATTCGACGCATGGCATGACCAAAACGCCAAGCGCGTGTTCGGCTGGCTCAAGGGTGACACGTTCATCTGTGAAATTTTAGAAAACGGCGTGGGTCATTAAGGAGTAATCATGCACATCCACATTTGTTTGGTGTCGGCGCAATTGTTGGCGAACTATATCCCGATTCGCATGGATAAACCGGATCAAGTGCATTTGGTCAGCTCGCTGGATATGCAAAAGAAAGGGCTAACCACACGCTTTGAAACCCTGCTGGCACGCGGTGGCTTCACCAGCGTAACCCATACCGGAATGCCGGATGCAGGCATGGCTGAGATTCAACGCTTCACACGGGTACTGTATGACAAGGTGACACAGGCATACCCCACTGCTCGCATTACCGTGAATATTACGGGTGGTACTAAGTTGATGTCGGTCGCCATGCTGGATATTTTTAGCGCAGCGGGACACGCGATTATCTACACTGATACCGCCAAGGATACCTTAGAGCGGGTGCATAATTGTGGTCTGGAACCCTTGCCTGCCGTATTGGGGATTGAAGAATACCTGCTGGCGTATGGCGCAAAGTTGTACGATAGCGCGTCATCGCACGCTGAATGGCAAACTCGCGCTTTTAATCGCCGTGCTGCCGCCGAATTGCTGGCACGCGCTACCCAAGACAAAAAACTAAAAACGCTCATTACTGTTCTCAATGCAATGGGGATGAATGCGCTTTCACCCAATGGTGATGAATTGCTTGTTCCTGAACAAGCCTTTAAGTTTCCACTGACAACTGAGCAGCTCAAGTTGGTGAAACCATTGGCTGCGCAAGGTCTATTTACCTTACATAAAAATCGGCTGAGCGTGACGTTTTTGGACGCGGAGCGCACCCGCTTTATCTGTGGGCATTGGTTGGAAGAATACGCGTGGCACATCGCTGAACAAGTCGGTGTAAACGAAGTGGCTTGCGGGGTAGAAATCGACTGGGAGAACAGCCGCACCCGCAATGAATTAGACGTTCTCGCGGTTCACAATAATCGCTTGCTGATTATCGAATGCAAAACCGTGCGTTTTAGCGATGACCGCCAAAAATCCAACAACACCCTTTATAAAATCAACAGTCTGGGCGAAAGTTTGCGCGGATTATTTGGGCAAAAAGTGCTGCTCAGTGCGTGGGGCGTTTCCCCGACGATGCTGGATCGCGCCAAAACCCAAGGCATTAAAATCCTGCGCCCCCACGAACTCGCCACCTACATTCAACAATGGTCTGGAATAACACAATGACAACAGAAAAAAACAAACCCGAACACTTTAAACGGCGGATTTTGCTGGCAGTCGCTGGCGGTTCGCCTGCCATTTTGACTGAAACACTTTACGCGCTAGCTAAGGAGACTAACCCACCTTACCTGCCTACCGAGATTCACATCATCACGACGACAAAAGGTAGGCAGTCTTTGCAGCCACTATTGGGGAAAAACAGTAAAATCAGTGCCTTAGCACAAGATTACGG
>CAYNNA010000177.1:0-3173 GCA_964398375.1 uncultured Thiothrix sp.
AATCAATCTATTGATTTTAAAGTGATTTAAAAAGTCAAATGCGGTCGCCCTGCTGCTGGATCTGTTACGGTAGCCGCGCCATCATTGCCGGTTGAGCCTGTTACGGTAGCCGCGCCATCATTGCCAGTTGCACCTGTTACGGTAGTAGTGCCGTCGTTGCCTACGGAAATTTCAGCTCCGGCTCCGCTGACACTCATGCCTCCAACGGTGAAGCCTTGAGGTGCGTTAGGGGTTGCGGGTAGCAAATACCCGCGCAAACCGCTCGGCGGATGTAGCATCCATATTGAAATACAGCGACGGTTCGATCAGTTCCAATTCCATTAGCGCGAAGCCATTGCCGGTACGTACCCAGTCAACACGCGCGTAAAGCGTCGGTTCGGGGATCGCGGCAAGTGTTGCGCGACTCAATTTCAGCAACAGCGCTTCGGGTTCTACACGTTGCAATTGCCCGCCGTGTTCTTCTTGTACGCGGAAATCGCCCGATTTAGGTGTTTTCAAAATCGTGTGGCTGTATTCATCCCCAAAAAAGAACAGCGAATACTCGCCCTCGGTGATGATGGCGGGGATGAACGGTTGCACCATGCAATCACGTTCCTGAAACAGTACTGCCAGCCTAGCAGATTGTTGGGTGAGGGTGCTTGGCGTTAAGCGAAAAGTGTCATCGGCACAGGCACTGATGACAGGTTTGAGAATGATTTCCGGCGTTTGCCAGTGAGTGAAGAGGGAAAGTAATGGTGCTATGTCCAAACCATGAAACCATGCGGTCGGCACAGTGGGAATGCCTTTGGCTTCTAGGTCGCGTAGGTAAGTTTTGCTGAGATTCCAGCGTACTACCTCCAGCGAATTGTCGAGTTTGGCAGAGGAGCGTTCAATGGTGGCGAGGACATTGAGAAATTGTGCGGGGTTGCTCTGATAATCCCAACAAGAGCGGATAATAACAGCATCAAACCGGTTCCAGTCGATGCTGTTATCACGCCAATCCACCGTTGCGGCGTGCCAACCGTAGCGTTGCAGCGGTGCGTAGAGAAGCTCGTCGTAGCAGACGAACTTCTCCAAACTTGCCATGCTGAGGAAAGCGCAGCGTTTCATGATACGGGTTTAAGGCGCAGGCGGACGCTTGGGTTTGCCTTTGTCTTTGTTAGGCGCAGCTTTTTTGACAGCAGGTTTGCGTGCGGGTGGTTTGTCACCGCCGAATTTAGGTTTTTCATCGGCAAAACGCGGCTTGTCACCACCGGCAAACGGGGTGCGTTCTTTTTCGCTGCGGGGGCGACGATCAGGGCGATCACCGCCACGACCTGCACCAGCGCCACGGCGCGGTGGGGGGCCATCACGTCGTTGCGGCGGGCGACGATCATCGCCACTTCGGTCACGGCGTTGCCCGCCACCACTGGGTTTGTTGGGGGAGTAATCTGCCGCCGCTTCACCCGCTGGTTCAATAGCCAACATCTGCCCAGCAACCCGTGCAGTACGCAATTCGTGCAGGATGTCTTTCGGCATTCCGGCTGGTAAATCAACCAAGCTGCAATTGTCTTGGATTTCGATGTAACCGATGTAGCGGCTGTCTAAGCCTGCTTCGTTGGCAATCGCGCCGACGATATTACCCGGTTTCACCCCGTGGGTGCGCCCCACTGCAATGCGGAAACGTTCCATCGGAATGGTGTCATCGTCGCTACTGAACGCAGAGTTGGCAGCGTTGGATTTACGCTTGCCGGGGCGACGCTCTTGATCCCGCTCACGTTCAGCATTCGGGTTGAACGCAGGGTGGTTTTTACGTTCTTCCAACAATAACGGTGCATCGCCTTGCAGCATTTTGGCAAGGGCTGCGGCGATTTCGATAGCAGGCACATTGTGTTCGCGTTCGTAACTTTCCAGCAATTGCGAGAAGAAATCCAAGCCTTCTTCTGCCAGCGTGTCGGTGATGCGCTGGTTGAACTGGGCGATCCGCCTATTGTTGATGACATCAGTGGAGGGTAATTCCATGAGTTCAATCGGTTTGCGGGTGGCGCGTTCGATGTTACGCAGCAAGTGACGTTCGCGTGGCGAGACGAACAAAATCGCTTCGCCGCTACGCCCGGCACGCCCGGTACGACCGATGCGGTGGACGTAGGATTCGGTGTCAGTTGGAATGTCGTAGTTAATGACGTGGCTAATGCGCTCTACATCCAAACCGCGTGCGGCAACATCGGTGGCAATCAGAATGTCGATCTTGCCTTTTTTCAATTGGTCAATGGTGCGTTCACGCACATTTTGAGGAATGTCACCGTTAAGGGCAATGGCACTATAGCCACGTGCTTGCAGTTTATCCGCTAGTTCTACTGTTTCGTTTTTGGTACGGACAAAAATAATCACGGCTTCAAAGGGTTCGGCTTCTAAAATACGGGTAAGCGCGTCGAGTTTGTGCAAGCCGCTGACCAACCAATAACGCTGACGAATGGTGTCGGCGGTGGTGGTTTTGACCTTGATTTTGACTTCCGCAGGCTCAGTCAAATAGCTTTGTGCAATGCGGTGAATCGCGGGTGGCATGGTCGCCGAGAACAACGCAATTTGGCGCGTTGGCGGGGTTTGCTCCATGATCCATTCGATGTCTTCGATGAAGCCCATGCGCAACATTTCGTCCGCTTCATCCAGCACCAGTGCTTGCAAACCGTCGAGTTTGAGTGAACCACGGCGCAGGTGATCCATAACGCGCCCCGGTGTGCCGACCACGACTTGTACGCCACGTTCGAGTTGGCGGAATTGCGTGCGGTAATCTTGCCCGCCGTAAATCGGCATGACGTGGAAACCGGGGAGTTTGCCCGCGTATTTCTGAAACGCTTCGGCAACTTGAATCGCCAGTTCGCGGGTCGGCGCGAGGACGAGAATTTGTGGCCCGGTCTTGCTCATGTCCAGACGTGAGAGCAGGGGTAGGGCAAATGCAGCGGTTTTACCCGTGCCGGTTTGCGCTTGTCCGAGGACATCGCGACCTGCCAACAGGTAAGGAATGGTTTCAGCTTGAATGGCTGACGGGGTTTCATAGCCGAGGTCTAGGACAGCTTGCAGCACGGGGGCGGCAAGACCGAATTCGGCGAATGCGGGAAGTGTGTTTGTTTCTGGGGACATGGGGCTTCAGAGTGAGGAGGAAACCGGGCATTATGCGCTAGTTTCCTCCTAAGATAAATGCCTTTCTATAAATC
>CAYNNA010000178.1:0-3065 GCA_964398375.1 uncultured Thiothrix sp.
TCGAAAAAGTAGTAGATGCCTTGGTTGCTTCTCCCAAGCAAATCATCGTCACGACCCACAGCCCAATGCTGCTGAACTACATGACGGATGAAGTGGCTAAAGAAGCGGTTATGCTGATTTACAAACGTGCCGATGGTTCTACTCACGCCACGCGCTTTTTCGATATACCGTCCGCTGCCCAGAAATTGGAAAGCCTGCCACCGGGCGCAGCCATGCTGGATGTGTATTTGGATCAAGTTGCCCAGGAAGCGGAACATCACCATGCTGCATAGTCTCGTTGTTGCTGGAGAGGGCGAAACAGACATGGGCGTTTGTGCCAACCAACAACGGATTTGCACCGGGCAGGATTTCGCTGTCGGTGCGGTTGCCATCCTGTTGTTCAAATTGATTCGCCAACATTTGCCAGACTGGAACAGTGACAACCTCACAGATGAACCAGCGGCACACCTGACATTCATCTACCGTGCATGGCTCAAGGAGCAAAGCAAGAAAAACAAACGGCAAGTTTTTGTCGGTAAAACGGTGGAGACGGGGTTTGAGGTGCATTTTCGCCATGCTGCTGTATTGGCAGAATACGCGAAACAAAACAATCACCAAATGGCAGCCTACTTCCACGATACCGATAATGAGGACTGGCAAACCTTGCGCGATGCCATTAAAGCAGGTTTCCGTGCGGCTGATTTTGAACGACAAGGCTTGGCAGTAGTCCCCAAACCAAAATCCGAAGCATGGTTAATCTGTGCAGTAAAAGAACACCCTTACCAGCATTGCGGCAAGCTGGAAGATGTGTTATCCGGCAATGATGATTCTCCCCAAAACGCCCCTAAAAAACGACTGGCTGAAATCATGAGGCTACCTAACAAACGGACTAAATGTAACCGTGTTGAACTTATCGATGTGGTGGACAGGATTGACGTTGACCGACTCGACATGCCCAGCTTCAACGACCTGCGCGAACAGGTAAAAACTGCCATCACCGCCCTGCGTGAGACTAAAAATGATGAATGATCCCCAAGCCCTTTCCCTCGACTTCGCCGCCGACGACACCCACACCGGCTTCCGCCTGCACCACCTCGAAGTCTACAACTGGGGAACCTTCGACCAGCACGTCTGGAAAATCGCCCCGCAAGGCCACAACGCGCTGCTGACCGGCGACATCGGTTCCGGCAAATCGACCTTGGTGGATGCGATCACCACCTTGCTCGTCCCCACCCAACGCATCACCTACAACAAAGCGGCGGGGGCGGAGGGCAAGGAACGTTCCCTCGGCTCTTACGTGCGCGGCGAATACAAAAGCGAGAAGAACGAACTCAGCCAGGCCGCCAAAGCCGTGGCGTTGCGCGACGAAAAACACTACAGCGTGTTGCTGGGCTGGTTCTACAACCCCGGCTTTGCACAAGGCATGACGCTGGCGCAAGTGTTCTGGCTCAAGGAAGGCAGCCGCCAGCCGGAACGCTTTTTCGTCACCGCCGAGAACTTGCTCACCCTCCGCGAACACTTCGCCAACTTCGGCAACGACATCAGCAAGTTGCGCAAACGCCTGGCGAAACTGCCCGGTGTGGCGGTGCTGGACACCTTCAAGGAATATGCCGCGCGTTTCCGCCGCTATTTCGGCATCCAGTCCGAACAGGCGCTCGACCTGTTTTACCAAACCGTGTCGATGAAATCGGTCGGCAACCTCACCGATTTCGTGCGTACCCACATGCTCGAAGACACGGGCGTAGAGCAACAAATCCACAGCCTGTGCCGCGATTTCGACAACCTCAACCGCCTGCACGAAGCGGTGCTGAAAGCGCGGCGGCAAATCAGCCTGCTGCAACCGCTGGACAATAACCTTGCCGATTACACCCAACTCAGCAGCAACATCCACGCCCTGCGTGCCGCCCGCGAGGCTTTGGGCGGCTGGTTTGCAGGCAAGGAAGTGGCACTGCTTGCCGAACGCCTGCAAACCTACCGCCACGATGCCGAACGCCTCAACCATCGGCGCACCCAGCTTGAAACCAGCATCCAGAGCTTGCGCACCCAAGAGGATGATTTGCACCGCAGCATCGAAGACCAGGGCGGGCGGCGGTTGCGTGAAATTGAAAAGGAAATGGCGGTGCTGGAAAAAGAGCGGGTGCGCTGCCAACGCCAGTACGAAAACTGGCAAGCCAATATCACCCAACTCGGTTTGACCGCTGAATTGAGCGAAGACAATTTCTACCACAACCGCCAGCGCGTCGAGGGGCTGGAGGCGGAAACCCAGCAGCAGGAACAAGCCTTACAAGCCGAACGCGATGACCACGCCATCCGTTTCCGCCAACAAGGCGACCAGCAGCAACAATTACAGGCCGATATTGAATCGCTGCGCCAACGCAAGAGCAATATCCCGCGCCAGAACCTCGCCATGCGCCAGACCATGCTGGAAGTGCTGAACCTGCCGGAAGAAGACCTGCCGTTTGCAGGCGAATTGCTGCAAGTGGACGAAGCCGAACGGCTGTGGGAAGGGGCAGCCGAGCGCGTGTTGCACAATTTTGGTCTGAGCCTGTTAGTGCCGGAACGCCATTACGAGCGTGTCAGCCACTACGTCGAACAGACCCATTTGCATGGGCGACTGGTGTATTACCGTGTGCAAGCACCCGGCACGGCGCGGCGTAATGAGGTCAGCCCGCAATCGCTGGTGCGCAAATTACGCATCAAGGCCGACAGCGAATTTTACCCCTGGCTGGAACAGGCCCTGCACGAACGTTTTGACTACCATTGCGCCACGGATATGCAGGATTTTCGCCGCCACCACCAAGCCCTGAGCCAGAATGGGCAGGTCAAAGGCGGAGGGCAGCGGCATGAAAAAGATGACCGACATAATCTGCACGACCGTTCGCGCTACGTGCTGGGCTGGAGCAACCGTGACAAATTGCAGGCGCTGGAAGCCCAGGCCGAAGCCTTGCTCCAAGAGATTTACCAGACGGCGGATGCGCTGGCGAAGGTGGAACGTAGCCGCCAAGGCTTGCGCCAACAGCAAAATGCGCTACGTGATGTGCAAAAGGTGCGCGATTTCAGCGAGATTGACTGGCATACCCCGGCAC
>CAYNNA010000179.1:0-3024 GCA_964398375.1 uncultured Thiothrix sp.
TAAATGAACCACAGGGCTGGGTGCGAGATTTTTAGGATGCTCTGAATCGCTGCTGACCGGACGCAAAATTGCGTTTGCCGATTTGTATGACGCAAAAGCAGAAGACGTGATCCCCTCCGGTGTTGCCGAAGCAGGTCGTTTGCAATCTCAAGGTTATCAACTGCTGAAACCGTAAACGTAACACAGCAGCGTGTGAGGCTGGGCTTGCTCCAGCCTCAACTTGACGATTGAGAGGAAGGAGACAAGCCCAATGGTGAATTGGATCATTACTTGCTGCAAAGATTTATGGTTTCGCGACCGCAACGAAGTCAGCCCCTACATTAACGACACTGCCGTGCGCATCCGGGCGGGGCTGTTGCTCGTGATTCCCATCTACATGGCGTTTACGCTGTTCGATGCCATTTACACCTCAACGTGGGAAGTGACGGGTGCGGTGATTACCGATACGCTCGAAACCGATTTTGACGGGCGCATTCTGTATAACGTCGAAGCGGTCAAGCGCACCTACGATTACAGCTTCCAAACCCTTGTGCTGTTTTACGCACTGTTTGAAATGATTTCGGGCATGTTTGTCAGCACTTCACGCTTGTCGCCCACCATCTTGCTCAGCAGCTTTCTGGCGAAAAACCTACGCCCGGAATGGAAACCGCTGCTGCCCAAACGCTTTGCTTGGTCGATTGGCGCAAGCTTTATTGTGACTTGCTTGATTTTCTTTAATCCCGAAATTTTTGCAGGCTGGGTCAACACCCTAGCAGGCAGTGAAATGCTGCCAGAAACCTACAACTACATGCCGTCTTGGATCCCGGTGACATTGGTGTGGGTGTGCTTTGGGTTTATGTGGATGGAAACGGTGCTGGGTTTCTGTGTCGGCTGCAAAGTTCACTCCCTGCTAGTGTGGATGGGGGTGTTGGAAGCAGAGTGTGAGGCGTGCAACAACCTAGATTGGGGTGATGCGGCTAATAAAAAGCTTTAGCGCACACCGTAACAACTTCTTTGTTGTGCGTTAAGTCGATTATTGCCTTATTATCGGGCTTAATAGTGGCTGCCTGATAATGTACCTCCGATGTTGAACGAAGCTGAAACCCGTTTACACCTGATTGACCCCATGCTGCGTGAAAAAGGCTATCTGGATGGTCGTTGGCAAGTGCGTGCCGAACGCCCCTTGCCCGTCGAACCCACGGGCAACAAAGGCCAGCGCAAAAAAGGCACTAAACCCTGTGATTACCTGCTGTGTGTGTGGCTGGACGGAATGCCCAAAGCCCTACCCGTTGGGCTGATTGAAGCGAAAGCCGAAAGTGCCGACCCAATGAAAGGAATGCAGCAAGCCAAAGGTTACGCTGCCGACTGTGAACGCCTGCATGTGCCGTATGTCTTCTCCAGCAATGGACATCGTTATGCGGAATTCGACCGCATCACAGAGGTACTCAGCGGGGCGTTTCCATTGCACGATTTCCCCACCCATCAAGCCCTGACTGAACGTTATGCCCAAGCCACCGGCATCGACCTTACCCAACCCGCCGCGCAATTGCTGTTCATGGAAGACAGCAAGGCGTATGGCAGCAAGCCCCGTTACTATCAGGATGCCGCCATCCGCGCCGCGTTTGAAAAAATCTTGCGCTGCCAGCAAACGGGGGAAGTTGCACGGGTCTTGTTGTCGCTGGCAACGGGGGCGGGCAAAACCATCATTGCCACCAACTTGCTGTGGCGTTTGTCGCAAGCAGGACAACTCGCCAAACCCGCGTTGTTCCTGTGTGACCGCGACGAATTGCGCAGTCAGGCTTACGACAAACTCAAAGCGGCATTTGGTGACAATGCACGGATGGTGCAACTGGAGCGCGGCACGAATGCAGCGAAAAATGCCCGTGTCCACATTGCCACTTACCAGACCTTGGGGTTGGATGACGACGACAAACAAACCGAGAGTTTCCTCACCCGCCATTATGCAGACAATGCCTTTTCGGTGATCTTGATCGACGAATGCCACCGTTCGGCATGGGGACGCTGGTCGGAAATCCTCAAACGCAACCCGGATGCCATCCACATTGGCTTAACCGCTACCCCGCGCCAGTTGCATGAGAATAAGCACAGCAAAGAAGATGCCGAGATCACCGCCAACAACCACCAATATTTTGGCGAACCCGTGTACGAATACAGCCTGTTGCAAGCGCAAGAAGACGGCTGGTTGGCGGCGTGTGAAGTGGTCGAACGCAAAGTACGGGATGATGACAAGACGCTCAAACAAGCAGAGGTGCTGGAGGCAAAGCCTGTCGAATTGCGCACCGGGCAAGCAGTCAGCGAAGACGACGTAAAACCGGAATACGCCAATACCCATTTTGAGCGCGATTTGTTCCAGCCCAAGCGTATTGCTGCCATGTGCCAAGATTTGTTCCAACAACTGTGCTTGCACGGTGGCCCGGAACAGAAAGTCATCATCTTCTGCGCCAGTGATGCCCATGCCGACCGGGTGGCACAACAGATGGGCAACTTGTACAGCGCGTGGTGCAAGGAACAAAAGCGCACCCCGAAAGCTGATTATGCTTTCAAATGCACCAACACTTACGGTTCTGATTTGATCGAACCGATGCGCGGCTCTGGGGAACGCTGTTTCATCGCGTGCACGGTGGACTTGCTGGCAACGGGTGTGGATATTGAGCGGCTGAATGCGGTGGTGTTTTTCCGCTATCTGCAATCCTCCATCCTGTTTTATCAGATGGTCGGGCGTGGTACGCGTATCCACGAAGCCACCCACAAGTACAAATTCTGGCTGTATGACTACACGGGTGTCACAAAACTGTTTGGCACGGATTTCATTACCCGCGCTCCGTCCAGCGGCAGCAGCAGTGGTGGTGGCGGCAATGCGCCCCCCATTATTGAAGTCACCGACGGCAAGGACATCCAGATTGATGCCGTCGGTAATTTCATCATCATGCAGCGCGACGGGCGTGATACCAAAGTACCGTTGGAAGAATACCAGCAATTCTCATTTTGCCCCACATACGATAAAACGGTGTAAACTAGACCTAT
>CAYNNA010000180.1:0-3024 GCA_964398375.1 uncultured Thiothrix sp.
GGGCTTGCCAAGCAAACTTGAAGATCAACGGGTTGTCGAATGCCTGCATCGCTGCGACTTGATGCTGGTGGGCATTCGGCACAATTGCCCGCCCCTGTAGGGTGTCATCCAGCACCAAGCCTTTGAGCAGCGCAAACAATGCCGCATACAGGTTGAAATCCGCACAAGAATCAAACGCTTTGAATTCAATCCGCCCGGCTTCCGCCGGATGCCGGGGAGCTTTGGTTAGCGTGGGGTTGGATTGCAGCAAATGCCCCGTGTCCGGTGGGAAAACCAACACAGCAGGGCGTGCGCCGGTACGTTTCCAAGTGCGGATTGACAAGCCCGACCAGATTTCCCCTGTATAAAATGGCGAGTTGAAGCTAAAAGGCACAATAAACGGGCTGTAGTAAGTCAGTTTACTGGCAGTATCCACCATTGCCGCGCTGTTCATACCGACCCGCGATAAGCTCAAATCCGGGCCATAGGTCAACATGGGAATGTGGGCAGTATCGCGTTCTTCGGGGGATTCTTGGCGTTGTTGTTCGCGCTCAAAGGCATTCAGTGGTGGGGTAGGGGTGAATTTTACCTGTTCTGGATTAAAGCTCACGGGTGCGGGGCGATAACCATACCGTGCTGCCATCTCCCGCAACAGGGTGTAACTGTCCTGCAATTCGTTCAACGCACCTTGAATGCTGGGGTGGATAGTAGTGCGGATTTCGATACCTTTCGGTACGCAAGTGAGCAAGTTGCCATCCTCGCTGAAACGTTCATAACCCTCGATATACCAACGTTTGCGGCGGATACCAGCATCACCACTGCGTAAACATTCCGCGTCGCTGGGGTATTCCGGTAAGCGATCCACGATTTGCTGGAAATCTTCAAACGTGGTGTTGGTGAAGTCGGCAAATTTGCCATCGGTGCGATAAAACGCGACTTCGTGTTCAATGCCAAAACGGAAAGGATACGGGTTCATGCGGCTTGTTCCTGTGGTTTGCTCAATGACACCCACGTGCGCCAGCTATCGGGTGTGCTGCGTTGGTTGCGTAATTTGCCTTCGTGAATGTCAGCGGTGCTGTCGGACGGTGGCGGGAACATGAAAATGGCACCCAATAGTTTTTGTTCTGTGGGGATGCCACACAGTTTGAAACACTCACTGGAAGCCAATACACCGCCACTAGACCAATAGGTTTGCAAATCACGGGCTTCGCCCGCCAACAACAGGTTTTGGACGGCAGCAGCAGCACCCGCGAGGTGTTCTTCATTCATGTGCTCGGCTTTGCGGCTGTGATCTGGTTCGGGTAGCCAAGTGCTTAATACCACCGAACCGGAAGCGGCTAACATGCGGATAATGGTAGAATCTTCTGTCACGTTTCCGGAATTTTTCTCCAGCAGGCAATGTGCCAAGGTCAAACAACCGGCTTGATCCAGCGCGTAAAAACGCCAAGGCACACACGAATCCAGTTCAGTCTGGCGGTGAATCTTGTTAGCGGGGTAGTGAAACGGTGCCCAACCCGCGATGCGCACGGCTTCTTCCACTTTTGCGGTGAAACTGGGGGGAATAACGGCGGGGGAATGCAAGTGACCTAACACTTTCCGTGTGCGGCGGTTGCGGATGACGCGATCCACTTCCAGTGTCAACGCCATGTCCTTGGGTTTGAAAATGGAGTGCAGGTAAGTCATAACCAATCCTCTGGTATCGGGGTGTAAAAAACACGCTGGCTAACAGGAGAGGTGGCTTGCGTAACAGGAGAACGACTTGCTTATAATAATATTGATTCTCATTTGATTTGGCAAGTAAAATTGTTGTTATTGGGAATGATTTTGATAATTGTTAAATAAGCTATTGTTACACAAGGAAAATATGTAATTGCTCCAAGGTTTGCTGAACGGTAAGATGGACTTCCTCGGAAATAAATCACACCAATTATTAGGAGATAGCGATGAAAGGAAACCCCGACATTAACCGTTCGCTGAATCTGGCATTACGCAGCCAGTTAACCGCGATTAATCAATACTTTCTACACGCCCGCATGTGCGCCAATTGGGGTCTGGATGGCTTCAACAAACATGAATACAAGCGTTCCATCAAAGCCATGAAACAGGCGGATGAACTGATCGAACGCATCCTGTTTCTGGAAGGGCTGCCCAATCTGCAAGACCTCGGCAAGCTGTATATCGGTGAAGATGTGCCGGAAATCATTGCCAACGATTTGCGCCTCGCCAATGAGGTCGCTGCTGAATTACGCGCCACGATTGCGGCTTGTGAACAGGCTCAAGACTACGTGAGCCGCGACATGCTGCAAGAAATCCTCGAAGAGGAAGAGGAGCAAATCGACTGGCTCGAATCCCAGCAATGGGCGATCGACAATGTTGGTTTGCCCAATTATTTACAATCCATGATGAACGCATAAGGAGAGCAATCATGAAAGGAAATGACCGCGTTATTGACGTGCTGAAAACCCTGTTGGCAGGTGAATTGGCAGCGCGTGATCAATATTTCATTCATTCACGCATGTGCGACGACTGGGGCTTAACCAAGTTGTTTGAGCATTACGAGCATGAACGTCAGGAAGAAAGCAGCCATGCTGATGCGATTATCAAGCGCATTTTGTTCCTCGAAGGCGTGCCGGATTTGAACAATCAGGATAACCTGAATGTGGGCAGCGATGTGCCTAGTATGTTCAAAAATGATTTGGCACTGGAATACCACGTTGTGGGCGCATTGAAAGCGGCGATGAAAATCTGTGAAGACGAAGGCGATTACGTCACCCGTGAAATGCTGCGTTTGCAACTGTCCGACACGGAAGAAGACCATGCGTACTATCTGGAAAAGCAGTTAGGTTTGATTGACAAGATTGGTTTGCAAAACTATTTGCAGTCACAGATGTAAGTTCCCTCTAATCCTCTGTTCAGGCACACGCGGTCTTCGGATGCGGCGCATTACCCAGACAAGGATTTTCCATTTGATGATCCCGTCAATTGCCGCGTTGGGGTCTCGCGCCAAACAATGCTATCCTAACCCCATCGCCATTCGACACAGAC
>CAYNNA010000181.1:0-2911 GCA_964398375.1 uncultured Thiothrix sp.
CGACGACATCAAGCCGACGAGATTGAGTTGTGGGTGGTAAAATGAGAATTGCTGATAATATCCCCTTAACATTGAAAAAATTAACAGAAACATCATAATAGTATTGAGCAGAGTCGCTGCTTGATTGTTACCGGAGGAATCGCTAATGGAGCTGACGCTTCTCAAATCCAAACTGCACCGTGTTACCGTCACTCATGCTGAGTTGGACTACGAGGGTTCCTGTGCGATTGACGATAATTTGTTACGTGTTGGCAATATTCGTGAATATGAGCAACTGCATATTTACAATATTACCAATGGCGAACGCTTTTCCACGTATGCCATTCGTGCGGAAGCGGGGAGCGGGATTATTTCAATCAATGGTGCGGCGGCACACAAGGCAAGCACTGGGGATCTGATTATTATTTGCACGTATGCAAGTTTTGCCGAGGCGGAAGCTAATCTGCATAAGCCACAATTGGTGTATGTGGATAGTCAAAACCGAGTAACGCATACAGCGGGGCAAATTGCGGTGCAAGCCGCTTAAGAGTTGTATTAAAATAATACACTTCGTCGGGAAAAAAGAAAAACCGAGCATTTGTTGTTATTCTTATTGCTCGGCACACATTGCAAAAAACGCTTTATTGTTATGATTCTCATCTGTTAAGGGTCTGCTCACCCACGCTCAGATGGTTAAGGTAGTGGTCGGCTGTACGTACTTAACGTGCAGACCGACTGGCTTTCTCATAACAGTTCCATCGTTAGCCAAGGCTTCTTGTTGTTGTTGTGTGCCCGTCATCCATGCCGTGCATCTTACGGGTTTGGGCTGAATCAGTACTTAATTCATTAATTTTATTAATTTCTATATTTTATTGATTTATAAAAAATTATGGGGCTTAATTTATGGTTCAGCTTTGGCTGGTGTTTACCCTAGATCATCGAAGCCAGCGAGTTTATAGAGGCGTTTGGCTTCTGCTGGGTCTCGCGGAACACCGTTGCCTTGTTGGTACATCAGCGCCAGTGTGGTTAGTGAACCTTGCAGCCCTTGTGTACCGGCTTGGCGAAACCACTTGGCAGCTTCTTCGCCATTTTTTTCCGCACATTCACCTTCCAAATACATAAAGCCTAAGCCGTGTTGCGCTAAACCATAACCTTGCTCTGCTGATGCTTTCATCAATGTAAACGCTTTCGCGTCATTGCGAACCGTGCCGAGACCGTTTTGGTACATAATGGCACACAGGTGTTGTGCTACCTTGTCGCCTTGATCCGCGAATGGGGAGAGCATTTGCATGGCGCGGGAAAAGTGCTTGGCTTCAAATGCTGCCATACCGCTGGCGAAATCCATAGACTCATTATCGGTTTGTGACATGGGAATCTCCTTGAACGTAAAATCGGGTCTCAATCTTAGCGCATTCTGGTCTGTGTTCTGAAATAGCCCGCCGGGGTGTCAGTGTTACCCCTAGAGGGATATTCAGAAACAGGGACGCGCTTCTTAAACTTCCGCGATATGGAAAATGCCACGATGACTGATATAAATGAACGCAATTTAAAATTGCATATGCGCCAATGCATTCAAAAAGTAGCAACAGGCCCTGAATACAGCAAGGACTTGAGTTATGAGGATGCGTATTATGCGATGCGCCACATTTTAAGTGGCGACGCTGACCCGGTGCAGGTGGCGGTTTATTTTATTGCCTTGCGAATGAAACGGGAAACCGACGAAGAAAACCGGGGAACCTTGCAGGCATTAGTGGATACCTCCGTGATTCAGACCGCCGCAGTGGATGAAATCCTCGATGTGTCTGACCCATATGACGGTTATACACGTGGCGTACCCGCTTCTACCTTTGTGCCGGTGCTACTAGCCAGTATGGGTGTACACGCGGTATTGCATGGCTTGGAACAAGTAGGACCAAAATTCGGGGCGACTCACCACAAGGTGTTGCAAGCGGCGGGTATCAATGTGAATCTGACCCCGGCAGAAGCCGTGGCGCAATTGGAACGAATTGGTTGGACTTACCTCGATCAACGCCAATTTGCCCCACGGTTGCATGATTTGATCCCTATCCGTCAGCGTATGATTAAACGTCAGGTGTTGACCACAGTAGAAACCATGTTAGGGCCGATTCGCGGGCGGGTAAAAACCCATTGCATGGGCGGGTATGTACATAAAGCCTACCCACCGATTTATGCGTCATTGGCGCGACAGTCAGGGTTTGATAGTGCGATGTTTGTGCGCGGTGTTGAGGGTGGGGTGATTCCTTCGCTGCAACAAGCGGGTAAGCTGTTCTACTACTACGACAAGGGTGAAGCGCAGCAGCGTGACCTTGACCCTAAAGAGTTTGGCTTGCAAGCCGACGTGCGTGCAGTACCGTTACCGGATGACTTGCCCGCAGCCCCGATGATTGGTGACGAGATTGCAACCACAGTTGACAGCGATGCCTTGGCAGCAAGAGCTGCGGCAATGGGTATGGCTGCACTGGGTGGCGAAACAGGTTTGATGTACGACAGTCTGGTATACTCCGCCTCGATCTGTCTGGCGCATTTGGGCCGTTACGGTTCGATACAGGAAGCCGCTGCTGCGGTACGTGCGACGCTGAATAGCGGTAAGGCACTGGAAACATTGCGTGCTGCGGCGTAAGAGGCATCACGTTTGGTTTATTTTCATTTTTGATTAGAGAGGACATGACAATGAATATGCAGTATTACAACGCTGTAGTAGAAATGGAAAAAGCAGGCGTTGACCCTGAGTTCCTGCAAGGCTGGCAAGGTGGCTACCTGCTCAACCCAATGCGTGAAGAGCAGCGTCTGACTGAAGCCTATGAAGCGGGCTATGCTGCTGGTCAGGAAAAAGACATGGAAGCTTATAAAGAGTGGCTTGCTGCTTAAGCAATACACGGGATTGTGAGAACACTAAAAGCGAGCTTCGGCT
>CAYNNA010000182.1:0-2821 GCA_964398375.1 uncultured Thiothrix sp.
TGCCGCTCTGTTTTTCTGGAATCAGCTACGAAAATGCCCTTAATTCACATTTAAACGGTTTTATTCCCTCATGCCCCTATTCCTGTTCTAATAGCCCCCACGAATAACGGCTGACACGAAACGCTAATACCTTTGCCATGAATAACACACACAAATCCAACCCATTACTCGAAGTCGCTCTCACTTTGGTGATTCCTGCGCTCATTCTGATGAAACTCAGCGCCCCAGAACAACTGGGTACAACGAATGCCCTGATACTGGCGCTGTCATTCCCACTAGGCTGGGGAATCTTTGATTGGATACGCAACCGCAAAATCAACCTATTCGCGGCATTGGGCTTAGTGAGTGTATTACTGACCGGCGGTATTGGCTTGCTGGAGCTGGATACGCAATGGCTGGCAGTCAAGGAAGCGGCGATTCCTGCCATTTTGGGGATTGCAGTGATTGGCTCGACTTACACGAAGTATCCACTGATCCGCACCGTGCTGTTCAACCAACGCCTGCTGCACGTCGAAAAAATACAGGAACAACTGGCGATTCGGGGAACTCAGCGCGAATTCGACCAGCGTTTGCAAACTGCAAACTGGCTATTTGGCGGAACATTCGCTTTTTCCGCAGCCATGAACTATTTCCTCGCGACCTACATTGTCACCAGCCCCAGCGGCACGGCGGCTTTCAATGAAGAATTAGGGCAACTGACACTGATGAGTTACCCAATGATTGCGATTCCCTCCATGCTGATGATGCTGGCAGTGTTTTACTTTCTTGCCCGCAGCATCCGCTCACTAGCAGGGTTGACGCTGACGGAAGTTATGCACGGGGCGGAATAGCCCTCCCCGTTCCGTCTTAGCCTTATACAGGCTCAACCATATCGCGGTAAGCGTGCCAACTGGCATACGAAATCAGCGGCATGGCAATGATCAGCCCAAGACTGAACGGCAACAACCCCGCGCCAATAATCACCGCAATGGTCGCCGCCCACACCAGCATGACTTTCCAGTTGGTGAGGATGGCGCGAATGCTGGTATTCAACGCCGTCACCAAACTCACCTTGCGTTCCAGCAACATAGGCACAGTCGCCACGCCCGTCACGAAGGACACCACCGCGAACAACAATCCCACCGACATGAATGACAGCGTGAATAACCAACCCATTTTTGAACCCAGTAACGCCGCCATAAAGCCAATGTAACTATGTTGCTCTGCCGCTGCCGTATCTTGCAGGAAAATATCCAGCACAATGCTAGACATCCGCAGCCACAACAACACCAGCACCCCCAGCATCGCCGAATACAACAGCAAATTGACCGGATTACGCTTTAACGCCAGCGTTGATTTCAAAAAATTGACCGGATCACCGTGTTCACGCCGCAGGCTCAGGTCATACAAACCCAATGCCAGGAACGGCCCCCACAACATGAAACCCGCTGCGGTTGCCATGAAAAAACCGGGGTTGTTGGCTGACAGGATGCTCATCCCCGCCCCTACCAGCGCGAAGATAATGCCATACAACAGGCTAGACCACGGGTTAGCCGCAATGTCTTGCCCCCCTTGGCGTAACCACTTGGGAATATCGGCAAATTCGACCTGACGCACGGCGTACTCAGTAAACGGCTGTTCGGTGCTGATGGATTGCATAATTATCATTTCCTCCTTAAGTAGGCTGCATCATACGAATTCGCCACCCCCTATTCAACTACTGCACTTTAACCACTTCAACGCGCTGCATTTCTGTTGCCAACGGCTGGATGTCATCTTGCAATGCCAATGCTTCTACCGCCAGCAACAAAGCACGGTTAGGAATACTGATCTGGTTGCGGCGTTCTAACTCCACCTTGAAATATTGAAAATACAGCTCACGGATCACATGGTTGGGGATGCTGAACACTTCGCCCGTGAAGGTTTCACGCTGTATAGACACGAACCCCATGTAAGCGAGTAGGCTAATAAAATCATCACGGTCAAAGCCTTTGGCAAAATCAAACTTGCGCCGTTGCAGCGCGGTCACCTCACCGGTATTGAGGATTTCATCCAGAACGGCAAAATTAACACCACGGTTGCCAATGCTGAACATGCCCATGATTTTACCGTAATCAGAAGCAATGTTTTCATCCAGCATTTGCTTGGGATAGCTGCAATCCTTCAGACGGAAATTCTTCACGAAATACAGCACCATATTGGCGTTGTAAATGCTGTGATCCGCTTTGGCGTGAAAACGGTAGCCGTTATACCAGCGGGTTATATCTGCCATCAGATGCGGCGCATCCACGCCACACGTCTCCACTAACGGCTGAATCAGGCTTTCCACTTCAGTTTTGGTAAAACCTGCCACATTGTTAAAATCTTCATGCAGAGAAATATTTTCACCAATGTTAAACCCACTGGTCATGCTGTCGAGCATCAGCGGGGTTACGCCAGTAATGAATAAGCGGTCAATTGTATCGGTTAAGGTGGCAGTTTTGAGGGTTTCGTAAAAGCTGCGCACGAAGCCGCCCTTACCCACCACCGTTTGGAATAACTGGAGGTCTTGCGACAACAGCGCATTGGCGAAATGGTCGTATTCATCAATCAGCAACAGGATTTTCTGCCCCGCAATAATCCTGAAAAAATACTCCATTTTGCTCTGTGGCGAAGGTTCGCGCTCCACCCCTGCCAAGGTGCTTTCAGGGTAGCCATAGCGCGTTAAAAATGTTTGCAGTGCATGGGCAATTTTACGGTCAAAATCTTGGTAGATCCTAGCATAACCTTGATCAGTCTCAATTCCGCTGAACTCCATGAACAGCACTTGGTAACTGCTTTTCAGCGATGTCGGGTGCTGCCC
>CAYNNA010000183.1:0-2797 GCA_964398375.1 uncultured Thiothrix sp.
CTTGCCCGGAGTTTTGCGCCGCACTGACCGATGATGAAGTCGTGCGATTTTTACGTTACACCCGCACGCGTGAACTGGGTGCGCAAGAAATCGTGGCGGATATTGGCGAAATCAGTGACCGCTTTTATTTAGTCATCGGTGGGGCGGTCAAATTATTACAAGTGGATGGTGAACGCGAGTTTGAAGTGGGACAATTGGAGCCGGGCAGTTTGGTGGGGGAAATGTCTTTCTTTGACCGCCAGCCGCGTACCGTGCGTTTGAAAGCGCGGCGCAGCGGGGTGCGTTTGCTGGAAATTAACCGTCAGATGTATAACCGGATCCGCATTGAAGAGCCGTATATCGCCACCAATTTGCTGGAATTTGTGGTGCGCAGCTTGGATTTTCTGGTACGCCATTTAAGCGATGAAAATGCCAAGCTGCACAAACAAGTCACTGGATTGGGCTATCGTTAAGCGTTTTAGGGTTGGGCTTCCACGGCTTTAATGCTTGCCATCAGGCTCTCAGTAAGGTGTACGCCCGCATTTTTTGTGCCTACGCCGTTGCTTGAATAGCCACTGGTGTGGATGCCAATAACGAGTGGTGGTTTGCCGTTGCCCGCTTCTAACCAGATGGGGGAGCCGCTCATGCCGCCATTCGTGTCTGTGTCATAGCTTAAGAGTGAAGGCGTGTAGTCTAGCAGTTTGCCTTGCCCCGCCCATTGCCATTCCGCGCTTGACTTGTCAGCAGCGTAGCCACTGACGGTTACGCTTACGCCTTTAAAGTCAATGCCTGCCGGTAGATAGGCATACGGTAATGGCTGTAAGTTTTGGTTGGAACAGTCGAGTTTAATAACCCCTATATCGAATGCAGGGTTTTCGCTGTTAATGAATTCTTGGTGTGTGTATTGTGCTTTGATGTTGCAAACGCCGTTGAGTGGTGCGCTACGGTTGCCATCATAACCGGGGTATACCTTGTCGATAGTCGCGAAAGTCTTAAGTCTTGTATCCCACACGCAATGTCCGGCGGTTACTAAAGTATTGGCATTGCTCAGCCAGCCAGAGCAAACGTTTTCGTTACCGACATAAGTAATGCGTGCTACTGCATTATACGGGTAAGCATACGGATTCACCGCATAGCGGCTGTCCAGACCAATCACAGCTTCATAAGCACCCTCGGTGAGTGGGTCGGCATTGGCGGGTAGTGTCAGTGTGAAGCCGCCGCTTAGAAAAACCATTATCAGGGTATTAAAATAGTTGTTGCGCATACGTCGTTGCCCTCGCTTGATGTGAACATAATTTATCCGCCCTGTTATTAGATCAATATTGGCATCATTAACAATCAAATATTTCGTTGCTTGATAGTCATGTTTGATATGCGTTATGTCGCCATAATTTTCGGTCTAGTCTGAAATGCCTGAGGCTTTGGGGTAGTGCTGTGAATAATAGGTGTTAGCGTTTTTATAGGTTGTTGTTTAACAAATGGACTATCACCATTCCAATCATTTCGATATGACAGATGAGTTTTCACAAGCGGTGTGGCGCTTTAATTTTCGCCCGGATTCGTATATTCATCCCAGTTGGTTGGCAACCATGCCAGATGGCAAAGTCATGCAGGCGTTGTTAGGTCAGGAGCGCGGCGAGAGCCGTTTATTGCGGCACATGATGCAGCGCTTGGGTTTGCATGACAGTGTGTTTTTTGATTTTAGCAAGCCTTTAACGCGTCTGGCGTTATGGCGTGGGCAAGAATTGGGGCAATTGGTGTTGTACCTTGGGGCAATGTTCCACTTTCAGTTATTGCGCCGGATTGTGACCCGCGATGATCTGCTTAAAACCCAGCAGGTGTTGGGTGATGATTTATACCGTTTTGTGCAACAACGTGCGCCTTTGTTGACACACAATATCAGTGCAGAAATTGAGTTTCCCACGCCTATCGGTTTGAAAAAGCGCTTTGTGTTGGCGGGAATGTTGTGTTTGCGGGCGGCATTCGCCGGTTATCCGCCGTCTTTCTGGAAACGGTTGGTCTACAAGCTGGAACGTGAATATTATGTGTTGTGGAAGCGTCACGCGAAGTCGGGGCATGCACTGGAAACGCAAGCTGCTGAATGCGCGGTATTAGTACAAAAAGTGGCAATAGAAATCAAAATGGGGGTCAGC
Source organism: uncultured Thiothrix sp. (assembly GCA_964398375.1). Lineage (GTDB taxonomy): Bacteria > Pseudomonadota > Gammaproteobacteria > Thiotrichales > Thiotrichaceae > Thiothrix. Next base: position 2,133 of record CAYNNA010000183.1, read on the forward strand.
CGAGATGGCAAAATTCTTTTCAATTAAGCCGGTAGAGGCACAATTACGTGCCGGTCAGAAAGTCTTGAAAGCCGCAGATTATGAGGAATTAGTCGCCTATGAGCGCTTGGCATTCGATTTGGAACATCGCCACCGCCAACGTGAAGAAATTATGTCGGTGGCGTTAGGGCGTTCCATTAAACGGGGTTTGGAACAAGGGCGTGAACGAGCCAATCAGGAAGCAGCCGAAAAAATGGTGTTATTCACCGGGCGGGTCAACGACACCCTGACGGCATTGGAAGGCGAGTTGGTGGAATTGGTGACGAATGCGGTTCGCAAAGTGCTTTACAGTTTTGATCAGGAAGAGCGGGTTCGGCAAGCAGTGTTGGGTGGTTTGGAATTAGTGCGTGGCAGCCATAAGTTGTTGGTGCGGGTACACCCGCAGATGCAGGCAACCATTTCAGAGCAATTGGATGCGATTCCGCATCGTTTTACTAGTCTGGAAGTGGTCGGCGATGATCAGGTGGCAGTGGATGGTTGCATCCTAGAGTCAGACTTGGGTATTGTGAACGCGAGCTTGGAACAACAGATGCAGGTTATTGAGCAGGCTCTTCGCGGGACTTTTTATCGGATGCTGATTTAATATAATGTGAATTACGCACAAACATACGCCCCATATTGGTCAA
>CAYNNA010000184.1:0-2533 GCA_964398375.1 uncultured Thiothrix sp.
ATAAATGAACCACAGGGCTGGGTGCGAGATTTTTAGGATGCTCTGAATCGCTGATTTTTACTGTTCTTGTTGACCTGTGCTTCCAGTTCATTCACGCGAGCAGTCAACTGATCAATGCGGTCAAACAGTATCAATACTAGCTCCACCAAATCGGCGTGGCTTAACTGTTGGAGACTTTCTCGTGTCGGGCGTGGAAGTTGGTTCATACGGATAGCATAGCTGATTTTTTAGGAAACTGAGTAGTCACAATCCCTTTTCAAACAGGGCGGTATTCAAACTTACCTCTTGGTCTGATACGTACTCTATACCGTGTCTTAATCCCTTTTCAAACAGGGCGGTATTCAAACGCCGCCGTTCGTCGGAAACGCTTTGGTTTCAACAACTTGCGGTGTATGAATTTTGACATCAAATCGGTACTTCAGAGTTAGCATTTTGGCTCACGTCGTTTGGATACTTAAAGACTATATTTCTAGCAAATACAGGGACATCAGTTGTCAAAAAACACAGGTAAACGTTGTTACCTGTGGCAACCATTATAAGTAAAAACGAATCCTAAAGCTATACTTTTAATCAAGAATGTTTCTGTGCCGCATACCCTTCCAACCGCGCCCCGTAGGTACGCATATCGTCCGCCGTCAATTCCTTGCCCCGCGCATCCGCAGGCAATTCCAACGTCAGGTGGAAATACGTGCCGCCGCGTGCATTCACTTCCGCCACCAGATTGATCGGCAACGTGCCAAGGATTCTGTCGCCCGGCTCCACGATACAGGGATTGAAATGATTCAGGCGATGGTCAACGTGAAAGCCTTCCGATTCTGCCCAATCGACCGCGCCGGGGTGGCGCGAAATAAAGTAAGTGGTCATGGTTTCCCCTGTGGTTGGCAAAAACCGCAGTGTAAAGGAGAGGTGCAGGGTGAGCGCATATAAATTTTAAACTCTTATTAATCAATGAGATATAATTAATGCGCCTATGTCTTAAAAGTAATCAATCTATTGATTTTAAAGTGATTTAAAAAGTCAAATGCGGTCGCCCTGAGGAGAGGTGGGCGTGGTGCGAGGTTGGCAAGCTTGTCATGCTATACTTGGCACATTACCTGAATAGGCGTGAGCAATATGGCAAACTTACCCAACTTACCGATCGGCATCCAAAGTTTCAGCGAGTTACGCACGCGCAAGATGTTGTATGTGGATAAAACCCAACCCATCCACCGCCTGATTAGCACCGGCAAGTATTACTTCCTGTCACGCCCGCGCCGCTTCGGCAAATCGCTAACGCTTTCCACCATTCGCGCCATTTACGAGGGCAAGCGTGAACTGTTTCAAGGCTTGTGGATTGATGATCAGTGGGATTGGAACAAGGTACATCCCGTTATCCACCTCTCGTTCAGCAGCATCGGCTACCGCGAATTGGGCTTAGAACAAGCGATTCGCCAAGAACTGACCACACAAGGCGAAGAGCTAGGTGTGGCTTACAGCCAACAGGTAAGCATTGCCGTCATGTTTGAAGAACTGATCAAGCAACTCTCGCAACGTAATGGCAAAGTGGTGCTGCTGATCGACGAATACGACAAGCCACTGATTGATTACCTTGACGACATCCAGCAGGCAAAGATTAATCAAAAAGTCATAAAAAGCTTTTACGCTGTCGTCAAAGACAGTGACCCCCACCTGGAATTTTTGCTGATTACGGGCGTATCCAAATTCAGCAAAGTGTCGATTTTCTCGGACTTGAACCACCTCAAAGACTTGACTGTTGACCGTCACGCCGCTGCATTAACCGGCTACACCCAAGCAGAACTGGAGCACTATTTCACCCCCTACATGCCCGAAGCGGAAGAGTACCAAGGCGTGACCCGCCCCGAATTACTCGAAAAACTGCGCGACTGGTACAACGGCTACAGTTGGGACGGGTACACCCGTGTGTATAACCCCTTTTCAATCCTGAATTTTTTCAGTGATGGGCAATTTCGTAATTACTGGTTTGAAACGGGTACACCTACCTTCCTCCCCAAACTGATGAAAGCCCAGAATAGGCTAGACGTGGATCAGGTCGAACTCGATGAAATGGGTTTTTCGGCGTATGACATCGAAAAGCTGCAAGTCTTGCCGGTGCTATTCCAAACGGGTTATCTCACGATACAAGCCAAGCTGGAATACGGTTTGTATCGCCTCGGCTACCCCAACCGCGAAGTCCGCGCCGCGATGTTGGCGTATTTGATTGCGGAAATGCGCCACGATGACGCCATTACCAGCACACCGACGGTAGTTTCCTTGTACCGCGCCTTTGCCGCGAATGATCTGGAACAGGTGATTAAGCTGGTGAAAAGCATTTTCAAAACCATTCCCTCGCAGATTTTCATCAAGGAGGCGGAAAGCTATTACCACAGTTTGATTCATTTGGTGTTTCATTATTTGGGGCTGTATACCGAAAGTGAAGTGAATACCAACGACGGGCGGCTAGATTGTGTGGTGCAAACCCCGACGCACATTTACGTGATCGAATTCAAGCTGGATAAGAGCGCGGAAGCGGCGT
>CAYNNA010000185.1:0-931 GCA_964398375.1 uncultured Thiothrix sp.
TAAAGTATCGGCGGATAGTGTAACTTTACCGAGTTCTCATTTACCACTGGTATATGTTCAATGCCATTAGTTTGACTTGTATCATTTGTGATGTAAAACATTCTCATTTATATTGCAGGTTTTACAATCACTGACATCTACACCATGCGCTTTCTTTTTTTCTGCTTATTGTGCTTGGTATCAACTGCCATTGCCGCAAACCCTCCCCTGAATACCAAAGCTGCCTTGGGCGAAAAGCTGTTTTCTGACGTGAATCTGTCGAAAAACCGCACGCAATCTTGCGCCACTTGCCATAATCCTGAGCACGGGTTTGTGGATAATCGCAGCACGGCAGTGGGCAAAGCCGTGTCACTGGGAGATGATGGCAAGTCTTTAGGGGATCGGAATGCACCAACAGCAACTTACGCCAAATTCAGCCCGGATTTTCACCAAAACAAAGCCGGTAAATACATTGGTGGGCAATTTCTGGATGGGCGCGAGAAGGATTTAGCCGGGCAGGCGGGTGGACCACCACTGAATCCGGTGGAAATGGGTATGCCAGATAAAGCCGCCGTGGTGGCGCGTTTGCAGGAAAATCAGGATTACGTCAGCGCGTTCAAACAGCTTTTTGGGGAAAAGGTATTCGACACGCCGGAAACGGCTTACGCGGCAATGGCGGAAAGTTTGAGTGAGTTTGAAAAAACTGACCTGTTCGCGCCCTTTGATTCCAAATACGACCGTTACCTCAAAGGTGAGGTGGAGCTGACGGATCAGGAATCGTTGGGGGAATCGTTATTCTTTTCTCAGCAATTCACCAACTGCAACCGTTGCCATCAGTTAAAAACTTTTCCGGGCAGTGATGGTGAAACCTTCAGCAACTACGAATACCACAATTTGGGCGTGCCGACCAATCACGCGGGTAGCAGGCACGCCGCTAAATACCAGCGTCGCT
>CAYNNA010000185.1:941-2477 GCA_964398375.1 uncultured Thiothrix sp.
GTTTAGAGGCGGGTAAATTCAAAGTACCCACCTTGCGCAATGTCGCCGTGACTGCGCCGTATATGCACAATGGGGTGTTTGCCGATTTGCGTACCGTTGTATTGTTTTACGAAAAGTTTAATAATGCGCAGCGCACGCTCAACCCGGAAACTAGCAAGCCGTGGGATGTGCCGGAAGTCGATAGTCATCTGGCTTTGGATGAAGAGGAATTTCAAGCACCCGCGCTGAAGGATGCGGAGGTGGATGCGTTAGTGGCGTTTATGAAGACGCTGACGGATAAACGTTACGAACATTTACTTAGGTAATTCATGGAAGCTTTTTTAGTCTCAACCGGTATCGTTGCGCTCGCTGAAATTGGCGACAAAACCCAACTGCTGTCACTGGTGTTGGCGGCAAAATTCCGCCGCCCGATTCCCATTATCTTGGGGATTTTGGTCGCCACCTTGCTGAATCATGCGTTGGCGGGTGCAGTTGGTGCATGGGTTACGACAGTGCTGGGGGCGGAGGCGTTGCGCTGGATTTTGGGCTTGTCGTTTCTGGCAATGGCGGTGTGGATGATGATCCCCGATAAGCTGGATGACGACGACGTGAAAGTGGATGCGACGCATTATGGGATTTTTGGCGCAACGGTGGTGGCGTTTTTCCTCGCGGAAATGGGTGATAAAACCCAAGTTGCGACCGTGGCGTTAGCGGCACAATACGCTTCTTTGTTCTGGGTGGTGGCAGGCACAACGTTGGGGATGATGCTGGCGAATGCTCCGGCAGTGTTGCTGGGCGATAAAATGGGCAGCAATTTGCCGTTGAAGCTGGTGCATGGCATTGCTGCGGCGATTTTTGCTACCTTGGGGATTGCGACGTTGTTGGGCATCGGGTAATGGCGCAATTGTTAGTGAAATTCTTGCCAGCCACAACCTAGTTCAAGTGTAATTTCCCGCAGACGTTTCTCGCGCGTCCAGAGTTGTGTTCCGGGTGAAAGCAGTACCGCCGTTAACAGATGCAAATCGACATAGCCAATCCCTTTGCCCATTAGCTTGCGTTGTTCCAAACAGTACATGGTTTCGGTATGGGTGGCTTGGGTGATGGTGAGAAGACCTTGCCATAAGCGCAACAGGGTTACGCGGTTTTTCAGGTTGCCGCAGGCGAGTTCACCCCACACCATTGGATGCATACAGACTTGTACTTCATGCAGGAGTAGCTTTAGGCGTTCTTCTTTTGCACGGAGGTGATCAATCCAGACCGACGTATCGACCAGAATCATAGTGCTTCTTCCGTGGTGCGGCGGCGTGGCGAGGCTTCGAGTTGTGGTTCAGAACCGCCTAATAAGGCGAGGCGGCGGGCGCTTTCACGTTCGATCAAGGCTTTTAGGCTTTCACGGAGTAGGGCGGCTTTTTCGGTAATGCCGGTCAGCTCAAATGCTTGGCGTAACAAGTCGTCATCAAGGTTGAGAGTCGTGCGCATAGTGATCTTTCCTTGGCATCAAATAAGGCATCATTTTATGCCTTATTTGATGTTGTTAACAAGTTCTGTGCAACATTA
>CAYNNA010000186.1:0-2444 GCA_964398375.1 uncultured Thiothrix sp.
CTGGAGCTACTGGCGCTACTGGCGCTACTGGCGCTACTGGTGCTACTGGTGCTACTGGTCCGGCAGGTCCTGGTATGCCAGCGATGGTCACACCTGGTACTTACATGGGTAAAACCACTGACGGGTGCAACGCCGATGTTAAGTTCATCTGGAACGGTGGCAGCACCGCTACACTTTGGACTTCCAAAGGCGACATCAACTTGACTGGCGTACAAAAGCAAGCTGACGGCACACTGACAGCGACTGGCGGCTCCGGTAAGTACAACGGCTGGTACGGTCACTTGGCAGACAATGACGGCAACGGCAAAGTCTTCACCTTAAGTACCAAGGGCGCTGACGGCTCCTTCACCTTCGAGGCTGACCTGAAAAAAGGCATGGACTTGACTGGTAAGGTGAAATAAGCCTGACGTTATCCACGGATAACGCGTGGTAGCCTCCTAGGAGGACTACCACTTTCACCCAACAGAAAAGCCCGCCATTGGTGGGCTTTTCTCTGATACCCCAAAAACTAAAACCTTAAGGAGCTGCAACAATGATCGAAAAACCCAGCATCTGCTTAAACATGATTGTAAAAAATGAAAGCAAAGTCATTACCCGGTGTCTGGATAGCGTCAAAGACCTGATTGATTACTGGGTAATCAGTGATACTGGCTCGACCGATGGCACACAGCAACTCATTACTGATTATTTTGCCCAACACGGAATCGACGGCATTCTACTGGAAAATGAATGGCAGAACTTCGGATACAACCGCAACATTGCCCTACAACAAGCACTCGGCAAAGCCGACTACATACTCATCATGGATGCCGATGACCAACTCATCAAAACAGACGGTTATCGCTTCAGTAACTTAGCGGCTGATCGCTATCTCATCAAAATGCACCGCAAGGGAATTGCATATTATTTCCCCAAATTAATTAACGCCACCCTACCTTGGTATTGGGAAGGTGTACTGCACGAATACCTCTACTGCCATCTGCCCTATACCAGTGCCAATTTAGCCGATGATTGCCAAATACACAGCACGACAGATGGCGCCAGAAGCCAAAACCCCCACAAATACCTAGACGATGCCCGCATCTTAGAAAAAGCCTTAGAAACTGAGCCGCACAATGACCGTTACCAATTTTATCTCGCGCAAAGTTACCGCGATGCCGGTTATCCTGAAAAAGCGCTCACCCACTACCAAAAGCGTGTAACGATGGGCGGTTGGCACGAAGAGGTTTATTACTCACTACTGGAAGTTGCACATCATAAGTCCAAGTTAGATCACCCCCTTTTGGAAGTACTGGATGCTTACGTCACGGCATACCATTACCGTCCCCAACGTTTAGAAGCATTATGCGAAGCGGTCAGGATTTGCCGCATTAACAAACATTATCGACTGGGGTATCAACTCGGTTGGACAGCAAAAGACACGCCACTACCAGATGACATACTTTTTCTCGACCCTAGTGTTTATCACTGGGAATTTCTCGATGAGCTATCTATCTGCGCCATTTACACCGGACAAGCACAGCAAGCCATTGACATGCTGATGAAGCTTCTCGATAACCCTCAAACACCCGACGATCAAAAACCACGCCTAGAAAACAACCTAAGATTTGCACGAAAAACGCTAGACAGTCACTCAATACCAGCTCCCTCTCCTTGACAGGAGAGGGAGAGAAAACGTCGCGTTTATTAGCCCCTCGCCTGTCAAGGAGAGGGGGGTGAGGTTCTTTTAGAGGAATTTGAACAGTTGCTTTTTTGGATTTGTATTCATAATACTTACTCGATGGCTGAGGTTCCTCACCGGGGTATGAACAATTACCATCAAACAGGTTCTATATTTTGTCCTTCCCAATAACCACTACCGCCATAGGACGTACACACCTCTTCACCAACAGCAATATGACGGTTAGCTATAAAACGAAAGACATTTTCCAGATGCGGATGATTTATCCAATAAGCGTTATTATCATCGGCATGATTAAATACCCCACCCAACCCCATCGTCAGCACCCGTTTCTTAGAACCAACCCCTTTAGGGTAATTAAAACGATAATCGACAAAAGCATTGCCAACTGATAATTCCTCACCCAAATGCTTAACTGGACAATCCTCAATTACCTCACCTTCATGAATATCTTCAATAGCAAATACACCAAAACCCTTATTTGGGCTTTCTCTGACTTCGACTTTGCGCGGTGGGATCAGTTCTTTCAAGCCCGTTTTGCCCATAGCGTAATTAATTCTAATTTCCTCGCTAGGCTCAATATCACGCAAAGCGTAAAACTGAAAGGCTCTGGCAGTCTCATGCTGTATCCAGGCAGCATTGTATTGATAGCTGCTGTGCCGGTAAATACTGGCAAAACCTAATGCGATCACCTGTTCCTTTTCACCATTTTCCAGTTGATAAGTAAAACTATCAATAGGAAATGTGGTTGAACAATAATTAA
>CAYNNA010000187.1:0-2423 GCA_964398375.1 uncultured Thiothrix sp.
TTGCGCTCGGATTTATTTGGCGATGTCTTCGACGTGCTAGAATGACCGCTTACGTGTAGCCAGCGGAAACCGGGTGGGTGTTGACGTTCGTAGACCGCTTCCCAGCTTTTGCCGTGGTCTTTGTAGCTCCACATGCTTGACCAGAGGGTGTGGTCGTTGGTGGTGACCATGCCGCCGCCAGTAGTCATAATTTTGTCTTGGCAGAATGACCATGCGCCGATGTGACCGATGCTGCCGACCTCAGGCTACCTGTGCCGATGGTTACACCGGGGGTAAATGAGTGCCTAGGCTTCCGTTTTTGTTGTTGGATTAGGGTGTGAATGGCGACTTTGCCGTGTCCGCCTGCACCGTAGAGGTAAATCACTTGCTTATCGCTTCCCTTGGCGCAGTTGTGCGATCTCTGTCACGGTCAAGCCTGTTTTTTTAGCAATGGTGGCGTCGTCCAGCACGTCCAACAGGTTGCTGGCAATGTCTAATGCTTTGATTTTTGCTCCTTCCTCTCGTCCTTTCGCTATGCCTTTTTCCCATTCTTCACGGCGCAACAGGTCTTCACTGTATTCGTCTTTCATGCGGGCGCGGTCTTCGGGGGTGAGGGTATTTTTTTGGATGGAAGCGAAAACTTTCTGCACACATGGCTTGTGATAGTGCGTTTCGTCTACTTGTTCGTCAAGGCTGTCGTTGATCGCAAGTAGCCATTCGCGCCACGCTTCCGGGGTTTCATCGTTGAGGTACTTAGGACAGAGGTAGACGATTTTATGGGGAATTTCGCCCAAACCCTGCCCGTGGCGGTCTTTGGGGTCGAAGTCGATCAGGCTCATGTCGCGCCCGTGTTTATCACCAGAGGTCAATACGACGATGGTGTAAACGGCGAGTGCGGGGCGGTAGTCTTGGGAACTGACGGCTTGTTCGAGGAGTGCGGCACAGTGGTAGTGCAAAAAGCGGTGATAGTGGTCGGGGTAACGGCGATGTTGGATGTCGACGATAATCCGGTTGATTTTATCCTCGGCGAACAGGTCAAAGTGGTTGTTGACGTTACCCACTGGGCTAGGGAAAGACTTTTCCGTTTCGACGTGATCAATGATGATGTCGATGCCGAGGATGTCTTTGACAAAAGCGGTAAACACATCGGGTTGGGAAAAGGCTTTTTTGAAAATGACCCCATAGCGGAGCGAGGCGACGGCTTGCATGGTGGGCTTCCTTGTCATCGTTGAGTTCTGCCCAGTATAGCAGGAACTCAGCTCCCGGTGAATTTTGGCATGGTGGCTTCGCCTGTCGCACTGGTGCCTTCGCGCACGAAGACTTTTTTCACGACCGGGGGCGGTTGCCCAGTAGCCAGCACCGGGTTGTTGTTGGGTGTTTCCATACCCGTGAAATGTCAGTGTGTGACCCCTTCGCTGCGGATGACTTTGAGGGCGGTTAGCCAGATGATTTTCAGGTCAAACCAGAAGGATTGACGTTGCAGGTATTCGGCATCCAGCGCGACTTTTTGGGGGATAGGTAGCTCATCGCGCCCGTTGATTTGCGCCCAGCCCGTTAAACCGGGTGGGATGCGGTGGACGGCGCGTTCGGTACGCAGGGCAATTAAATCGTCTTGGTTGAATAAGGCAGGGCGGGGGCCGACAAAGCTCATGTCACCTTTGAGGATGCTCCACAGTTGGGGGATTTCATCCAAACTGGTTTTGCGCAGGAAACCGCCTATTGGGGTGAGGCAGGCTTTGGGATCTTTCAAGAGATGTGTAGCGACGGCGGGGGTATCGGTACGCATACTGCGGAATTTGGGCATTTTGAAAATACGGTTGTTTTCACCGACGCGATCCGACCAATAGAGGATAGGGCCGGGGGAGGTGAGGCGTACCAACAGCGCGACGATTAATCCAAGGAGGAGCAGGATAGCACTCGCCAGCAGGGCTAAAGCCAAATCCGATTGACGTTTTAAGGTGTGACGTAAGTTCATGGTGATTCCCCTGTTAAGCCCAACAATAAACTGATTGTTGTTATATAAGCTGGACTAATTGGTGTCTGTGATGATTATCACAGAGTGGGTGGAAACGTGCTGTTATCGGGTAAATCGTGGGTGACGATTCTACCCGCTGCGATGGTGACATAATTGCCGATGGTGAGATAAGGCAGGATGACTGCGCCCGCGCCAACTAAACATTGTGTGCCGAGATGTACCCCGCCACTGACGACGGCGTTTTGTGCGATGTGGCAAAAATCGCCGATGATGGCATCATGTTCTACGACGCTGTTGTGATTGAGGATGCAACCTTCACCGATGCTGGCATCAGGGCCGAGGATGCTGCCAGCGGTGAGTAGACTGCCAGCGCCAATGGTTGCCGTCGGATAGTGAGTGGCACGGGAGTGGATGGCGGTTGCGGCAATGACGCCGCGTTGCTGCCATGCGGTTTGCAACTTGTGGCGGA
>CAYNNA010000188.1:0-2306 GCA_964398375.1 uncultured Thiothrix sp.
GGTGTATGAATTTTGACATCAAATCGGTACTTCAGAGTTAGCATTTTGGCTCACGGCGTTTGAATACAATTAGACTGAATATTCAGCAAATTTAAGGCAGCAGTTTGTCAAACAGCGGCAAACGCCTCAGCGTGTGCATTGGGCTTTATTATACAGCAGGCTTATGGCGTGTGCTACTCTTTTCAGCTATCTTCCGGCACGGATGGCTCAAAAGTCACACCCTCGTAAATGTCCACCAGTGACAACGCCATTTCAGGGCAAGGCAATGTGAGTGTTTGGTCGAGCTGGTCAAACCGTGCCACTCGCCACCCGCCTTCTGCGTCACGGTAATACTGCGTTACCAGCGGCTGATCTTGCGCCACAATCAAATAGACCTGTAACGATGCCAACTTTTGGTAAGCAATCAGTTTTTCCGCGTAATCCTTCCACTCGGTGGATTTAGAGGTCACTTCCACAATCAAGCACGGCGTTTCCAAATAGTAGTCATCGGCATCATCTTGCATACAGTCAACGATGACATCGGGGTAATAATACGAATTTACTTTTTCAGCACGAACTTTGACATCAGAATTATACACACTGCATGGTGTTCCATCTTGCCGTTGCAGTGGGAGTGCCCGCACAATGTTCACCGCGATACGATTATGACGTTTGCTTGTACCCGCCATCGCATACACCTTGCCATTCACATATTCGTGCTTTTCATCGGCGACTTTTTCACCTTCTAAGTATTCCTGCTCGGTGATGTAACCAGCCTGATCATCCACTATTTTACGTGCCAACATGACAGTTCTCTCGTTTACGTGACGTCTTGATGATAGAGCTACCCCTAGTCCAATGCAAGCCATCACACCTGCGGCAGCGGCTCGCCCAAAAAGATCACCTTGCGGCTGCTGCGCACCACGCGGGTTTTGGTCGGGTGCAGTTCCAGCCCCAGCGTATTGAGCTTTTTACCCGCAAACACCAGTGCTTTATGCGCTTTATCCTCATCATTGGCAAACAGCAAAAAGTCATCCGCAAAGCGCACAAACGGAATATGCGCATCCGCCAACGCCTGATCGAACTCAGTCATGTACACATTGCAAAACAACGGCGACAAGATCGACCCTTGCGAAATCCCCCGTGATGTGCCAAACAAACTACTCGAATGCACACCCTGTTTTAACCACTTGTCAATAATGGTGAGCGCATCACTGTCTTTCACGAAAGCTTTCAACTTCTTTTGCAACAAGTTCAGCGGAATGTTATCGAAAAACTTGCTAATGTCCGCATCCACCAACCAATGCTGCCCAATGCGGATGCGCTCCCGCGCCTTGCTCAACGCCATTTGCACACTGCGCCCGCGCCGATAAGCGTAGCTATCATGGTGGAACATCGCCTCTGCCATCGGCTCCAACACAATCAGCAAGGCACGTTGCACCAGCTTATCCTGCAAGTATTGCGCTGAAATAATGCGCTGCTTGCCATCCGGTTTTGCCATCGTGAACTGGCGCAACGGCTGCGGCTGATAACGCCCTGACAACACCGCCTCACGGCACTGCAACAAATGGCGCATCAAATTACGCTGCAACTGTTCCCGATCCACCGTCACTGACCAAGGCGTATGCTCGGTTTTCAACAAATTCCACGCCTTATCCAAGTTTTCCGGCTGCATCGCCATTTCCAAAATACTCATGCCATGTCCCCCTTGTTATCCACGCTTTTTAACACCTCACGCAGGCGCATCACCTGCCCGTTAATGATTTCCGTCAAGCTCGCACAACCCCATTCCGCGCCCTCATCCGCAGGTGCAAACGGACGCGGGCACTGTTGGCGCAACTGCGACCATGCCGCATAAAACAGCGGGCGGCTCGCCTTGCTCAACCGGCAACCTTCGCTTTCACGGTAATAAAAGCTGCTCTTATCCAACGGAGTATGCTGCAACCACGCCAACACCAGCGCATCCACACTTGCTCGGAAGGTTTCCAACACATCCAACGGCAACGACTCGCGCCCCGGATAATCCTGATGCAAAAACCCCAATGCCGTATCAAACCCCGCCTGCATCAGCGCATGACGCACTTCACCCAACATCAACGTGTACCCCAATGACAACAGTGCATTCACCGGGTCACGTGGCGGCTGACGATTACGCCCCTTGAACCCCCAGCGTTCACCCAGCACCTCGCTCAATAAAGCAAACCATGCTGCCGCCACCTGACCTTCCAAGCCACTCAAGCTGTTAATGCTGTTGGCGGCGGGCAGTTTTTCTAGGGTAAGTTACAGCTCACTTGAAACTTATACATAATTATACTAATATGCACAAT
>CAYNNA010000189.1:0-2176 GCA_964398375.1 uncultured Thiothrix sp.
TAATTATATCTCATTGATTAATAAGAGTTTAAAATTTATATGCGCTCACCCTGGTGTTGCAGGAAATCGAGCAGAAACTCGGCTTTGCACCCGCGAGAACCGAGGTGCGTATCAGAAATCCAGATACTGCGATATTTGCGGAAGTTCTGGTTGATGGTCATTGGGAATCCCCCCTTTCTGGTAATGCGCAAGCACTGCGTAACGCCCACTCAGGTAGCGGATACGCAATTGGTCATGGTGACGGGCTGCCATTTGCTCCAAATACGCCGGGACTGCCGGATCAGGGTGGACGTTAAACCAATCCAACCACTGCAACAGCAGCTTGCGAAACCAAGCAGGCATGGTTTGCTGGTCGGAAAAATCCACCACATGCAAACAACCACCCGGTTTGAGGATGCTTAAGGTATGTTCCAACGCATCCTGCCAACTGGGGATCATCGACAACACATATGAAAACAGAATGTGATCAAACGGTTTTTCCAGTCCAAACGTGGTGTGATCGACCTGCCCTGCCAAGCCTTGCTGCAAGGTAATTTGTTGCGCATACAAGGTGTTACGCAAATTATCGCGGGCAGTGTCGAGCATCATTGCCGACGCGTCCGTACCATAGAGTTTGGCTTGCGGTTGCCGGTAAGCCAGTTTGGTTAAATTACGCCCCGTGCCGCAGCCAATTTCCAGCAAGGTTTCACCCGGCTGTAACGGGATTTCCGCCAACAGCGCATCACGCCCCAACAGATAATACTTGCGCGACAAGTCGTAAACGTACCGCTGGTAACGGTACTGCTGATCCATTTTCTGTGCGGCATCCATCGTCAATCGGCCTTGCGGTAGAGGTGGAAACCACCGTAAATCGCCGAGCGGTCTTGCTGGAACAATTGCGCGGAAAGCTCGGCTTCGTACACAAACTGACTGCGCAAGTCGGCTGGCAACGCGGTTTCCAACGGTGATTCGGCGGCGGCGGTACGGAAGATAATGCGCGTCCCCGGTTTACCAACGCGGGCAACTTGCGTCCACAACTGGGTGAGGACTGCATCCGTCATCCAGTCTTGCGCATCGAGGAATACGAAACGGTCGTAACTGTGTGGGGCTTGCTGTTCGAGAAAGTCGATCATGGAACCGAGGTGCGTATCCACTTTGCCCAATTGCTGGCGGATAGTGTCGTAATGTTCCGCTTTCAGGTAATCGGGAATCGCCTGACGCTTTTCATGGTCGTAGCTGTGGCTAAAACCTTGCCATGCAAAATAGTTATTCTGGATCGGGGTATCACATGCTAAACGTTCGACACGTTCGCGGTATTGTTCAATCAGATTGCCCTGTTCCTTCATCGCCTTGTATTGCTGTGGCGGAATGCCAAGGCTGAACACTGACATCGGCAGCTTGCCCAAAAACTTCACCAATTTATTATCGAAGAACGGCGCGATGTGCTGGTTAAAAATCGCTTTCTGTTCGTACAAACTGGTGGCGGTAAGGAGCTTTTCTGGCTGGTAATTAGTGCGGCGGGCAATCCAGTGCAAGAAGCGCATGAAATAGCCAAAGCGCGTTTGCCGATACAGCCCATCACGGAACATGTGAATGCGCTTTTGCCCCAAGATACTGCGACCTTGCCAAAACACATCCAACTCATCGTCCAGATGCGGGCGGATGTGCTGTTCGTAATGCGCCGGATTGGTGTCGCGATCAGCGTAACCAAAGAAGTCGTAGAAGGCGGCGTGATCCGGCAAATGTTTCAGCGCAGCCAATTTCAGGCGCGTCAGCGACAAATGGTAGGGGTTCAGGTCAATCGCGGTGATATGCGCAGGGCTTGCGGTCAGGTAATTCAACACATTACAGCCGCCCGAAGCAATCGTCAACACACGGCTTTCCGAGGTCAGTTGCAAGGCTTGCATATCTACCGTGGGGTCTTCCCAAATCTGGTTGTAGATGAAGCTGTTGAACCAAAAGCTGAACAAACGTTGCTGCATCCCCATCAAAGACGTGGGGGCATGTTGATGCACAGCATCGCGCATTGCGTCGGAAATACCTGCCATGAAACTCTCGCTAACAAAATCTAATCGTGGGTTTGAGGCTAAGGCTTGGGAATGACGGCAAAATGACGGTTATATGACCGTTGTGTTAATTATGGAAAAACAGCGTTTAAGCTGTAAAAATAGAAAAAAACAGCTAACATGGTGTTTAA
>CAYNNA010000190.1:0-2155 GCA_964398375.1 uncultured Thiothrix sp.
TGATGTTGATTTGCCGGAAATGTCGCTGAAAATGCCGGAAGTTGATTTGCCGGATGTGTCGCTGCAAGCGCCTGATGTTGAACTTCCAACGCTGGAAGTGAAGACTCCGGGCATGGATTGGAGCGGCATTGACCCTCACAAACCGATCATTGACCCACCGGACATGGACATAAGTCTCCCAACGGTTGATGTTGACCTGCCGGATATGTCGCTGCAAGCACCCGATGTTGACTTGCCGGAAGTATCGCTGCAAGCGCCGGATGTCAGTGTGGATACGGGTAGTGGTTTTCTGGATGCGGCGAAAGTGGCAGTCATTGCCGCAGGCGCAGGTTTGGCCGCTAATGCTGTCGCTGCCGATGATGTTTCTTCCGATTCTGCCACCGATGCTGACTGGCTATTGCAGTTGGTACAGCAAACTAAGGAAGCTTACCGAGGGCGGAATGCGCGGGCAGTCAGCCGCTTATGGGGCAGTGACAGCCACTATGATTGTTCAACCTTGGATGACTACGAGTCGATTAGTTTGGAACCCGCGACCTATGACAAACTAGGCTCAAGCCATTGTGGTGTGCCACGGGCAGGGTTTGTCGCAGTTGGTGGTGATGTTGGCAATGTCGAAACAGGCAGTGGCATCCTGTTCCATTATTGCAATATCGTGGTATGCCGTGGCGCTGATAACACCCATCATTTTATCCGTGTCTTGGCTGATTAAGCCGCCTTAACGCGCCCGCGTTGACTTCCTCTGTCAGTGTAAATCTCCCGCTTTGGCGGGAGATTGTCGTTGAGGTTGTTCTAAAAAACCGATCATGATGACCTAAAAACCCTATGATGTTGCAGGGAATTTCTTGACCTGTATCAAGTGGTGGAGTAAGCATGAGGCTAACATGGCTCCTACAAGATTCACTTATAAAAGTAGGAGACAGTCATGAAAGTACAAGCCTTAGTGATTTCGTTGCTGACACTGAGCGTTGCAAGCGCGGTGTGGGCAGAAAAAGCCGACAAAGCCGAGCCAGCAAAAGCGGTTGAAGCCAGCGTGGTCAAAGACGAACCGATTAAACCCATTGCCACTTACGTGCCGAAAGAAGCCGTTGTGGAATTGGGTAAGAAACTGTTTTTTGACCCACGTTTGTCCAAGTCCGGTTTCATTTCCTGTAACTCTTGCCACAACTTGAGCATGGGCGGCACGGATAACCTGCCAACATCTATCGGTGACAAATGGCAACAAGGTCCGATCAATTCACCTACTGTGTTGAATTCCAGCATGAATGTGGCGCAGTTCTGGGACGGTCGTGCTAAAGATTTGAAAACCCAAGCGGGTGGTCCGATTGCTAACCCCGGCGAAATGGCATTCACGCATGAATTAGCCATTGATGTACTCGACTCCATTCCTGCTTACAAAGAAGAGTTCAAAATGGCGTTTGGTAAAGATACCATCGACATTGACATGGTAACGGATGCTATCGCCGCGTTTGAAGAAACCTTGGTCACACCCGATTCCAAATTTGACCGTTGGTTGAAAGGTGATGAGACTGCGATGAATGACAAAGAACTGAACGGTTACAAGTTATTCAAAGACAGTGGGTGCGTGGCTTGTCACAATGGCCCAGCAGTCGGCGGCACAAGCTTCCAGAAAATGGGTGCGGTTGAACCGTACAAAACTGACAACCCTGCGGAAGGTTTATCAGCAGTAACGGGTAAAGATGCTGACCGTTTCAAATTCAAAGTGCCTACCTTGCGCAATGTTGAATTGACTTACCCGTACTTCCACGATGGTGCGGCTAAGACGTTGGAAGAAGCGGTTACTATCATGGGACAAATTCAGTTAGGTAAAAAATACACTGAGGCTGAAACCGCTGACATCGTAGCCTTCTTGAAAACCCTGACCGGTAAGCAACCCGACATTAAATTGCCTATTTTGCCACCTTCCACCAATGAAACCCCACGCCCTGATCCGTTCGGCAAGGGTGATGCTGCCAAGGCAGACGATGCTGACAAGAAATCTTGATTAGCACCTTCTGAGTGACTGATGCCCAGCGCTGTGGTGGCGGTGGGCATTTGTTATAATAGCGCGACCGTTGGTATTTCAGGAAATCGCGTGAATCCTACAGCGATTCAGAGCATCCTAAAAATCTCGCACCCAGCCCTGTGGTTCATTTAT
>CAYNNA010000191.1:0-2116 GCA_964398375.1 uncultured Thiothrix sp.
AGTTTAGGGCGTGGAAATCGCGGGGGCTAGACGTGCTGAAATGGCCGCTTACACTCAACCAACGCGGCATCCCCTGCTTCTCCGGCTCGTGTTCCGAGGTTTATCTGGAAAAAGCCTTCGACCACACCGACTGGCGACCCGCCACACGCTTACCCATCGCCCAAGAACTCGGTGAAACCAGCCTCATGTTCCTCGTCCACCCGACCTTGACGGATGCGCATATTCAGCAGACTTGCGAAACACTGCGTGACGTGATGCAACAAGCGACAATCCCCAACGCTGAAAGCTGGAGCCAAACCATTATCGCAGAACGCGAAGACCGCGTTTAAACCCAAAGAATCAAAGGAAAACGCGCCATCGCCCAACGCCTCTGCGATTCCCTACAAATCGGCCTCAGCCACACCCGCAACACCCTCGGCTGGACACCACCAGTCAGCGTCGACGCAGCCCTACGCCAAACCGCACAGGCGTACCTGCAAAAAACCTAGCAGCCTGATAAGCTTGTCATCGGCATTCAAAGGAAATAGATGTTAGCGCGACGTATTTCGTGAGATATACTTAAAATCATCTTGGCTAGAAGAGATAGAGCATCATCATGACCACCCTCAACTTAACTTTACCCGACAGCGTATTTTCTGCCCTACGCTTCGCACCCAGCGAATTTCTCAAAGAAATGCGTATTGAAGCCGCTGCCCAATGGTACGCCCAACAACGCATTTCCCAAGAAAAAGGCGCAGAAATAGCCGGACTCAGCCGTGCAGCCTTTATCGACGAACTCGCCAAACGCCGCATCCCCGTTATCCAAATCGAATTGGATGAACTGCTAGAGGAAGTCAAACGTGTCTGATGCATGGATTATCAACGCCTCGCCCCTAATCTTGTTTGCCCGTATCAATCAACTGGATTTGTTTGAAAAACTCTCACCACAAATCTATATCCCCAGTGCGGTAATTGAAGAAGTCAGAGACGGTCTTCCTAAAGACACAACAGCCAGTCGAGCATTGGCTTGGGCAAAAGCCTATCGGTGCGCTGACATACCCGTACCAACCAGTGTAGAACGTTGGGATTTGGGTGCAGGTGAAACACAAGTTATCAGCCATTGCCTGACAGGAAATTTCTGGGCAGTGCTTGACGACCGCATGGCGCGACGTTGTGTTAATGCCCATAATCTCCAGATGATTGGTTCATTGGGTGTTGTCTTACGCGCCAAAGATCGTGGGCTAATTGAAGCGGCCAAACCTTGGGTATATCGCCTTCGTGAAGCAGGCATGTATGCATCTGACAGTCTTATCCATCAAGCACTATTGGCACTTGGGGAATAGTGCTGGTTAATAGCAGAAACCATCATCCGCATTATCTCAGCCCGACATGCTGATACTTCTGAACAAGCAGCCTATTGGAGCAACCGACCATGAGAGAACTGATCTGGCTCCCAAAAACCGGACACCTCAAGATGCGAGCGCTTGAGCCTCAAAGTCCACCGGGCTGAGATAGCCGAGTGTACTATGCAGGCGGTTGCGGTTGTAGCGTGTTTCGATATATTCAAACACGGTTTGCCGCATGTTTTCGCGTGTGGCGAAGCGTTCGCCATGTATGGCTTCCACCTTCAGGGAGTGGAAAAAACTTTCGGCACAGGCATTGTCATAGCAGTTGCCTTTGGCACTCATGCTGCCGCGCAGTTGGTGCTGTTGCAGCAGGGAGCGGTAGGCATGGGAGCAATACTGGCTGCCCCGGTCGGAATGCACGATGACCCCTTTGGGGCGTTTGCGTTTGAAAACAGCCATTTGCAGGGCGTCACACACGAGGTCGGCGGTCATGCGTTCGGACATTGCCCAACCGATGACTTGGCGGGAGAACAGGTCGATGATGACCGCCAGATACAGCCAGCCTTCGTCTGTGCCGAGATAAGTGATGTCACCGACCCATTTCTGGTTAGCGGCTGTGGCAGTAAAGTCCTGATTTAACAGGTTATCAAACACGGGTAGGTTGTGGTTGCTGTTAGTGGTGGCTTTGAACTTGCGGGCAGCTTTGGCAACCAGACCCTGACGGTGCAGGCTGGCTGCGGGTGTGACCGGAAGTGATGCCAGCTTCTATTAAGCGGCATGGTGGGAGGAAT
>CAYNNA010000192.1:0-2030 GCA_964398375.1 uncultured Thiothrix sp.
CAATATGGGGCGTATGTTTGTGCGTAATTCACATTATATTAAATCAGCACCCTGCGCCCCGGCTCGCAATGCCTTGAGAATATGCTCTTCATCGTCAAAAATGGTGGTGATGACAATGTAAGCATCCGGGCAACGTTGGCGCACACACCCGATTAAGTCGATACCGCTGCCATCGGGTAAGTTGAGATCCAGCAAGGCTAAATTGAAATACTGGCTGGTTAGCGCGTCACGCGCTTGCTGGCAGGTCATGCTTTGCGTGGTGCGTATGTTGTGAAAGGTTTGGGTGAGAATATCGCTGAGCCATTGGCTGGTTTCTGGCACATCTTCGACAATTAGTGCATGTTGCATAAACTCTTCCTTGTCATGTGGCACTGTGGGGGAGGCTGAACATCGCTGTTTAAGTGTTGTATAGTAGATCACTCACCTTATTGCTCACACTCACTCTGGAATGAACACGATAAAATGACCGACCATCGCACCTTGCTATTAGAAATGTATGCCGCTGGCTTAAGTGCAGTCAATGGTGAAATGGCTGTTTACCAAGCATTGCTTGCCAAGGGTAAACGCGAGGCTTGCCACGTCGTGGCGCTTGGCAAAGCGGCTGAAGCCATGTTCAGTGGCGCAAGTCGTTACTTAACGACGCAGATAAACAGTGCGTTACTGATCACCAAACACGGTCACGTCAGCGTGTCACAGCCATCGCATGTGCAAGTCGTCGAAGCCGCGCATCCGGTTCCCGATGAATCGTCATTAGCGGCTGGTCAACGCTTGCTGACGTACTTACAAACACTCCCTGACAATGAACCGGTGCTATTTCTGATTTCCGGTGGTACATCCAGTTTGGTTGAGGTGTTGGATGCGGGTTGGAGTTTGCCACGCTTGCAACAGGCTACTCAGGCAATGTTGGCAAATGGGGCAGTTATCAGTGACATTAATGCAATGCGACGGGCGTTATCCCTCATTAAAGGCGGCAAACTGTGGGGATATTTGGGCGAACGCCGGGTCTCTTGTTTGCTGATGTCTGATGTACCCGGCGATGACCCAGCGGTGATTGGTTCGGGATTGTTGTTTCCAGCGCCGCATGACACGTTTGATTGGCAAATAGTTGCCAGTAATCGCCAAATGTTGGAGGCAATGGCTGCCACCGCGCCAGCCGATTTGCCAGTGTATTTGATGCCTGATTTCATCGAAGGCGATGCGGAAGTCAATGCGCAATGGTGTGTGGATCACTTGCAGGAGAGTGCGCCCGGTCTTTACTTGTGGGGGGCTGAAACCACGGTGCAATTGCCTTTGAATCCCGGTCGTGGGGGGCGCAATCAGCATTTCGCCTTGGCAGCAGCACTTTATCTGAACCCGGATGATGCTATTTACCTATTGGCAGCCGGTACGGATGGCACGGATGGGGTGACAGCCGACACGGGGGCGTTGGTCGACAGTGGCACTATTTCGCGTGGTAACGACCAAAATCTTGACCCGTGGGCTTGTTTACGTGCTGCTGATGCCGGTACATTCCTTGAAGCCAGCGGCGACCTGATCCATACAGGGCCGACGGGTACGAATGTGATGGATGTCATTATCGGCTTAAAACTACCATGCAAAACCTCTACCGGGCAGCATACGCCTGCTTAATGCAATCTGACATTGACCAGAAGCTGGTCGGTGCGCAGCAACTCTACGTCGCTTGGCAACAAGGCGATTTATTGCGTGATAACGAGCCGAATTTTCCGGTGCAAACCATTGCAGTGCCGGGTCGACCTGCTAAGCCGGAATTGGTACACCCTAAATATGTGAAACAACGTAAACTCAGCACCCCAGAAGGGCGGCGGGCATTATTACATGCCGTTGCGCACATTGAATTTAATGCGATTAATTTGGCGCTGGATGCGGTCTACCGTTTTCGCGAGTTACCGGATGCTTACTACGGTGATTGGCTACAAGTGGCTGCGGAAGAGGCTTACCACTTCAGTTTGTTACGCACACGGATGCAGAATTTTTCCTGTGTTTATGGGGATTTGCCCGCGCACAATGGG
>CAYNNA010000193.1:0-2029 GCA_964398375.1 uncultured Thiothrix sp.
ATTGTGCATATTAGTATAATTATGTATAAGTTTCAAGTGAGCTGTAACTTACCCCCGTAAAACGTTCCACGGATTTCCCATCCCGAAACAGCAACACCGTCGGCATAGCACGGATGCCAAAACGCTGGCTCAGTTGCTCATTCTTGTCCACATCCACTTTCGCCAGCAGAAACGCGCCTTGATAATCGTCGGCAAATTTAGACAATAACGGGGTCAGATTCCGGCAAGGGCCACACCATTCGGCATAGAAATCGACCATCACAGGTGTCTTGTGGGAAGTTTCCAGCACCATTTCGTCGAATTCGTCGGCATTGACGAAGGCTTCGTGCTGGCTACGGTTATCAGAAGCCTCAACCTGCTTGGAGCGTCGCAGCGACCTGACAATCAGAAAAGTAAAGACGGCGACCACAATAGCGGTGAGAATGGCGAGGTGCATAGCGTGTTCCTTGATTATTCTGGGCAAAGTATCCATTGTGCTAATTGTAGAATAAACTTCATAGCCTGTACCATTCCGCCAATGGATACTAACGCGCAGGATATTAACCCAATGACCCCAGCCATCAACCTCGCCAAAAAAGCCAAAATCGCCTTCAAGGTACACGAATACACCCACGACCCTGACAACGCCGCCTACGGTTTGGAAGCCGCCGAAAAACTAGGTCTGCCCCCCACACAAGTCTTCAAAACACTGGTAGTGAGTCTGGATGGCAAAGAACTCGCTGTCGGTATCGTGCCAGTCGCCGCGATGCTCAGCATGAAGCACATTGCCAAAGCCGCCCACGCCAAAAAAGCCGACATGGCGGATAAAGCACTGGTTGCCCGCACCACAGGTTACGTACTCGGCGGGGTTAGTCCGTTGGGGCAAAAGAAGCTGTTGAAAACCTTCATCGACGAGTCTGCGCTGCAATTTCCCACAATTTACGTGAGTGCTGGGCGGCGCGGGCTGGAAATCGAACTTGCCCCGCAAGACTTGCAAAGCCTGACCCGTGCGGTGTTTACGCCCTTGATGCAAACCGAGTAACGTTTTTGTGGGGTAAATGATGGCAACAAAACTCGTCCTCCTCCCCGGTCTTGATGGCACGGGCCTGCTGTTCCAGCCGTTACTGGAAGCGTTGGGGGCAGCATTTCCGGTTCAGGTCATTTGTTACCCGCCCGATCAATGCCTGTCGGTGGAAGCACTGGCGGCACAAGTTCGCGCACAAGTGATGTTCGACACCGACACGGTATTGCTGGCGGAATCGTTTTCCGGCTTGATTGCGGTGGAATTGCTGAAGCAGGGAATCCCGTTACGCAGCGTTATTTTTTGCGCGTCGTTTGCCAGCGCACCGCATCCGTGGTTGTTGAAACTGGCGATGCATTTGCCGCTGGAGCGTTGGTGGCGGTTGCCGTTACCTGAGTCGTTGCTGCGATTGTTGGGTATTGATGCACGCTTACAAGCCTTGCTGAAACCTGTGCGGGAGCAAGTGCTGCCCAGCGTGGCGGCGTACCGGTTGCGATTGATTGCAGCAGCACGCCCGTTTGCCTTGGCGCAACGCTGGGAAATCCCCTGTCATTATTTGCGGGCAGTCAATGATCAGGCTGTGCCGGAGCGGTGTGCGGATGAGTTACGGCGGTACTTTGCCCGTGTGGAAATCACTCGCATTGCGCAGTCGGGGCATTTTTTGCTGCAAACCCAACCTATGGCGTGCGCGGCGTTGCTAAAGCGGTTGATGATAACGCTGGAGGAATTACCATGAAACACTACGGAAAACATTTGCTGCTCTGGCTATGCCTGTTGGGGCTGAATGCTTGTGCCACAACACACCCCGATTGCGAAAAGGCGGATGCGTTTGGGCATTGCCAAAAATGGAAGGGAGTTGAGCCGAGTTGTCCTAAACCGGATTTTCTGGGTTTTTGCCCGCCGAGTCGGTAAGTGTTGAATGAGAGGAGTTACTATGCGCTTGAATTTATCCGAAATCAATCGAGTCTGACCCTTTGCAGCAATTCTCATTTTGCCCCACATACGATAAAACGGTGTAAACTAGACCTA
>CAYNNA010000194.1:0-2025 GCA_964398375.1 uncultured Thiothrix sp.
CACCAAGCCTGCATTCTGAATCCAAGTTTCTGTGCCAGCCGTGATCTTGCCCAGAATCCAACCGGAATCTTTCGCCAGTGGCACGGAATCACCGCCCAGCGCACCAAACAGACCAACTGTCATCACCAGCGGAATCAGAACTTGCATGGTTGTCACACCGAAATTACCCAAACCTGCATTCAAGCCCAGTGCCGTACCCTGCAAACGCTTGGGGAAAAACGTGCTGATATTGGACATGGAAGCAGCAAAGTTACCGCCACCAATCCCCGACAATAACGCCAAAATCTGGAACGTCAGCAACGGCGTATTGGTATCTTGCAACGCAATGCCAGTGCCAAATGCCGGAATCATCAGCAACGCGGTCGTCAGGAACACGGTGTTCCGCCCACCCGCCAAGCGGATGAAAAAAGAAGCCGGAATACGCAGGGTTGCGCCAGACAAACCGGCAATCGCTGTCAATGTGAACAACTCTTCGGTTTTAAACGGAAAACCCAAGTTAGCCATTTGCACCGTGATAATTCCCCACATCAACCAGATGGCGAACCCCATCAGCAGGCTGGGGATCGAAATCCACAAATTACGGTTGGCAATCTTCTTGCCAGTGCTTTCCCAAAACGTGGTGTCTTCCACGTCCCAGTTTTTAATATCAGTCATAAGGAGTCCTCGCATTAAGCAGTTGTGGTGACAGATTTAGCGTGCAAATCGGCATGGACAGGGCGAACTTCGGTGAAATACATCCACATCAGCGACACCCACACCACCCCAAACATCAGCATGAAGGCGGAAGAGCGAATACCTGTCAGGTCTAGCAATGCGCCGAACATGATTGGCATTAGAAAACCCGCCAAGCCACCTACTAAGCCAACCACGCCGGAAACCACGCCGATGTTGTCGGGGTAATCGTCAGAAATGTATTTAAAAACAGACGCTTTACCGATGGCGAAAACAATCCCCAAGGTAAACATAATGATGGTGAATACCGTGGCATTCAGGCCAAATGAGAAAGTGCTAGGGCCGTTAACGGTTTGAATCGTGAAACTGGTTTGTGGGTAGGACAGGAAAAACAAGCACACCAATGAAACCCACAACACCCACCAAGTGATGGTATGCGCCCCGAATTTATCGGAGAAGTAACCGCCGACTGCCCGCAAAATACCGCCGGGGATACTGAACGCTGCTGCCAAAAATGCGGCGGTTTTCAGATCGAAACTGTATTCGCCGATGTAATATTTGGTCATCCACAACGCCAACGCCACGTAGCCGCCGAACACGATGGAATAATATTGGCTGTAACGCCATACCTTGGGATCTTTGAGCACGGCAAGCTGTTCGCGCACGGTAACGGATTTGTCGACTTTGTGGCTCGGTTCGCTGAAGGTGAAAAACCAGAACACAATCGCCATGACCAGCATTAATACCGCGTAGACTTGCGGAACCATTGTCCAGCCATAACCCACCACGATAACTGGCGCGAGTAATTTAGTGACGGCAGCTCCCGTATTGCCCACACCGAAAATCCCCATTGCCGTCCCTTGACGTTCTCTCGGAAACCAACGGGCGCAATAAGCGATACCAACCGCGAATGAGCCACCTGCAACACCCACAAATAAACCCGTCACCAAGAAGTGCCAATACTGGGTTGCTTGGGAAATCATCCAAATTGGAATAACCGTAGAGAGCATCAAGACCGTAAACACGATGCGCCCGCCGAATTTATCCGTCCACATACCGAGTGGGAGACGAATCAGCGACCCCGTGAGTACGGGCGTTGCGATCAAAATGCCGAACTGGGTTTCATTTAAACCCAAGGTTTCTTTGATGGGAATGCCGATGACGGCAAACATCATCCAGATCATAAAGCACACTGTGAAAGCCAGCGTACTCATGATGAGGACTGACCAAGCCTTGTATTGCTGCGTTGCCATAATTCACCTCGTGACAAAACCGTAAGTGGTTTCAAGGTGATTCTAGGCTGATGAATTCCTAATTCTACAGCGATTCAGAGCCTAGCCCTTTGATTCACGG
>CAYNNA010000195.1:0-2016 GCA_964398375.1 uncultured Thiothrix sp.
CGCAACATGCGCCCTTTTTCAAAACGATACCTGGAACAGTTGGCGAATGCCCTGTTTCATGCGACCGCTGGCGCTTTCCGATTGCGCTTGAGTAGCAGCAAAGACTTCACGCGGCGTGTAACCAAAGGTTTCATTAAACATGCCGAAGTCGATACGAAAACTTTCACCTTCTACGTAATAAGAAAGCAATTCAACTAACGGCATTTCACGGTCATGATGCGGCTTAACGGTTTTGATGAAACCTTGACGGCTTAGCTCAGTTGTCGCCTTCACAATGCGTTTGCGATTATTTTCATCAACAACATGCCACGCGATTAAACCACTTTCCGGGGTCGCCTGATCATGGTCAATGGCTTTTAGGGTAAATGTCTTAATCATTGTCTGTTTCCTGTGACCATCAGTAGTAACAATTTATCATAAAATTTATATATGATATAGATGGACTAATGAACTAAAGATGAACAGAGAACAAATATCAAGCAACCCAACCTAGCTCGCCGCTAACGGCATCCAAACACCATTGACTAAGCCTTCCATTGGCTGGAAATTAATTTTATAACGCATTTTGGGCGATTCTGCTATCCAATAACCGGGGTACACAAACCGTAAACCGCATTGACGCGCTTGCTCAATTTGCCACAGTACCGCGAATGTACCTAAGCCACGCGACTTACTGGCAGACGGGTCAAAAAATGTGTAAACGGATGACAAACCATCTTTTAACTCATCCACAGCCGCCACGGCTAACAGATGCTCCTGTTCCCAAAACTCGACTAACAGCGTTTTACACCAATGACTCAGCAAAAACCCAGCAAACGTATCCATATCATCCGTATCCATACCCCCGCCGGTATGGCGTTGCTTAATGTAATGCCGGTACAAAGTGGCGTATTCACGTTTGAAGCCTCTGCGATTCACAACCACCCGCAAATCCTGATTACGTTTCCAATTGCGCCGTTGGGAACGGTTGGGTTGAAAAGTACTGACCGGAATACGGCTGGAAATACAAGCGCTGCAATGACGGCAATGCGGGCGGTAAACATCACCACCACTGCGCCGAAAACCACTATCCAACAAGCGCCCATACAACTCAGCCGTCATCTTGTAGCCGGGGTCAACCAACAGATTCATCGCCTGACGTTCCGGTAAATAGGGGCAAGGATGCACGGCAGTAATATACAGGTTAAGACTAGCTTCTGCGGACATCCGGTTCATCGTTTAGCAACTCCCGCTGGAACAAGCCGCCTTACGCAATCCATCAACATTTTCAAGCTGGATGCTGCCGCGTTGTTCGTTAAGAAAACCCTGACGTTTCCAATCGGACAAGAAACGGCTCACAGTTTCGATAGTCAACCCCAATAATTCCCCGATTTCAGCGCGTGACAGCGATAAAGCCACCCAACCACCATTGCTGTTTTCACACCAACGAATCAGAAAAGACGCCAAGCGTTCGGCGGCTTTTTTCGCACCGAGTTCCAGCATCATGTCTTCGGCTTCACGCAAATGCTGGATCCAACGCTTCATCATGGTGTTTTCAATTTCGGGGTTTTGTTTTTTTAATTCTGCCAATTCCATCAAAGGTAAACGGCAAACTTCAATGTCATTCAGGGGAATCGCGGTATGATTGTAAGCTTCCCCGGCAAAACCGTCGAAACCAAATAAATCACCAGTACGTAACACCCGTACAATCTGGGTGCGTCCGTTAGGCAGGGTTTTAATCAGCTTCACCAAACCTTTGCGCAAGGTAAAGGCATTCAGGGAATTATCGCCCTGATGGTAAACCGTTTCATCGGCAGCATAGGTGACAACAGACGGCTGGAATGCCTGTATTTCGATGAGCCTATCCCGTGGCAATTGCGCAAAAATGCTCAAATGCCGAATCTGGCAGGATTGGCAGTGTCCCCTACCCTTGATGTTTGACATACCCTCTCCTTCGTTTTACCGCCAGTATAACGGCATATTACCCTTATACTCTAAGTGTATGGAGAGGGTATAGCAAGAAGCCTGCGTTACGGC
>CAYNNA010000196.1:0-2013 GCA_964398375.1 uncultured Thiothrix sp.
GAAATCAATCAGTTTACTCTAAATTCTGACATTATTCAGAATCAGCACCCGGGGGGACTAGGCAATGCACCCTTGCCTCACACGAACAAGCGGCGGTATTGGCGGAACATTTCGGTCTAAAAGCGGGTTAATAAGGTGTACTCCCCATGTGAAACCTGAGGGAACCGGCTAGGCTGCCGGTTTATGCTATAGTTAAGTGCAAGGGGTGGATTTCCGCCCCACGCATCACAGGAGACATCGGCATGTTACGCATACTCTTGGCTTTGCTACTCACCAGCTTCATTAGCGCCTGTTCCGGTACAGGTTCGACAACGCCTAATGCCCCGCAAGTTATCAATGGCACAGCTTTGCAAGCCGCGAATACCGTGGTGCAAGCGATCAATGGCCTGCAAAATGGCACGGGCGGATTACAGCCTTTCACTGACTTGTTTGATCCGGCGGGAGTACGTTTTTCACCGTATTACCGGACGGAAGCGACCGACCAGATCCTGACGGCGACGACGTTTGAAAGCGATTTCATCCTGCAAAATCCGCCGACCCGCAACTGGGGGATTCAGGATGGTTCTGGCGACCCCATTGTGTTGCACATCCGCGACTATTTCGGACGCTACGTCTGGGATTACCCCTACCACAGCAGTGCCACGGTCACGCTGATCAACACCAATAGCGATTTCCTGTCGCAAGGCAATTTGATCAACAACCTGCTGGCAAGCTATCCGGTGACGCAATACCGCATCGTCGAATACCACCAACCCGGCACTAACCCAGCCTACAACGGCATGGATTGGACGAGTTTAATGGTGGTTTTGAAAGATGCAGGTGGTGGCAACCAGTGGACATTGGTCGGTCTGGCACACGGTTCGTGGACGATTTAGGCTAATAGCACTCGTCCTGAATGTCACGGTAAATGGTGCGTTCGGAAACCTCCCAATCATAATGAAAGCAAGCGCCCATACCCACTAGACGAAATGCGCTGGTGTGAAGCCAATAGCGGGCTAGATAACTTCCGCGCTGTTGTTGGGTGAGAGATGTGCTTACCCGGCTCAGCTTTTCATGATGAAATACGTGCCTGCGGCGGCGACGCCCATCCACGCGATAACCGCCCCGAAGCCGAACATTTCTGAGAGTGTTCCCATAAAAATCAACATCAACAAGGCGAGTGCTAGTAAACCGTTGCCTAGCCAGAAATTAGTGTTGTTCATTCGTAAGCTCCATTAATCCTGTTCAAGTGGTTTATTGTAGGTGAAGATTGTCCCGCACTGCTTGTTTTATAGCAGGTTTTTTCATAAGCATTTGTGGCATTGAATTATTGCCGCTTATCGGTGGCTTTGAGCCGTCGCCGCTGCCCGCGACCTTGGTGTTGCTAACCTTGATCTATACCCCTCCCATGTTTAATGCAGGCAATGGGTGGGAAAAAGCATGGTACAACGAGCAGGGCGCAGCATTGCGCGGATCGGCATGGGAGTATTGGCGTTGTTATTAGCAGGATGTGGCGGCAGTGGTGGTGGCGTGGCGCAATCACAACTCAGCGTGATTCCGCGTGTTGTTGCAGAACCCGCGCTGGCGAATCGCTTGACGGGCAATCTGGAACGCTGGCTTACGCAAACCGTGGCACAGCCGGATGTGGTAAGTGCCACGCTATTGTTTGATGTGCCGCGTGAGCAATTCCGTTATGCGGGGGCGCAAGGTTTGGCAAATCCGCAAGCCGGTGAGGCATTGACTACCGCCTATCCGTTCCGGGTTGCGAGTATTTCCAAGGTATTTACCGCCACGGTCGTGTTGCAGTTGGTGGAAGAGGGCTATTTCAGCTTGGATACGCCGTTGTCACGCTTGCTGGATAATGCGCTGTTACCGCCGGGGTATACGCTGGATGATTTGCATGTTATCAACGGGGTGAAATCCGGTGGCAGTATTACAGTGCGCCAATTACTGCAACACACGGCGGGTTTGCGGGATTATGTAGCGCCGCGTTATAAATGTGAAAGTTTTGCGTTATAAATGTGAAACGATTAA
>CAYNNA010000197.1:0-1991 GCA_964398375.1 uncultured Thiothrix sp.
CTGCCGCTCTGTTTTTCTGGAATCAGCTACGAAAATGCCCTTAATTCACATTTAAAGATGCGAAGCAGAAAGTCATTGAGTGCCTGAATACAGGCAATATCCGGCATGAAGCCAGAAGCAACATTGACATCAAAAACTTGCTGATGACGGGGGCGGTAACATCTGCGGAAATTGCCTCCATTTTAGGGCGCAGCAGAGGCAATGAATACGCCGCCAGCCCCCACCATTTTGATGCCAGTGTTGAAGTCCATATCGTGAAAACCCAACATGCCGGACAAGGTTGGTACATCAAATGGTATTTCCTTGAACCGGATAGCGTATTCATCAGCGTCCACCACCAATAACGGCAGTAACAGTATGAAAATTCTCAAAGTTGGCGATAAAGCCAAAGCAGCCTGCGAAACCTGCCAAGCCTTTACCGGCATTACGTACCAGTTGCGTGATGTACCGTTCAGCGATGGTAGCGGCCTCACCAAAAATATTCTGGCGGGTGTCTGTGATGTATGCGGTGCAGTGACAGTCATTCCCCACCAATCCACGCCTGCTATCTGTAGCACGCTGGAGCGGCAACGCAAAGCAGTTGAAAGCCGTTTGCCTGCCCACATGCTCGACATCCTCAATCTGGTCAGTGTGGAAGTAGGCGGTAATGCTGCGCTTGTGCCGCAAATTGTGAAGTTTTACCTCCACGCCCTTTCCAACCAAACGCTGTCCCCCGTTGGACTTGGGCATTATCTCTCCACAGACTTGGCATCAGGCAAGGCGGAAAAACGTCTGTCCCTGAAAGGTCGCTATGTCGCGGCTGACATCGAAATACTCAAACACTTGGCATCCTTGCCGACCACAACCGATGTGGTCAAAAGCGTCGTGCTGAAAATCAACGACGACATCCTCGTGCAGCACAAGGAAGAATCTATCCGGTACTTGAGCAATCTGGTAGCGGCAGCAGCCTGATGCAAAGCGAAAGGTAAAAACAGCCCTCACATGATTGATCACCAAAAACTCCAGTCCCTAGTCAAGCAGCTTTACACGACTGTTAAGGCGTTGGAAGACATGTTTCCGGGGCGACATTTCACGCCGGATGGTCACTTGGTTGGCAGTCTTGGCGAATGCCTAGTGGCAGATGCTTACGGGCTGACGTTACAGCCAGCCTCCAACAAAGGATACGACGCTATTACCGCATCCGGGCGCGAGGTCGAAATCAAAGCCACGCAAGCCGACAGTGTAGGATTTCGTAGCCAGCCAACCCATACCATCATTATCAAAATACTCGCAGATGGTACGTTTGAAGAAATATTTAACGGGTCGGGGCATCTCATATGGCAACAGTTTGCAGGCAAGAGGCTCCCCAGCAATGGGCAATTTCAAATCTCACTAACCAAACTGCGCAAACTCAATGAATCCGTAGCTTCAACAGACCGCTTACCCAGAATCCTCGCACCACAAATCATCAGGACACCACCATGATTCCCGTCGGCTATATGTACAAAAAAGTTGTCATCAAACCAGATTGGCTGCAAGTCGCCAACACCGTTGATGTCTACTCACTCAGCAACTGCATTTCCCACGGCTTTGCCGATTACATCAACTATTGGCAGCACAACGGCTACTGGCTGTTCGATTCGCCCGCCATTATCGAAGCCCTCGCTGCGGCTGAAAATATCGACCTAAGCGACTCGACCCTGTTTTATTACGAAGCGTATGAGTACGAATACGTCGAAGAAACCGACACATGGGCAACGTTCACCCCCGAACCATCATGCGTAACCGAGGTACAAATCCCAGTACACAAGTACCTTGAAGGCTTTGATGTCACCACGTTTTCGGGACACAACGCGCCGGAATGCTCGCCACTGTCATGCAACGCATTAGCGACTGATATTTCGGTCAACCAACATTGCCTGTTCAATACGTTTGCGGAAGCAAAAGAAGCCATAGAACGGGGTGTGACCGGAAGTGATGCATGGTCTACTATTCGTTATTATTTTCCATGA
>CAYNNA010000198.1:0-1946 GCA_964398375.1 uncultured Thiothrix sp.
GGTGAAATCAATCAGTTTACTCTAAATTCTGACATTATTCAGAATCAGCACCCTACCAATCACGCCAGCAACGTATGATTTAACTCAGGATTCAGTTGAATGGCTATCAGCCATGATCCGGTCGCGCCAATACCCCAATGCCTCACCAAACGCATCCAAACTGATGCTGACAGGCTCAGCATAATCATCACCATACAGCTCCTCGATCAAAACCTCCTGCGGCTGCAACTGCACAAAATAGCTGTTGCCGCTGATGGCATAGGCTTCAGCATCAGCAGGGTTTTCCCGGATCTTGTCCAGTGCTGTCTGCAAGGTTGCCAGCATGGTCAGGTTGGTTTGCACATCCAGCAGCAAAAAGGCGGCGGTGGCGGCGTAACCTGCGCCTTGTTGTTGCCATTGCTGCCATTCGTGTTCG
Organism: uncultured Thiothrix sp.; assembly: GCA_964398375.1. GTDB lineage: Bacteria > Pseudomonadota > Gammaproteobacteria > Thiotrichales > Thiotrichaceae > Thiothrix. The sequence continues at coordinate 416 of CAYNNA010000198.1, forward strand.
TGTATCATCGGTATTGCTCCTCAAGCAGCGGGTTAGCGTAGGGGAAAGGCAGTATTCACACCGCCACGAGACGACGATGCACCGGCAATCAGGAAAGGTGTGCCGTCAGCACTGCGGCAATACGCATCCGACTGATCCTGCTTAGGGGCATTAGCCCCGCACCATGCCCAATTGGGCGCACTTTTCGGGCAGTTTTGCTGATTACGGGCAGCATACCCAATGGTATTGATCACTTGAGTCGGGGTGCAATGGTCAGGGTAGAAGGTGGAAAATTTGTCCTCACCCTTGTTGCCGACCAACGCCCATTGCCCAGCGTAAATTCCCTGCTTATTGGGTTTTTGAGTAATGCGCACCTCGGCTACCGTTTGCGGGTCACTACCTTGCGGGCGCGAATGGAAACCGACTACCCGCCCCTTATTGTTCAACTCGCCGCAAAAGATATGCGCGTAATTGACCTCGACACCATTGCTCGCTTTGACCCACTGGTGTGAGGGGCAAGTGACGGACTCAGCGCCAGAGCTTGTTTTGCCAGCGCTGGGTTTAGGGGTATCGGGCGCGGGCTTACAAGCCACTAACCCGATAGCGGCTACGCCTAGCGTTACCCAAATCATTGCTCGACGCTGATAACCCATGCCATCTGCTCCCAACATACCAAAAGGCGCATCCTAACGTATTCGGCTGGAAAATGCCTGTGAGACTCGCGAAAACTGGGCGTGGGGAACTGGAATCCATCCTTGCCACCAATGTCAGCGGTTATCTGGTGCGCTTACAGGATGAATATGATGTCATCGCCGTGCGCAAACCCATCAACGCCAAGCCGGGCAGCAAAGTCCAGAAATATTTCATCAAGGATAATTTCCTGAACTTCTGGTTCCGTTTCATTTACCGCAACAACAGCGCAGTGGAGGCGGAAAACTTCGCGTATATCAAACGCATTCTGGAACGTGACCTCTCCACTTACAGCGGCATGGTATTGGAACGTCTGTTTCACGTCCTGTTGGCAGGCACAGGCCATTACAACCAGATTGGCAGCTATTGGGAACGCGGCAACCAAAATGAGATTGATGTAGTCGCTGTCAACGATCTGGACAAGCAAGTGCTGGTTGGCGAAGTGAAAATGAACCCTGAGTGTATCCGCATTCCGGCATTGCAGCACAAGGCGGCGAAGCTGGAACAGGCGTTTGCAGGGTATGTGTTTGCGTATCAGGGGTTTATACCCACGGCATTTGAAGATTCGGTAGGGGTAGACCCCCGTGTCTACCCTTCTTCAAGCAAAGAGGGCAGACACGGGGGTCTGCCCCTACCTCAAAAACCGAGAATTCACATGCCGTCGGTATAGTTTGGAGGCGATTGATCAGTATGTTGGGCGGCAAGATTGATGCTATTATGGTCTACTTTGTGTCGAAAGCTGGCGAATTTATCCCTTACTTTGTGACGAAAACTGGCAAAAATAACCCTTACTTTGTGATAAAATATTGTTTCAACTTAATGAAACAGTGAGTAATTCAAAGGCTTATATGATAATTTCCAA
>CAYNNA010000199.1:0-1888 GCA_964398375.1 uncultured Thiothrix sp.
TAAATGAACCACAGGGCTGGGTGCGAGATTTTTAGGATGCTCTGAATCGCTGGTGTTAGTGCGGACAATTGCATTTTTTAGTATGATTAAGGTCAAGTTTTCGTTGCCGACACATAGCGAATATTAGGGATTTTGAATATAATCCGTCGGTTTATGATTTTCTGATGTTTTTAAGATTCACAGATTGTTAGGCGTTTAGCGCCCAGTCTACAGGAGGATACACGTGGCTCACTCTACACCTAAAGACCCTATGGCTACACCAATGCTGATTGGTGGTCTCGTTTTGATCGGCGCAGCGGTGGCTGTGTTGGTTTCCAATTTATTTAGCACCATTGAAAAGAACTCTATCAAAGGCGAAATCGATACCACAGCACAAGTGGCAGCGGTAGAAGCCAATCTTGCACCTATTGGCAAAGTTAACGCGGTTGATAAGTCTATCGTTAAAGAAGCGCGTTCCGGTGAAGCGGTTTACACGGCAGCTTGTGCAGCCTGCCATACCAGCGGTGTGTTGAATGCGCCAAAAATTGATGACAAGGGCGCGTGGGATGCGCGTGTTGCCAATGGTTTGGATGGTCTGATGAAAAACGCGGTAAACGGTCTTAACAGTATGCCAGCACGTGGTGGCGACCCGTCTATTACTGATGAAGAGTTGACCAATGCTATCGTTTATATGACGGGGAAAGCAGGTCACAATCTTGCAGCAGCCGGTGGAGCTGCACCAGCGGCACAAAGCGAGGCAGCGCCTGCTGCTGAAGCTGCGCCGGTTCAAGCGGCAGCGCCTGCTGCTGAAGCTGCGCCGGTTCAAGCGGCAGTGCCTGCTGCTGAAGCTGCACCAATTCAAGCGGCAGCGCCTGCTGCTGAAGCTGCGCCGGTTCAAGCGGCAGCGCCAGCCGCTCCTGCTGCGGGTATCGACGGTGAGAAAGTTTACAAAGGTATCTGCTTCTCTTGCCACGATGTTGGCGTTGCTGGTTCGCCGAAACTGGGTGATAAAGCAGCATGGGCGCCACGCATTGCTACCGGTGCGGAAGCACTGTATGCCACATCCATCAATGGTAAAGGCGCCATGCCTGCCAAAGGTGGCAACCCGGCATTATCAGATGATGAAATCAAGGCGGCAGTTGATTACATGATTGCCCAAAGCCAGTAATAACGGCGGTTATGTCGGTCGTTCATGATCGAACTAGGGAAAGGCGCTACAAAGCGCCTTTCTTTTTTGCTGTGCATGAAATTGCGGGTAGTATGCCCGCATGAAAACACCTAGCACTTCACACACCTATTCATGGCAAGAACTGTTTCAGCGGATGCTCACCCACCGCAAGGAACTTGTCATTGCCAACCTCGTGGCAATTTTCGCGGTACTCATTAGCGTACCGATTCCGTTGTTGATTCCGCTGCTGGTTGACGAGGTATTACTCGATAAACCCGGCTGGCTCGTTGCGTGGATGAATGGTTTATTCCCTGTGGAATGGCACGGTGCGGTGCTGTACATCAGCTTCATCAGCGTGTTAACTGTTCTTATGCGGTTAATCGCGCTGGCAGCGGGCGTGTGGCAAAACCGTGAATTTACCCTGATCAGCAAGGAACTTACCTACAGCATCCGCCGCCGTTTGCTAGGGCATATTCAAACGGTGGAAATGACCGAATACGAAACCCTCGGCAGTGGCACGGTCAGTTCGCGGCTGGTGGTGGATGTGGAAACCATCGACAATTTCCTCGGTATCAGCATCGGCAAGGCGATTGTTGCCGTTCTCACCCTGATCGGGGTAACGGTGATCTTGCTGTGGTTGCATTGGCAATTGGCGTTGTTTATTTTGCTGCTGAATCCGCTGGTCATCTTGCTGACCACCAAATTGGGTTCTTATGTCAAAGACTTGAAAAAGCAGGAAAA
>CAYNNA010000200.1:0-1856 GCA_964398375.1 uncultured Thiothrix sp.
CACCGTATTCTGAGAGGTTGAATGTGAACAAATCATGCGTTTTGTTCACATCTTTGTGAAAACAGGTGATTTATTTCTGTTTCAACAGGTCACGGATTTCGCCTAATAAAACTTCTTGGTTAGACGGTGCTTCCGGTGCTGGAGCGGCTTCTTCTTTGCGCTTCAGCTTGTTCATGGCTTTAATTGCTACGAAAATTGCCAAGGCAACGATTACAAAATCAAAAACAGTTTGAACGAAAGCGCCATACGCTAGCACTAAATCAGGAATAGGGGGAACCGCAGCCGGGTCGCCTGCTTTCAGCATGATAGCCGCCTTGCTGAAGTCGACGCCGCCGACAAGCAAGCCCAACAGTGGCATAACGATGCCATCCACGAATGCTGAAACGATTTTGCCGAATGCCGCGCCGATAATGACACCCACGGCGAGATCGACTACATTGCCTTTCATGGCAAACTCTTTGAATTCACTGACGAAGCTCATACCTACCTCCAATATTCTAAAAAAACCGTCTGTTTGACGCTATAAGTGTGATTCGGGTTCAGCATTTATAGCATATATCCCAAGGGTTTTTTGAACCCATTATTTTCAGACGATGTTTTAGCATTTCGGTATAAACGCGTTATTGTTTATGACCTAGCGCACAAACTGGGCAGCGTTGGTCTTGGATTAAGCGCATTTCGCGCCAGTGCATTTGCGTCGCATCCAGCAGTAATAGCCGCCCGTTTAGGGTAGGTAAATCCAGCAAGGTTTTGAGTGTCTCTGCGGCTTGCATACTGCCAATAATACCGGCGAGTGGCGCAAGAATACCGGTGGTACTACAGGTGTCTTCCTGCGTGCCGTCTTCATCGTAAAGGCAACGATAGCAGGCGCTGTGCGGCTGGCGGAAATCAAACGTGGTAATTTGTCCCTCCAAACGAATAACTGCGCCTGAAATCAACGGTTTGGCTGCGGTTTTGCAAGCAAGGTTGAGTGCAAAGCGTGTGGGAAAGTTGTCGCTGCAATCGACTACCGCATCGTGTGAAGTAACCACGCTAAGCAATTCATGGTATTCAAGTTTCTTTTGGACCGCGTGAATCTGAATGTCTGGGTTTAATGCACGAGCAGCTTGCGCGGCAGACACGACTTTGGGTTGCCCGATGGTGGCGGTGGTGTGAATCACTTGGCGTTGTAAATTGCTTAAATCCACGGTGTCGAAATCGACCAAGGTGAGTTGCCCGACACCGGCAGCGGCAAGGTAAAGGGTGACGGGTGCGCCTAATCCGCCCATGCCGATGATCAGCACTTTTGAGGCTAACAGGCGTTCTTGCCCGCTGATGTCTACTTCAGGGAGCAGGATCTGGCGGCTGTAGCGGAGGAGGTGGGAGTCGTCCATTTAGAAATCTATCTCCAGTCCTATTTATCCATGTCAATATTAGGCGCGAGCGATTCATTGCGGCTGGCAAATGCTTGCCAGTGTGGGGTGGCTTGCCAGGTCAGCCCCAGTGAGGCAGATGTGTCATCGGCATCGGTTTCCTGAAAGGCGAGGGTGGGTGAGGTGTAATCGGCTTGGTATCGGCTGTTGCGGATTCCAGCATGAACGCCCCATTTTTCACCAATTTCGGCGTGGTGTTGCAGATATACTGCCTGCTCCTTGCGCAAGGTGATGGACTCGCGGATGAGTACGTCGCTGTTAGGTAATTCCATGATGTTTAAGTTGATTGTGTTGCTTTTACAGTGAGATAACCTTTTTAGTGTTCCCGCTGGATTGGGTGGTGCTGTGACTCAGTTGTTTGCCGTGAAAATAAATGCGCAACATGCTAAGTCAGCGATTCAGAGCCTAGCCCTTTGATTCACGGATCAATGAGTTAAAGGCATT
>CAYNNA010000201.1:0-1756 GCA_964398375.1 uncultured Thiothrix sp.
TGCTGCTGGGGGTGAATTTCAGCAGCACGCTCAAGAGCGTGGATGATTGGGTGGTGGAAGAAGGTTAGCGGGGGATACACGGTTTTCTGCTATCCTATACCCGTCACCACTGCTACAGACCAGCATTATGTTGCAACGCCTACCCGTCGGCATCCAGACATTTTCCGAACTCCGCGAGGGAAATTACCTCTACGTGGATAAAACCGAACACATCCAGCGTTTACTGCGGCAGGGTAAGTATTTCTTCCTCTCCCGCCCACGCCGTTTTGGCAAGTCGCTGCTGCTATCTACTATCAAGGAAATCTACCAAGGCAACCGCGCTCTGTTCAGCGGCTTGTGGATCGAAAATCAGTGGGATTGGGGTAAAGTACATCCCGTCATCCTGTTATCAATCAACAAATTGGACTACCAACGGCTAGGTCTGGAAACTGCCCTGCAACAAGCCATGCACACCTGTGCTGCCGAATACCAAGTACAACTCACCAGCACAACCCTGAAAAATCTATTCGCTGAGTTGCTGGAAAAGCTCGCCAAGCAGTACGCCAAAGCCGTGGTACTGATCGACGAATACGACAAGCCGCTGATCGACTACCTTGACGACATGCCGCTGGCGAAAGCCAACCAACAAGTCATGAAAATGTTCTACTCGGTCATCAAGGACAGCGACCCCCATATCGAATTCCTGCTGATCACCGGCGTCTCCAAATTCAGCCGTGTGTCGCTGTTTTCTGACCTCAACAACCTGTATGACCTGACACTGGATAGGCGCAGCGCTGGCTTGCTGGGTTACACCCAAAGTGAGCTGGAACACTATTTCATTCCCTACCTGCCCGAAGTGGAGCAATACCTGCAACTTGACCGTCCCACGTTGCTGGCACGCATCCGCGAGTGGTACAACGGCTATACGTGGGATTTGCGCACATCCGTTTATAATCCTTTCTCCATCCTGAGCTTTTTTCAGGCGCAAGAATTCCGCAACTTCTGGTTTGAAACCGGCACGCCCACTTTCCTGCCCAAACTGATGCGCCGCGAACAGGTGTACCGGCTGGATGATTTGGAAGTGGTGGAAGCCGCACTGGGCAACTACGACATCGAACGTCTGCAACTCACGCCCGTCTTGTTCCAGACCGGCTACCTGACCCTGAAAGGTCGCGATGAGTATGGTCTTTATCGGCTGGATTACCCTAACCACGAAGTGCAGGCTTCCATGACCCTGTACCTGATGGCGGAATGGGCGCATGTGGAACCCGCCCGCACCACGCCAATGGTGGTAAAATTGCACAAGGCGTTCCTCGCCAATGATATGGAAGCGGTGGTGGAAATCATCAAGACCGTGTTCAAGAAAATCCCCTACCCGATTTTTATTCAGGATCGGGAAGCGTATTACCACAGCCTGATTTACCTGACGTTCTTTTATCTGGGGCAGTTTGCCGAGGCGGAAGTCAATGAAAGCAATGCTCGCGTCGATTGCGTGGTGAAAACCCCTGCCCACATCTACATTATCGAGTTCAAGCTGGATGAAACCGCACAAGCGGCGATGCGGCAGATCAAAAACCGCGACTATGCGGGGGCATTCCGCGATGACCCACGCCCGAAAGTGCTGCTGGGGGTGAATTTCAGCAGCACGCTCAAGAGCGTGGATGATTGGGTGGTGGAAGAAGGTTAGCGGGGGATACACGGTTTTCTGCTATCCTATACCCGTCACCACTGCTACAGACCAGCATTATGTTGCAACGCCTACCCGTCGGCATCCAGA
>CAYNNA010000202.1:0-1663 GCA_964398375.1 uncultured Thiothrix sp.
CATTGTAACGCGCCGCCTTGCTGGATTCATCTATCGGTTAAATTGTGTGGCTTAAGGAAGCTCTTTGACGGCAGTGATGAGATCGAATACATCTTGGGAAATGCGTGTACCGCCGTTAGCGCCGGGTGACAACAGGCTTTCGCCGTTGGTGTGGATACCCAATGACCATGCCGTCTTATCATGTTGCAACCAAACGGGTGCGCCGCTCATGCCGCCAGTCGTGTCATTATCGTAATAAATTTTTGCAGGGGTTGAGCGTAAAATAACACCAGTGCTGCCCCATTGTTGGCTGCCATCCGCTTTATCACCGGGGTAGCCATTGATGGTAATCGCTGTATTGTCAGTTTGTGCGGCGACGAAATAACTGAAATAGCCGGTAGCGTTACCGATAGCGCAGTTGAGTTTGATAACCCCAACATCCGCATCGCCATCCGCAGCGGTAATCCAGCCGAGAGAGGAATAAATTTCACGGGGCTGGCAATAACCATAGGGAGCATAGCCATCTGAAAAACCGGCGTAAATTCTGAACGCGCTGGGCGTTCCCCATCTGCCCTTGCTGCCCCCGCCGTGTACACAATGCCCTGCTGTTACCAAGGTATCGGCGCTGACCAACCAGCCCGTACAATGCGTACTGCCATTATAGGTGATCAGTGCCACGGCACGTTGCGGGTAAGCGTAGGGGTTGACGTGAAACCGGCTATCAAAACCAATGATTGATTCACGAATAATACGTGCTGCTGCGGTGGGTGTGGTCGTTTTTATCGCAGTCAGTTCGGCATCCGTCAATGGCGTCATGTCCGCACCGTAGGCTTCTGGCCTTCCTAATGCACCGCTTGAGCCAACTGAGACGGTTTTGTCTTGGTTTAAACTGCTGGGGTTAACCACTTGACCGCTGCTCGCCACTAGACTGAAACGTTGACTAGTGGTAGGGGTAGTGCTGACAACGGTAGCAGCGATAGGGGGCGCGTTCACACTGGGCGCGGCGGCTGTCGTTGTTGGTGTAGCAGCCGCAGCAGCGATGGCAGGTGTTGTGGTATTGGTATTGTCTTGCGCCGTAGCACTACCGCCATTACACCCGACTAAGTGAGGGCTGATTACTGCAATTAATAATGTGCTGTATAACCAGTTTTCATAAGGATGAGAATATGTGTCAGTCATAAGAATCCCCGCCATTCAGCGTATAATAAACTATGTTGATTTATAGGCTGTTTGCAACAATTAATTAAATCAATTTTTTTAAAGATTAATAAATAATATTAATCAATATGCGATTAATAATTAATGTGCATTTATCACCATGACCATTAATTTTTAGTATTAACTTGAGGTCATCAGTTTGTTGATTTCTTGCAGGGTTTGCAATACTTTTTTTAATGCTTCGTGTGAGAAAATAGACCGATTATCAGAATTTTGGGTATTTAGCTGTTGAGAATTATAACGCAATAATTCCTGAAGCTCTTGTTGGCTACGTACCGTTTGTCCCAGACGAAAGCAACTAACGCTGCGGGCTAATTCTCCCCAGTAACTGAAGTGCTGAATACGCTCAGCCAGCACCAAGGCTTCCTGATAGTTGCCTTGATTGAATGCATGTAAAAAGGGTAGGACGTGATACCAGCAATTCTCATTTTGCCCCACATACGATAAAACGGTGTAAACTAGACCT
>CAYNNA010000203.1:0-1626 GCA_964398375.1 uncultured Thiothrix sp.
TAATGAAACCAGTATGTTGAATAAGAATATAATTATATTCTTATGTAATTTGGCTAAAATTTGTCAAGTTGTTTTTCTTTGGTTTCCATTTGCTCAATTTCGCGTGCCATTGCTTGCAGGCGGGCGCTGGTATGCGCGGGATTGCCGGGCAGGCGTGAGGCTTGTTCAAGAATGGCGCGGGCGTGTTTGTATTCGCCCATGCGAATGCTGCGTTCGGCGGCAGAACGGTATGCCTCAGCCGCTTGCCCAGCTTGTTCTGCAACCCGTTGACGGATTTCAAGGAATTCTAGGCTGGTTTGTTCCGTCAATTGGGTGCGGCTAAGTAATTGCCAGGCTTGGGGGGCTTTTTGGTTGGCAAGCAAGGCTTCAGCCAACAGGCTAAGAATATCCTCCTGACTGGGATAAGCGCTTGCCAGCGGGGTGAGCAGCGCTTCGGTTTCGGCATAACGACGGGTTGCATTCAGTGCGGCTGCAATCGTAAGGGCAATCGGTAGTTGGCGTGATTGTGTACCCAAGATTTGCAGCGCAGCCTTGGGATTGCCGCGCCGCAATTGGCTAACGGCTTGGGCATATTGCGTGAGTTGTGCATCGCCAGCGGTAACAGCAGGTGAATTCGGGGCAGTGAGGGTACGAAGTTTTTCGCGAGCATAGGCGTAATCGCTATCTTCGCGGACACTGCGTTTACCCATTTGATTGGCTTGGGCGCGGGTATCACTCAAACGGTCGATGCTTTGCGGGTGAGTGCGCAAATATTGGGTAATGTCGCCGTGTAAGTCGGATGTGCGCCGATCCAGTTTTTCCATGAATAAGGACATGGCTTGCGGGTCAAGCCCCGCTCCCGCGAGAATGCGTAAGCCGGTGCGATCCGCTTCGGTTTCCATCTGACGGCTAAAGCTCAGTTGGCGGTGCAATTGGGTGGCAATGGTGCTGGTGATAATGGCTTGGGTGGCTTCTGGGCTTTTGCTGGCAGCCGCTGCACCGGCAAGTACGCCTAGCCCTGTGATGAGTGGATTGCCTTCGCGCTCTGCTAACATCCGCGCAATATGGCGTTGCGAAACATGGGCGATTTCATGCGCCACCACAGCGGCTAATTCACTTTCCGAGCGCGTATTCAAAATTAAGCCGGAATGCATGACGATGACCCCGCCGGGCATGGCGTAGGCGTTGATTTCTGGGTTTTTCACAATCAGGAAATAATAATTGCCGCCACCGGGTGCATGGGTAGCAAGGCGGTTGCCAAGGGCGCGTAACCAGCCGCTAAGTTCAGGATCTTCCACAATGGGTTCACTGCCGCGTAGTTCGCGGATGAGTTTGATGCCAAGCAACGCTTCTTGGGTGCTGCTGAGGGTGTTATTGGCGGGATTGCCCAGATCGGGGATGTTGATGCTGGGGACTTCCAGATCCAGTGCGGCATGGCTGGCAGTTGTAAGGCTCAAGCTCAGGGCAATCAGGCTGGCATGTATCAGGTATTTCATCGTCAAGCCGGTTTGTGGGGGTGAAGGCTTAACTATAATCGGAATGCGGGCGAAAGTATGCTTTCCGTCAGTATTTGGGGGTGTGGGTCAGCGTGAGGCCAGCGATTCAGAGCCTAGCCCTTTGATTCACGGATCAATGAGTTAAAGGCAT
>CAYNNA010000204.1:0-1534 GCA_964398375.1 uncultured Thiothrix sp.
AAATGAACCACAGGGCTGGGTGCGAGATTTTTAGGATGCTCTGAATCGCTGGTGCTGATTGCCCCATTTGAAGTGACTGCCGCCGTGTATGCTAAACTGCGACTCATTAACCGCAGTAAACCGCGAGCAAACCGATGAAAATCCCCTACGGTCTGAGCAATTTCAAGCAAGTGATCAGCGAAGGCTACGTGTATGTCGACAAGACCGCGTACATCGCCCAACTGGAAGAGGCTGGCAGATACCAAATTCTGCTGCGCCCGCGCCGTTTCGGCAAAAGTCTGTTGTTGTCGGCAATGGAATACTATTACGACAGCGCCTACCAAGCGGACTTTGACGCATTGTTCAGGCATTTGCATATCGGCAAACACCCGACCCCGCTGAAAAGCAGCTACCAAGTGCTGTTCATGGAATTCAGCGGCATTGCCACCAATCGGGGCGTGGAAGATATTTACCGCACCTTTACGTTCAAGGTGAATTTGGCGTTACGCCGCACCTTGGAGCGTTACCACTACCCGCAAGCCGCGCTGGATGCTGTGACCTCGGCGGTTTCCCCTCAAGAAAAAATGGAAGCCTTTTTTAGCGCGGTACAAGGGCAAAAACTCCTGTTTCTGATCGACGAATACGACCATTTCGCCAATACGTTGTTAGCGGATGACCTTAAGCTGTTTCACGACGTGGTGGGCAAAGGCGGTTTCGTGCGCAGTTTCTACGAAACGCTGAAAACCGCCACCCAACGCGGCGCGATTGACCGCTTATTTGTGACGGGTGTGACCCCGCTGATGCTCGACAGCATGACCAGCGGCTTTAACATTGGCGAAAACCTGTCACTACTCGAAGCATTCAATGAAGCGGTGGGCTTTACCAAAGCCGAAGTGGCGGGCTTGCTGCAACCGTTGGCGGAGGAATGCTCTCTTGACCCTGAGGCGTTGCTGGCAGACATTACCCGTTGGTACAACGGCTACCGCTTTGCCCCCGATACAGAAACCGTTTACAACGCCAATATGGTGCTGTATTTCCTAAAAAATTTCCGCCGCAAAGATTGTTCTTACCCCCGGTATATGCTGGATGAAAATATCGCCTCCGATTACGGCAAAATCCTTGGCATGTTCAGTATCGGGAGTCGTGATGCCAATTTCGATGTGCTGGATGAGTTGATCACCAATGGTGAAGTGACTGCCCGACAACGCCGCAAATTCGATCTTGAAAAAGGCTTCGATCGTGACGATTTCATTAGCTTAGTGGCGTATATGGGATTCATTTCACCGACGAGGAAAAGTCTGGCGGGTGAAGTCTTCAGCATCCCCAACTACGTGATGCAGGAATTGTATTTCCAGTACTTCAAAGTGGAGTTGGAACGCCGTCATCAGATGACAATTTCCAGCCAAGCACTGGCGTTTGCGGTGGAAGCATTGGCATTGCAGGACGATATGCAGCCATTGGTAGCAGAAATGGAGCAGGCATTGCAATTACTCTCCAACCGTGCAGCGATTCAGAGCATCCTAAAAATCTCGCACCCAGCCCTGTGGTTCATTTA